>CAZSET010000214.1:0-6978 GCA_964605915.1 uncultured candidatus Brocadiaceae bacterium | reverse complement strand
AGATGAGCGAATGAGACGACATCGCAGCCGTCAATCAACGGCACCGAGACGGGGCGCTGGAAAAGGGCGCGGGGTGCACGATTCCCTGGCTCGATCTGGACCCCGCACTCCTCCGGCGCCATGCGCAGGGGGAACTCGACCTCGTTCACCGTGCCTTACCGCGCAAGACGGCTGCTGATGGCCCCGCAAGGACCGACGTCCGGGGACGGCGTTCCGGCCGACAAGTAGACGACAATTCCACAAAGGCAGGGGTCCAGATCAAGGAGAGTTTGCGTATGGTCAGGCGACGTATTGGGCGAGATACTGCCCGACGTTGTTGATCGGGTTTGGGCACAGCCTTCGGGCTCTGCATCCACGCCGCCCCTCCCACCTCCCCGCCGTCCTCGAACCGCACGCCGCGGATGACCTTGGGGACCAGTTCCTGGCCGTTGAGCTTGCGCCACGCCCCTTCCCTCAATATCTCGTCCCGCGCCAACCTGGAATCGACTTCCACTCGCTTCTCCAGCTCCACCACGCTATCCTTGCCCATCGAGCGTGTCCATCTTCGGTATTCGGGAAGGACCTCTCAGGGAACTGGTGACAACAATCCCCGAAGGACAGACTGGCCTCCCTGTACTGGCAGCTTTCAAGAGTATCTCATTCTCATGGCGTGTCCGATGCAAGCGTTTGACCCCGGGGAGAGGAGCAAAGTAGAAGGCAGCGAGATAGCTTTGGCTACACTCATGCGGGAGGAGGTGGCTCGTCCGTGCATCAACTACTCCTGGATGACCAGCTCTTCGTACATGAGCAAGGTGGCGGGGCGCGATTATTGGTCGGACCGAGAGGGGGTCTTCTTCGAGTACCTACATCAATGCGGGATTAACCTGGTGCCCCAGTGGTACTTTCCCGGCGAGGCACAGCGGAACATTGAGCGCGGTCACATAGCCCACGAGCACCTCCCGGGAGGGACAGAATGCATTCGTGGGCCAGAAGACATCCTGCGGGCCGTGGACGACCTCCCGGCCGACTCGGCGGTCGAGAAGGAATGCGATATCGAAGCAGCAGCCAGAAGCTACGCCGACGCCCTGCGCGCGCGCATCGCCAGGACGAATGGCGAGACGCTCTTCATCGATGGCTTCGGGCAGGCGGACTTCATGGGCGCCTATGGTCGCTGGGGCTATGAGAACTACCTCATCGCCATGGTGGACTACCCGGAAGCCATGCGTCACTATTACCACCACACGGCCCTGCACGGGAGGCTGTTCAACCAGGCGATCGTTCTGGCACGAGAGAAGTACGGCATCGCGCCGTTCGTTTACAGTGGCCAGGACATCTGCATGGCCAGTGGACCGATTGTCTCCCCGCAGCTACTGAGGGATATCTACTTCCCGGCGCTGAAATGGGCCATGGAGCCGCTTGTCGAGAACGGAATCGGCATCATCTGGCATTGCGACGGCAATATCACGCCAATCCTGAGCGACATCATGGATCTGGGCGTGGCCGGACTACAGGGATTCGAGGAAGAACACGGTGTCAAGTACGACGAGATTGTGAAGCTCAGAGACCGGACGGGGCGGCCCATCTCGGTCTGGGGCTGTGTGTCCGTGACGACCACTCTGCGCCATGGGTCAGTGGAGGATGTCAAGAACTCGGTGGAGAGGTCGTTCCGGCTCGCAGGAAGGGGTAGAGGCTTTGTCCTGTCTTCGACCAGCAGTGTAATGCCAGAGGTCCCTCATGAGAACATCGACGCCCTGTTTCAGCACGGGAGGGAATTCGGCACCGAGTTCCTTGCGCGGTGAATTCGCCCGCATTGGCATCTTTCCCGCAGCGTTGCTCTCATTGGCGGCGGGAGAACCAGACGTAGCGGTTGCGCCCAGCACAGCGTTCTGCGCAGCCGCGACCTGATGGCCCGAGTCCGGATCCCCCTGATGTGCCCCCAGTCTATGTACCAAGTGTTATGAGAGTTTCTCTTGCCAAAGGCGTGGGGTGCAGAAGGGCGAGGGAACCCAGCCCCGGAGCAGCCCACGCCAACGCCGCCGCGTACTGCGCCGGGGTCTGATACCCGAGCACGCTGGGCGCCTTCGCCGTTCCACTTGTGTGGCAGTTGCTCTCCATCGCGGCTCAGCCGATGCATTCGCCCTCTGACCAGACCCGCTACGTCCCGCAAGAGCGGTTCGTACCAACACTGACGGGGTTTGCCCCGTGCGCACCCCAGTACCGTTGCACCACAGCGAAATCGCCCTGGCCAGAAAGGCTGCCGAGGAGGTCCGCCTCGATTGCTCGCCTCCCATTCAGGTGAGGGACGCCCCTGGCGAAAACGGCCGCAAGCTCGCGCAGCCGCTTCTCGGGAGTCAAACTGGCGGGATCAACCAGGTCGATCCGGCCGACAACGGGAGGCAGGTCGGGCGAGAGGTCGAGGCTGAGTTGAGCATCCGTGGCCTTGCGGCCATTTCCGCGGCGGCCCTGTTTCCGGGATTTAGAATCCGTCCGGCCGCGACCGTGGGTCACAACCGGTTCCCTGGTTTTCTGTTCGAACTGCTTGTCGACGGCCTCTTCGAGCAGGTCGTAGAGCATGGTCAGCTTCTCCTTCAATTGCTGGACGGGGAGATCCTCGATCGACTGCTCCAGACGTGTGGTCGTGTGCGGCCATCCCCCGGTGTGTGGCCCGCTGAGCGGATGGGGAGGCCCCCGAGGATGCGCCGCGATGGTTAAGCGACGGGCTGCAGGGTAGAATCCTGGGCCGGTTCGGGTAACACTCGGCAAGGAGTCGGCATGGTGCGCAGCGCGGCGGCGATTACCACAGCAGCAGCAGTCCTGGCCTTGGCGGCGTCAACTGCGATGGCCGGCCGCGCAGAGACCGTACGCAGCCGACCCGAGGGCACCGATGAGGTGATCTTCAACCCGGGCATGGGGCTGGCCTTCTGCCACTGGTCCGCCCCGGCCCAGTGGATGAGGGGCGAGACGTGCTGGGTGGACGAGGTCTCCGACCATGTCTACATCCGCGTGATGTGGAAGGAAGTGAACCCGGAGCCCGGCGTTTTCACGATCGAGGAGTCGCTGCTGGGAAGGCACATCGCAGCCGCCCGCGAACACGGCCGGCGCTACAGCCTGCGCATCATGCCGAACTGCCTGAGCGGCCCCGATGTCGAGGACGTGGCCCCGACCTGGATCTACGACACCGGCGTCGACTACGTGATGGTGGACACCAGCCACGGCGGCCAGAAGTTCCCCGTGCCCTGGGGGGAGCCCTATCTGGCGGCAATGGAGGGGATCGTCGCTGAGCTGGGCAAACGCTACGATGGCGATCCGGCGCTGGAATACGTCGACGTGCCGGTGGGCTCCTTCGGCGAGATATGGTTCTTCGGCGATTACAACGAGTGGGTGGCAAAGGGCTATTCGACCGACCGTGTCATCAACGCCACGAAGGACCTCATCGATCTCTACCGCCGTCACTTCCCAAGGTCCCGCCTCGCGATCCCGCTGGGCGAAGGTCACTTCCACGGCGAGCGCGACCGCGAACGGATCCGCAACCAGGTGCTGGACTACTGCGCCAGAACCGGCGTCATGCCTCGGCAGGACGGCGTATGGACGGACGAGCACTGGCTGGCTGCGCGATTCCGCGAGATGTCGCCGCGCGTGGCCACGATGTACGAGCCGGTCAGGGGCATCCTCCAGAACCCCGGTGACAGCGCGCAGATCTACGCAAGGGCGCTCGAAGGCGCCCCGAGCTACTTCAACTGGTATGGCATACGGTCGGACCAGATGCAGAGCGAGAGTGAGCGCGAGCGTCTGTGCGACTTCGCCCGCAAGCTGGGTTACCGGCTGACCGTAACCGAGGTGGAACACCCCGGCCGGGTGCGGGTGGGCCGTAACCGGCCCTCGCTGCTCGAGCTGAAGCTGACGTGGCGGAACGACGGCGTGGCCTACTGCCACGAGGACGTGCAGATGCGCATCGCCGCGCTGGATGCCGACGGCAAGGTGGTCTGCGAGGCCCGCCGCTGGCCCCGGCATCCGATGAACGCCTGGACTCCCGGGGCCGAAGTGGAAGAGCCTGTCGCCTTCAGGCTGCCTCCCGACTGCCCCGCACGCATCCAGCTTGCGGTCGGTCTCATGACGCGTGACGGGCGCCCCGTCCTGCCGGCTCTCAAGGAGCGTCGGGCGGACGGCCTCTGCCCCCTGGCGTGGATCGACGTCAACCGGAGCGACTTCGAGCAGGTCGTACTCTGGCAGCAGGCCGGACCGGACGAATGGTTGCTGAGCGAGGGCATGCAGATGGAAGATGTGGCGGACGGCGGCCCCGACGGGGGAAGATGCCTGCGAATCAGCGGGGACGACCCGTCCGACTCGTGGAACTTCGCCCGGCTGCCCGACCTGGAGGCGCAGCCGGGGGGCAAGTACGTCCTCTCAGGCCACATCAAGGTCGACCGTGGAGACGCCGACCGCCCGGCGTACGTCAAGATCGACTGTAACGATGCCGAGGGCCGCCAGATCAGCCACGTCCAAGGCGGGCGGCCGACGGGACAGCGCGGCCCGGACGGCTCGTACGAGTGGACCACGTTCAGGCTGGAGACGGTTGCGCCGCCCGGGACACGCGGACTGAGCATTGCTGTAGAGAAAGGCAGGCCCGCACCGAACCGAACGGAGTGCCGCGTTGCCGGCTTGAGAGTGGAACTCGTGGAGATGCCTTGAGCTTATCACGAAGTAGCGCCGGCCCTACCAGACGGCTTCGGCATACGGGCTGGGGCCAACCATTGGCGGAGACAGAGCAACATGACGGAACGGATCCGGATGGGTTACGTGGGCTGCGGCTTCATGGCGCAGAAGGTCCACCTGCCCAACATCATGTCGATCGATGAATGCGAACTGACGGCCCTTGCCGAACTGCGCCCGCAGCTCGGGGAGAAGGTCAGGAGCCGCTTGGGAGTCCCGAAGCTCTATGCAAGCCACGCGGAACTGGCGCAGGATGCGGAGATAGACGCCGTCGGCGTGTCCGGACACTTCGTCGCGCAGGGGGAGGTCGCCATAGACCTCCTCCGGGCCGGGAAGTGCGTGATCATGGAGAAGCCGATGGCCGTCAGCGTTGCCCAGGCGCAGCGCATCCTGGCAGCCGAACGCGAGGGCGGCGGGCGCCTGATGGTCGCCTACATGAAGCGCTACGACGCCGGCAACGTGCTGTTCAAGCAGATGATGGACGCGTTCCTCTCCTCGGGCGAACTGGGGGACGTGCAGTATGTGCGCAACCACGGGTTCTGTGGTGACTGGACCGCCGGCATCGACGCACCGATGGACACGACCGACGAGCCCTACCCGCCGGCGCCCTCCGCCTGGCCCGACTGGCTGCCGGAAGCCCATCGCAAGGGCTACATCGGCTACCTGCAGCAGTATACTCACAACGTGAACCTGGTCCGCTGGTTCCTGGACGCGGGGGACGACGCCTCCGTCAAGGCAGTAGACCTGGATGATGATGGCATGACCGGCGTGGCTGTCCTGGACGTTGCGGGCCGGCGCGCGGTCATCGAGTCTGGCTCGCTCCCTTACCATGCGTGGGAGGAGCACACGCAGGTCTACTTCCAGAAGGGCTGGATGCGCACGTGCGCGCCTCCGCTCCTGCTGAGGAATGTGCCGGCCACGGTCGAGGTCTACCGCGGCGACGGGGCGGAGAAGGTGCTGGCCGACCACTTCCCGGCCGGCGGATGGACGTGGTCGTACAAGGAGGAGATGCGGCACTTCGTCGAGTGCGTCATGACGGAACGGCCGTTCCGCTCGCCGGCGGCGGATGCGATGAGCGACGTCCGCCTGCTCGAGGACATCTACCGTCGGCACGTCGAGAACCGGTGAGGTCCTGACCGTCCAGCGCCCCACTTTTTGCTACCATCCGGCGCCCCGACCGTACCAGCAGGCGTCTAAGCGTCAAACCCATGCCCGCTGGCAGTCAACCTGCACGTGAAGGACTTCGTCACCCGGCGGTTCGAGCACCGGCTCGGTCCGGCGGGGCAGGGGCTGCTCGACATCCCATGGCTGCTCGGACTTCTGCGTCGCCTACAGGCGCTCTTTGATCCCGGAATAGGCCGCGGCGACTGGCCCCTGCCGGGACTGAGGGAGGTGGCGCTTACGGAGTGTGGCACGCCCGGGAGGATTCGAACCCCCAACCATTGGATCCGAAGTCCAACGCTCTATCCGTTGAGCTACGGGCGCGCCGCTATCTCCAGTCCGTACGATAGCCCCAGCCTCGCGTGAAATCAAGCCCCGGCCCCATTCGGCGCGCGGTACGGCTCCGAGGCGCAATTGACCCCGGACTGAAGGCCCGTTACCATGATCCGAGAATGGGGGGCTGCGTGAGGGGCGGCGGGGCATGGCTTTGCGCGACGACGTGATCGCCACAATCAAACATCCGGCAGATGCTCCAGGCCGTCGAGGCCGGCCGAATGAAGGACCGCTACGCGCCCCAGGAAACGCTTGACACCTAGAGTATACTGATGGACAGCCCGGAGGAGCCAACCGATGAACGTCGAGCTAGACGGGGGCTGGACCGCGACGAACGAGCACCGCGAGTCCCGCGACGGGGAGCTCGTCTACATCCCGCCGGGCGGAAGCCAGGGCGACGCCTGCCCGCTACGGGAAGCACTCCAGGCGGGGATGCTCGAATCCGTCAGGAACGCGCGCGGTCTGACGCGGGAGGCCGTGGCCCGCCAGATCGGCGTCACGCCGAACGGCGTCCACAGGTGGGCCAGGGGAGAGACCTGCCCGAAGGGCCTCTACCGCGACGCGCTCGAACGATGGCTCACCGGCCGCAAGACATGATCCGACCCGACTGCTGGCGAGGCCGGTTGCCCTTCTTGTCGGAGGCACAGAATGCCTGCTGGGTACGATGAACGTCGGGCTTATCCACGAGTGGAGGCCGACGTCGCGGCGCACGTTAGTCGGCCTCTCGCGCGGGATGCAATTACGATCCAAACCTGCAACATAAGCTGCGGAGGCCTGTATTGCCGGGTGCCCGAA
>CAZSET010000213.1:0-6989 GCA_964605915.1 uncultured candidatus Brocadiaceae bacterium | reverse complement strand
CAGGATGTCTATCCATCGGCAAGGTATCGCCATCGGAAGTCTGACGGATCTCCCAGGGACTTACACCTATTTTCGACGTGGCACTTATGAGGCCCTCTTCCCCGACTTCGCGCCTGACCACGGCAGGGACCGTGGGAAGATCCCGTTCGCCGAGGGCAGCCTCTTCTGCCCTGAGAAACCGGTCGGATGGAAAGCCCTGTCGCTCGTAGACGTTGGGGTCGATATCCAGATGGACCTGAAGAAGGCGGTGTTTATCGACCGCGTTCTTCTCACACAGGACACCAAGGCTGGCTCCGGGGTGGCGGGCATCGAAGTCCTCGTGTCGGAGGACGGCAAAGTCTTCCGCCCGGCTGGCCGCATCACGGCCGGCGTCGGCGGCGAGGTTACCGACGAGGAGATCGCCGTCCCGGTAGGCGTGATGGCATGCGCGTTGCTCGTTCGCCTTCACGGCTGTTTCCGCAATATCGTTCTCAAGCAAGTCGACGTGCTCGGTTACGCCTTCGACTCCTCCACTGTTTACCCGTTGCCGAAGCACTGCGAGTTCGGCTCTCCTCGCGGGGCACTCCCGCTCGAAGGGGTGACGGGCATTGCGATCGCTGAGGGCGCTTCGGAGGACAGCCATTTCGCCGCCGAGCTTCTGGCCGGGAAGATCTCCGAGGACTTTGGCGTCAGTCTCGAGGTGTGCGAGCACTCGCGCGCCAAGGGCCTGTCGGGCAGGATCATCCTGGGCCTTGCGAAGGAGCTGAAGGCACTGAAGCGGCACAAGGGGCGCGCCCCGAAGCCGGAAGGCTACCGTCTGAACGTTGCGAGGAAGACTGCCTGCCTCGTCGCATCCGACCGCCGGGGCCTCATCTACGGCGTTGAGACGATCCTTTCGCTTCTGCGGCAATCCCCGGCGTTGGCCATTCCCGCCTGCAGCATCGCAGACGAACCGGCCATGGAGCTGCGCGGCGTCCATCTGGGCCTGCCCGCCCGCGAGGAGATCGGTTTCACCAAGCGTCTCATCCGTTGTCTACTCGCCCCGATGCGCTACAACACGATCTTCCTCCAGATCACGTCGGGCATGCGGTTCGACAGACGCCCTGAAATCAACGAGGCGTGCATAGAAGTCCAGGCCCGCGCCGCGCGAGGCGAGGGCCCGTCCCTTCCCCATGGCAGCATGATTGCCGGGGGATCGTACCTCACGAAAGACGAAGTCCGGGACCTGGTGGCCTACGCACGCGAATACGGCTTCGAGGTCATCCCGGAGATCCAGTCGCTCAGTCACGTGCAGTATCTCACCGCAACCTATCCCGAGATAGCTGAGTTGCCGCCCGCCGAGACGAGAGAAGAAACAGAGGTGGATCTCGAGAAGGCGGACAGGAAGCCCCCCACGGTGTATCCACACTGCTACTGCCCGTTGCTGGAGAAGCCCTATGAGGTCGTCTTCGACCTGATAGACGAAATCGTCGACGTGGTTCAGCCCTCCCGATACGTCCACATGGGGCACGACGAGGTCTACTCCATAGGCGTCTGCGAGCGCTGCCGAGACAGGGACCCCGCTGAACTCTTTGCCCTTCACGTCAACAGGCTGTACGAGCACCTGCAGTCCAAAGGCCTCGGCATGATGATCTGGGGTGACATGCTCCAGGACGTCACACGCTACAAGACGCCGCCGGCCATTGACCGGATTCCCAAGGACATCATCTTGCTCGACTTTATCTGGTACTTCCACCTCGACAGGGACATCGAGACACACCTGCTCGACCACGGCTTCAAAGTCGTCATGGGCAACATGTACTCGAGTCACTACCCGCGCTATGCAGCCCGGCGGAGCAGGAAGGGCGTGATCGGCGCCGAGGTCTCGACCTGGAGCCGCTGCGACGAGTACACCCTCGGCTCACGGGGCAAGATCTACGATTTCATCTATTCTGCCAACATGATGTGGTCAGCGGCCTATCGCGAGGAACTCCGGTTGACCTATGATCGGATCATCACCGGCATGGTCCCGCACATCCGCTCGCGCCTGCGCGGCCGGACGTTTCCCTCCCAGATTAGGGGCAGCACGTTCTCGGCGGTTTCACTCGGAAGGAAGGCCTGCGCAGATAGGGACGCGGCCCTCAGACTTGAACCGGGCCGCCGTGAACTGGGCGGCGTGCCCTTCCGTATCGGCCATGCCTTGGGCGTTCAGAGCAAGGCCGCCCGCGAACCAGGGCATCCGCACCAGGTGAGCGTCGCGGTCAACCGGAGGGCGGACAGTCTGATTTTCCTGCATGCTACCCACGGGAACGCCAAACGCAGCCCGTCGTCCCGCTTGACCACGGTGGGCGAGTACGTGATCGAATACGCCGACGGCGGCAGCGCGAAAGTGCCCATCGACTATGGAGGCAACATCGCTGCATGGCACCGGCGCCATGCCGAACCCATGCACCACCCGATGTACCGGCACAGCGGCTACATTGCCACCTATCTGGCGGACCCCTTAGTGCAGGACAAGACGGCCGACGGTGAAGACGTCACCGTCTACGGCTATGAATGGCTGAACCCTCGGCCGAACCAGACCATCCGCCAAATCCGGCTCCGCGCATGCGGGCCATCCGACGCAACGGTGTTGCTCTTTGCCCTGACGGCGGTGAAGACTCGGTGAAACTCACCCCTTCGGCACCCGAGTCGCGCTCAAGGACGCCAGTCGCGCGGCCGTCTTTGGTTCCGTGCCCGGCAAGATGGCGGCTCTCACCCCCGGCTGGTGGCGATACGAGGACTGGCAACTCCAGTAATCCCCCTACCTGATCGCACCCGATGAAAGCTCGTGACTGGCAAACGGATCTGCACGGGAGGCAAGGACCGCTCCCCCGCGCGGGCCGGCGGGGCGGGGTGTGCGACAACTACCTTGCATGTGTGGCTGTCTGCCAGTAACGTGTGCTGCGTTACGCATCATCCAGCTGCCGGGGAGAGATGGCGATGGCCAAGCGCAGGCTGAAGAGCGGAGCGTGGTCGAAGGACGAGGTGAAGCTGCTAAAGCAAGTGTTCCGTAGTACGAGCACGGCAGGGGTAGCCAAGAAGCTGAGGCGTACGGTGTCCAGCGTGCAGAACAAGGCAAGACAATTGGGCCTGAAGAAGACGAAGAAGTACCTGAAGTCGATAGGCAGGGCCAAGTAGGTCGAGCCGTCAGCACACCAGAGCGCCAGTGACAGCGGGTCGGTCTCCCACACAGCGGGGACTTGGCCCGTTGAGGCTACGCGATTCGAAGCTACTGGTGGCAACCCAGTCGATCCCCCGAAGCTAACGCGCCTTGCCGTCACCCCCCCCGCACGGGCCGGCGGGCCTTGACGCCCGGTCCCGGGCAGTCTACGGTACTGTCCGACTGGGTCTTCTTCGGAGGCAACCGCATGGAACGGCGAATCATCGATGTGCACAATCATCCCAATGGCTCGGGCACGGACGTGGACGGGCTCGTGCGCAACATGGACGAGCAGGGCATCGAGAAGGCGTGGCTGATGTCCTGGGAGATTCCGCTCGCCGAGTATGACATGGAGCCCTTCTACTACAAGCACCTCGATCCGCGTGGGATCGGCATTCCTCTGTGGATGATCGTGGAGGGCTTGAAGGCTCATCCCGACCGGTTCATCGGAGGGTGGGCTCCCGATTTCCGCGATCGCCATGCGCGCCCGAAACTCTACCAGGCCGTGAAGTTGCACGGCATCAAGGTCTACGGAGAGCTAAAGCTCCGCACGCCCTACGACCATCCGGACGGCATCGCGATGTACCGCTACTGCGGGCAGCTCGGCTTGCCGGTTCTGTTCCACCTCGAGTGCTCCGAGTACGTCCTGGCCGCAGAGTCCAAGGGACCCGAGAGCTGGCCGTTCTGGTACGGGGGCGACTTCTCGGTCGTGGAGAACATGTGCCGGCTCTGCCCGGACACGGCGTTCATCGGCCACGCCACCGGATTCTGGCGCGAGATCAGCGGCGACGCCCCCGAAGACCCAGAACGCTACCCCAAGGGACCCGTCACACCCGGCGGCAGGCTCCTGGACCTCATGCGACGCTACCCGAATCTCTTCGGCGACCTGTCTGCCAGCGCCATCAACGCCCTCCGGCGGGACCTGACCGTGACGCGCGATTTCCTTGTGGAATTCCAGGACCGCATCCTGGTCGGGCGCGACGGCCTCGGTCGGCACCAGATGGACGTGTTGGAGAAACTTGACCTGGACGATGACGTGCTCGACAAGATCTGCTACCTGAACGCAGAACGACTTGTAGAGAACGCCGGCAAGGGGATCTAACGAGACCCGCGTGCTCTGCGGCCTGGCGGGCTCGGGCTCTGGCCCGCTCAGGGATGTCAGGCGACCTCGAAGAAGAGGGCCAGGACGTAACGCCGTGCTGCTCTGTGCACTCGTCCGACTCGGTGCTTGGGGTGCTCGCCAACGTGGGCTACGGCCCCCCGCGCGGCCGCGCGGGGCAGGCGTTACTGTGCAGCTTGTCCAGCACCGGCCTGCGCCTCGCCACTCAGCGACAGCGCAGAGAACGCCCACACACCCGGTGCGCTCGTCCCGCCCCGACTCAGCCGACAGAAACGGCCACGCCGCTGAAGGTGTCGCTGACGGCCGACGTTATCTGCGAGAACTTGGTCGAGTCGATCACGAAGTAGCTGCCCGCGTCCGCGTGGATGAGGTCGGTGTCGGCGTCCGTCGAGTCCTCGCTGATCGTCCCGCCCACGTAGACCACCGAAAGGCTCCCCGCCTGGATGCCTGAGTTGGTGAAGTCGCCCAGGGCGAAGAGGCTCGACAGAACCCCGTCGGCCTCGAACCGGCTCTCCGTCACGCTCCCACCGACGTAGACGCTCGACAGGCGGCCCGACGATGGCCCTGCGCCGTTCACGTCCACCCAGACGCTTTGCATCCCGCCCCCCACGGCCAGGAGGCTCGACAGGTTGCCGTTGCCGACGTAGATGTCCGGACTCGTGACCCCGTCGCCCAGGATGCTGCCGTTGATGGCCATCAGGGCGTTGATGCTCCCGCCGGCCGAGATCGAGCGACCACCGCTCAGGTCGAGGTCGCCGCCGATGGCCATCACGGTGCCGACCGATGCGCCCGAGGTAATCGAGGACGCGACGCCGCCGCCTATGGCCTGGACAAGGTTGACGCCCGTCTGCCCGTAGATGGTCGGGCTGGTGATCGCGCCGTTGATGGCCATCACGGTGCCCACGCTGCCGGTCGGGGCCTGGATGCTGCCGGAGATGCCGCCGCCGATGGCCATCACGGTGCCGACGTTGCTTCCGGTGAGGGTGACGTCCCCATTCATGTCCCCGCCCAGCACCTGGAGCAGCGTCAGGTCGCCGCCTACGACCAGGTTCCCGTCTACGTCTCCCTTGGCAATGACGGTGCGGACGTAGTCGTCGCTGTAGATGGCCGTGGGCGACTCCCCCATGTCCAGCACCGCGCCCGTGATGCCGGCGCCCAGGCTGACAGTGCCGACGTAGCCGTCGCTGGCGAGGAAGCCGAGCGGCTGGGGATTCGTGCGCGCGTCGATCAGGCTGGCCAGGCCCGCATTCCCCGTCACTTCGATGCCGAGGTCGGCCGTATCGGTCCCGTCCCCGAACAGCATGATGAGGTTAATGAGCCGGTCGCCCAAGAAGCCTGCGTCGACCACCACGTCGGTCTGGCCGTAGACGAACTCGCCCCAGGACCAGGCAGTTCGGGGATCGCTCGTACCATTGGACGAGTCAACGTCGTACAGGGACACCATGGCCCCGTCGATCTCCTGCGACTCGATGAGTTCCCCCCCTTCGGGCGCCGGCGGCGGGATGGACTGGTAAACCTGCTCGGTCCCGCCGATCCAGGTCGCAGCGATGTTACCCTCTTCGTCATAGACGCCGCAGACGTCGTAGGTAGGCACGTCGGCCTCGCTCACGTCCTCCTGCCACGTCCACTCGTCGGGGGGATCGTCCATGTTCCAGTGGGAGACCCAGACGTTGCCGCCTTCGTGCCAGCCGGTCGCCATGACAGCCGCCCGGCCCTCCTCGCCGACGACGGCCTGCGGGGCGCCGATCACGCCGCCGGTCATCACCTCATGCACGGTTCCCCACGTATCCGTCGACGGATCGTAGGTGGCGGCGTAGACGCGGGTGCCCTCGCCATTCTTGCCTTCAGACCACGTGACCAGCGCGCGCCCGTCCGAGCCGAAGGCCACGTCGGCCCACCAAGACATCTCGTGGTCGGGCGGAAGCGGCACGGCCTGGGGGGCCGAGAAGGTGCCGTTGCGCTTGTCCCAAACGCTGTAGACCGGCACTGCGTCCGACACGAAGCCATCCTGATCGCGGGTGCCGCTCGACCAGACGGCCAGGCCGTAGTCGCCCGGACCTATGGCCACCTGGGCGCCCCACGCGTTCTGCTCGCCCTGGCTGAGCGGAAGGCCGGCGGGCACGAAACCGCTGGCGTCGTCCCACGTGGCGTAACGGACCTCCCAGAGCTCTCCGGCCAGGTTGTAGTGCCCCCAGGTCAGGACGCCCTGCCCGTCGACGGCCAGCGAGGGGTTCCCGTCTGCGGTCAGGTCGTCGGTGAGGCGAACGGCCTGGCCCGGGGTGCCGCTCGCCTCGTCGAACCGGGTCCAGTAGATCTCGCTCGACATCAGGTCCTCTTGCACGTCGGTGCCGTCGGTGGCGGTCAGTTGGCACCAGGCAACGATCGGATCCCCATCTGCGGCAAATCCGATGACGGGCGACGACTTGGGCAGGCCGTCGCTCGTGACCTGCACGGGCGCACCCCAGCCCTCCCCGGAGGCCTTGCGTTTGAGGAAGACCTCGGCCGCCACGTCCTCGCCCGGGTCGGTGTCCTGAACGTAGGTCATGAACTGCGTGCCGTCGGTGCGCGAGGCCAGGTACGGATCGGCGGTCAGGGCCGTGTCGCCGTCGCCGGACGCCTCCCCCTCGAGGGAAGCCCCGCCCGACGCGGCCCTGCCCGCTGACATAGCACCTGCCCCCATCGGCAGGGCCATCATGACGTACTGGGACA
>CAZSET010000212.1:0-7014 GCA_964605915.1 uncultured candidatus Brocadiaceae bacterium | reverse complement strand
GTTGAACGGACTGTCGATCCGAAGGTTGGGAGTTCAAGTCTCCCCGCCCTCGCCAGCTTAGGCCCCGCGTCGGCAAGGCTTTGCGGCGCGGGGCCTTTCCATTGGCCTCCGCCGCCTCCCGCCAGGTGAACTCATCGCCGTCGGATCGGTCGGGCAGCGACACCTCGTGGCAACGCTCGACGGGGGAGGCGCAGGCGGCGGCCATTGGCGTCCTGGAGTGCTCTGGGGCCCCTGCGCGTTCTTCTCTATCGCGTCCTTCACGTCATCGGCCATCGGGTCGGCTACGCTCGCTTGCGTCGGGCGATTCCTCAAGCCTACTTCGCCGAAGTAGCCCTTCGGCCACGAAGGCCCAAACAGAAGAGGCCGCCTGGATTCCTGGCCCCACACGGCCTTGGACTGTCTGGCTCTCAGCCCGGCACAGCTCGCCCACGGGCGAGTGACGGCGGGGAGCAGCCCGGAGGTGATCAACCGCCAGACTGTCGCCCAATCAGTCTATCGGCCTCCATTCTATGTGCCCCGTGAGACGCGTCAATACTTGGCCAATATCCCGCCTCCACATGTAGAGCTCGGCTGCAAATCCGTTCCATATCTATAGCGTTTGGCTGGGATTCCCCGCTGATTTCTGGCATGGGAAACCGATGCTTAGTGAGGACAGTCTGGTTCTCCCGGCCGCCAAATCACGCCAGCTTTGAGGTATTCTGTACAGAGAAAGCTGCCAAAGTGGGTCTTATGGACAGAGGCGCTTCCATAGCGGATGAATGGATGTGGAACCGCTCAGTTCGTTAGTGATAGCAGCCCAAGGCGGTGACGTGGACGCGTTCGGCGCGATTGTACGTCGATTCCAGGACATGGCCTTTGGGTATGCCTATTCCCTCTTGGGTGATTTCCACCTGGCAGAAGATGTGGCGCAGGAGGCCTTCATTGATGCGTATCGGTTCTTGTCCCAGCTGCACGATGCAGCAGCGTTTCCTGGCTGGTTCCGGCGGATAGTCTTCAAGCACTGCGATCGATTGACCAGGAAAAGGTGCGTCTCTAAGCAATCACTAGAATCGGCTCAGTCCGTGGCGTCGGATCGTCCCGGGCCGGCTGAACGAGCGGAGAAACGAGAAATGGCCGACAAGGTACTGGAGGCAATTCGGTCGCTGCCCGAAGAGCAGCGCACTGTCACCACGCTCTTTTACATCAATGGCTATTCACAGAGAGACATTGCCGAGTTCCTGGAGGTGCCGGTGACGACGATCACCAATCGTCTGCGTGCCTCGCGGATACGGCTGAAGGAAAGGACGGTCACTATGGTTGACGAAACACTGAAAGAAAACGCGCCAGACGAACGGTTCGCTCAGGAGGTGAAGGCTAAGCTACTCAGGAGTTCCTACGGGTTGGAGTGCATAGAAGGCTGGCGATGGGTGCCCGCCGAACCTATGAACGTTGCCAGGCTTCGAGCAGAGGGGCAGGAATTCGTGGCCCGAATCTACGACCCGGACACTGGGACTGGCCGGATCAACTTCCATGTGGAATTCATCGAATGGCTACAGACACATGGATTAGGCGGCGAGACACTGGTACCCACAGCGGCCGGCAAGCCATATGCCCGCCTGTCGAACAGAGAGGCCGCTATGCTGCTCGCCCTGGATGAAGGGGCATTTCTCCCGGTCCCATTTGAAGCGGCGGACGCGAGGGCGTGGGGGGAGTTTACGGGGCGACTGCATACGTGCTGCGAAAGCTGGCAGCCCAACGAACGAGTGGGAGCCCTGCTGCTCCAGGAGAGCCCAACAGAGCTCCTGGACGAGGCGTGCCACTTGACTGCCGCATCGTCCTCCGGGCGCGCTATCATGGAACAGTGGGCGGCGGCCATCGCTTCGGACTGTGACCGCCTCATCGATGCGGAAGACGCTCAGCCTGTCCATGGATGCCTATGGCCCGGCACCTTGTTGAAAGGGTCGTCAGGCCTCAAGGTCGTGGACGTCCGCTTCAGCGGTTTCGGGCCTCGGGCCGTTGATATGGCAAATGCATTCCGCTGGATGTACTGGAGAGACGATCCAACCAGGGCAGCGTCCTTATGGGGGGCGTGGTTGGCTGGCTATCGCGAGTGCAGAACCCCGTCCGAGCTTGAACTGCGCTCGCTTCCTGCAGTGGCTTCGCTGTGGAACGCGTACTGGCTGATCGACCAAGTAGACATGGCTATGGCAGAAAACGCGCGCAAGAAAGACATCCGTTGGTACATCGATGATCACTGCACGATCATCAAAGCACAGATGGCCAGACGGGGTGCCCTCGGTGAATAGAGTCAACCTGCACAACGGCCGACAGCACAGAGGGCGGTGACGCAACAAGACGGTTCGCGCCCTCAGACGCGGCGGGACGTAATCCTGGCAAGTGGAACCTAGAGTGGCAAGGGTCGTGGGTTTGTGGCCTTCGATCAGGAATGGGGGCCTACGTTTCTTGCTCGTAAGTGCTCATTCGGCTGCTGCAGTTGTGGCACTGGCGCCGGCCCATGATTTTGCCGCCGCGGACCGGGCGGGTGTAGATCACACGGAAGTGGCGGCAGCCGCAGTGCCGGCAGTGCAGGCCACGCTCCTCATCATCTTTCGACGGCCTGGGTTTCGGTTCCCCTGTCACCTTCGCTTGACCATCTGTAGTTCGGATAGTTTCAGGCGCTTGCGGTCGCGAACGCAGACTACGGGGTCGGCTGGCACTGCCCCCAACGAGACGCCTCGCATGCAGGCGGCAGCCGCGCAGCCCACCAGCCAATCAAACCAGTGATTGTCCCGCTTGTGGGCTGGCAGCTTCCACTCGTCCACCGTGCAGCCTCACTCCTCGGTGCGAAACCGGTACGCGGGCTTCTCGGCGCTGGCTTCCTCTGCGCGGCGGCGTTGACGCTCGCCTTGCTGCCGGTATAATGCCGGGCATGGGACGACCGTGTGGATGTCGATCATGGGCTGGCGGCACGGGCGCGACTCGGATGCCCATGCTCTGCCTGGGGGGCGTCCTTTTGCTCGTCCTTCTGACCGGCTGCGCTCAGGCGCCGACAACGCTGGAGGGCAAGGGAATGGGGCTGCCGGCAGCAATGGCGGCCAGCGCTTACGAGAAGGAATGGACGGCCCTGGAGGCCGCCCGTCAGTGCGCCCTGGCGGATCTGGCTGAGAAGGTCCACGGCGTGCACCTGGCCGGGGAATCGACCGTAAGAGACCTGTCCTTCGCCGGTGAGCGGGCCGAGAGCCGAGTCGCCGGGGCGCTGGTCGGCGTGGAACTCGTTAGGGCAACTTACGACCAGGATGCAGAGGCGGCAGAGGTCGTGTTTCGCCTCGCGCTGAACGGCCGCGAAGGGGGCGTTGCAGCCCTGTTCCCTGAGGCAGAGCCATGAAGCTGAGAAAGGGACGTGCGATGAGGAACTTGATTGTCTTTGCCATTCTTGCCGCCTTGGTGGCGGCGTCTGTCGGCTGCGAGGCCGTGGTTGCGCCAGGCGAAGCGATCTCTGCGGAGGCGGCGCTCCGATTTGCACAGGCCGGAGCGATCACCGGCGCATGGGTCACGGCGAGGGGGACGATGGCCTTCTGCGCCGAGGGCACCTCGGTCGCCGCCAAGCCGGATGATCCCATCCACCTGCTGGAGGCCCGGTGCGCTGCGGCGACCATGGCGAAGGCCAACCTGCTGGCGCTGATCGCGGGCGAGGAAGTCGAAGGCCACATGACGGTCGGCGATCTGATGTTCGAGAACCAGGAGGCCGTCGTGCGGGTGGAGGGATTCCTGGTCCGGGCCATCGTTACGTTTCCTGAGACGCCCGTCATGGATGCGCCCGGCGTGGTGACCGCGCGTGCCGCCGTGGAGTTGACCCGCCGGCAGTTGAGGTCGCTGAACGCTTGTGTGGAATAGCACCGCTCTCGACCGGGGCGGAGCGGTTGGCGCAGTGCGCCTTTCGCAGTCCCGATCTCTGATACGGATAGGGTGCATCATGAGGCCGGCAGCATCTGCCTGGCGCGCGCTCCCTGTGATGGTCCTTGTCTTTGCGCTGTGCGGCTGCGCCGGTGCGGGCCGGACGGGGGCTTTGGGGCAGGAGGCAGTCACGGTGGAGGCGGTGGGTTTCGCCGCGCTGGGCGAAAGCAAGGCACTGAGCCAGGCACACCGGGAGGCGCTGCTGGACGCGCGCCGCAACGCGTTGCTCCAGGCGCACGTGAACGTGGTCGCCGAGACGCGCGTGCGGAACATGCGCCTGGAGGAGATGACGGTTCGCTCACAGGCCTCGGGTCGCCTGATCCAGATGGAGGTGTTGGAGGCCGGGCCCGTGAAGGAAGCCGACCCGCCCCTCTACCGCGTGCGCGTTCGCGCCGTGATTCGTCCGCTTGTTGCCTCGCCGACCGAGTCCGCGTCCTGACTCAGGGGCCAGTACGCAATGGGATTCCTCCTCAAGGTGCTGCTGATCTGGGGGGCCATGCACCTCTACGTTTGGCTCCGCGTCTGGGCCCACACAGCGCTGAACCCGCGGCGCGCGCTGCTGCTGGGCATCGCGATGGTGACGCTGATGGCATGCCCCTTCGTGGGGACCATGGCGCACCGCGCGGGCCATGCGGCGCTGGGCAAGCTGGTCACGACCGTCGGCATGATCTGGGGCGGGGCGTTCTTCCTGTTCTTCTGCGTCAGCGTCCTGCATGATTTCTACAACGGCTTGCTGACTGTGGTCGGGCTCGCGATCCCGTCCGCCGGTTCGGCCTGCTTGCTCGGGGCTTACCCCATCCTGGCCGAAGCGGGGCTGGTGGTTCTCCTGACCGGTTACAGCGTTTTGGAGGCGAACCACATCGTGGTGGAGCGCGTTCGCATCGAGACGGCGAAGCTGCTGCCGGACCTCCCGCGCTTGCGCATCGTGCAGATCACGGACCTTCACCTGGGAGTCAGCACGGGAAGGGGCAGGCTGCAAAGGGCGCTGGACCTGGCGCGCCGCGCGGAGCCGGACCTACTCGTCAGCACCGGCGACCTGGTCGACGGGGAGATGACGGATCAACTCGAGCTGGCTGACCTCTTGGCTGGGCTCGACGCGCCGCTGGGCAGGTACGCGGTGACGGGCAATCACGAGTACTACGCCGGCCTGGAGCATTCCCTTGCCTTCACCCGTCGGGCCGGCTTCACCGTGCTCGAGAACGAGGCAGTCCGAGTCTGTCCCGGGTTGACGGTCGTTGGTTTCAGCGACGAGACGGCCCGTCGCCCGCGAGGCGGCACCGATTGGAACGAGGGCGAGGTGCTATCCCGCGCGCCGGACGGCGATTTCGTGCTGGTGCTGAAGCACCGTCCCTTAGTCGAGCCCTCATCCGTTCCGTTGATGGACTTCCAACTGAGCGGGCACACCCACCGGGGCCAGATCTTTCCGTTCAGCCTCATCGTGGCGGCCCACTACGAATACGGTCATGGCCTTGTGGAGATGGCTCCGGGCAGGTATCTCTACACCAGCCGGGGCACCGGCACGTGGGGGCCGCCCATGCGGCTGCTCAACCCTCCCGAGGTCACGGTGATCGACGTCGTCCGGCGGACGGAGGGAGAATAAGGGACCGTCCTCGGGCGTCAACGCCCGGCGTCGGCCGAGGACGCGGCGGACTCCCAGAGCCACAGCACCCCGTTCAGCAGCATCCGGTCGGCGTCGTTCGCATAAACGGGAGAGCCCTGCCAGGCCGACGTGTCCGGCACGGGCATGTTCGAGATAACGAGGACGCGGCCCTTCCCGAAAACCCGTGCAGCAGCCACGGGCGGCGCGATTGTCTTCGACCACTCGCTCGCGAGGTGCGGGTTGCCGCCGAGCAGCGCCCAGCCGGGGTTCTGCATCGCCAGGGAAGGCGAAGGCATGGGCAGGACCACGCGGCGCACTCCGTTTGTGATCGGATGGCGCACGAGCGGCGCGCAGATGGCGTACTCCGTGGGGTAACCCTCCGGCGCCTCGTCCGAGACTGTCAGTTCATCGGCGTTTACCACGATCCCGAACCAGCGCAGCAGCGGCTGAAAAGGGTGTGCACCCACGGGCTGGGCGCGGCCTTGCTCCGGCAGTTGCACGCGCCGGTGAGCGCCGATGAACAGCAGCCCGCCGCCGCGCTGCACGCAGTCCACGATGGCCTGCAACTCGTGGCTATCGTAGCCGGGGACCGGCCTGCCCTCTCCGCCGTCGCGCACCAGAAGCACGGTCGGCTCCTCCAAATCCTCCGGGCTGAGCGGCTGCGTCACGGGCTGAAGCGTGATGCTGTTCTGCGCGAGCATCTCGGCCATCGGCTCGGGCAGGTCCGCGCCACGGTACGTGTCCAGCAGAATGCGCACCGGCCGGGCGGAGTCCGTCACGCGCTGGGGCGCCGGCGGGCCGGCCAGGCGGGCGCGCAGGCGCTGGCCCCGATCCTTCTCGACGGCTGCCGACCACAGGTGCTCCGAGTCGACGTAGCTTCTGGCTTCCGTGATGTCGTACCCCGCGCCGAGTGCCGCGCGCAGCTCGCCATATGCGTCGTCGAATTCGCCCTCGGCTGCGTACAGCATGGCGAAGCCGGCTCGGCTTGCGGCCTCACGGGGATCGTAGCGGTACGAAGCCAGCCTGACGATCTGTTCCGCGCCGATGCTGCTGAGCGGGATGCGTCTCTCCGTTCCCGAGACCCGGATGATCGCGTGCGTCTCGGTCACGTCCACGAGAGCGCCTTCCAGCCGGATCCCCCTTCGGAGCGAGAGGACGTAGTCCTTGCCTTTGGACTCGCGCAGCTTCTCGTAGGCAGCGTCGACGACATCGCGGATGCGGTTTATTGTGCGGCGCTCTTGCCCTATGCGGCGGGCGAACCGGCGCGTCTGCTCGTCGCGCGCCATCTCGTCCAGCTCGGCCAGGGCTTCCTCGTAGCGCCGCTCGCCCGACAGCTTGCGCACCGGTTCGAAGGCGCTCTCCTCCGGCATGTTGGCCGCGGACGGCACGTCGTCCGGGTCCAGGACGCCGAGCTTCTCGGCGTCCGTGCCGTCGGCCCTCGCGGCTTCCATGGAGGCCGTCGGGACGAGCTTGCCTTTGAG
>CAZSET010000211.1:0-7044 GCA_964605915.1 uncultured candidatus Brocadiaceae bacterium | reverse complement strand
TTACGACAAACCGGCGTCCAAAGTCGCCCCCAAAAGCTTGAGAAATCCCCCATTTCCCCCCAAACTGCGGAAGTTGGGCTAGCAACCAGCGCCCTTCTGGAGACGCAACTGGCTGCTCGCAGTGAGCGGGGCTGGCTCGACAGTCAGTTCGCCAGGATGTCCGGCTGTTTCATGCTTCTGGTGTCCTTCCTGCTGTGGCCAGCGGCAGTAGTGGTTGGGCTGGTCGGCCTGTTGGCCTGTCGCGACCCAGTGGCCAGGGGAAGGGCCGTGGTTCTTCTGGTTTGCGGCTTGGTCTTCGGGGTCTTAGCCATCCTGTTAGCACTGGCTGCTGTGTCGCACTAACGGGTTGGCGCAGGCGCAGAGGTGGGGCCTTCGGGCCCAGGTGGGCTGTCTTTCGCACGTTTGGCCTCATATGCGCGGAGCACGTTAACTGCTTGTGGCGCGGTGATGATCGATGCCGCACAAGCCGTTCACACCCTCGGGCTCCTGGTCGGAGTCGCGCCTGCTGGAAGGCCAGCGCCAATGCGCGGAGATGACGATCCGGTACTGCGTCGTCATGATGTCGCGCGGAGTCGAGAAGGTCCTCATCCACTCGGGCTCGAGCGGCAGCGTGAACATGCCGGCGATGGAGTGGTGCATTCCCAGGTACGGCGGCGCGCCGGCGAAGATGTTCCCTGTTCGAGACGGGGGAGCGGCCCGCGCTCGTGTGCTGGAGCGCTTTCGACGAGGTGGAGGTGATGGTGCCTGAGGGCGCGCAGGGCGTCGACTTCAAGGGCAAGGAGCTGGCGGGGCGCCAGGTCATCCTCACCGCAATCCCCATCCATGTCGTCGGTTCCGCCGGCCGTGCCTGGCCGCTCCTCAGCGCCGTGAGGAGTGGTGGGCTCTGAGCGCCACTCGCCTGAAGTTCGGGAAGGGCGGCGTCACTGGTCGTCAAGTCGAATCCTGCGAGTGAACCGGCTGCACGACCGCGGCACCACGCACCAATGGGCCCCCCGAGCGCCTTCTGCCCATACGGCTTGGCACCATCGCGACCGCGGGCACGTTGCACGGCACGCAGGTTTCGGGTAGGATATCGCTGTGTCTCTAGCCGGGGGGGATTGGCATGACGGGAAGGGACGATCCGAAAGGTGTCTGCCCGCAATGTGATCGAACGCGAGAGCCAGACGCTATCTGGCGTGTAGGTTGCGGCTTTGACCTGCAAAGGGGCAACCGACACAGGATCAGGAGCAGCACTCGCTGGCCAGCCAACAGCGGAGCTATCGCGGTTGATCTGCCGTGGCGCAAGATCCTCGTAGGCCTGGTGTTAGCCGGCGCGGTGGCATTCGTCTGGCTGCAGTACGTCTCTCCTCGCGGGACGCGGTTTGCAATCAGATCCGCCTTCGACCGAGCTATGTGCGGCCACCTTCGGGAGGGGCTTGCGGAGCTGCGCGACCTGGCGGAGGAAGTGCCCGAGGAGTTCCGGCCGCAAGTGGACCGGTCTATCAGACAGGTCGAGATCGAAGCCGGCGAGCGGCAGCGCAGGCAGTTGATGAGCATGAGCGTGGACGAAACCGAAGACCCGTTTCCCTCGTACAGGTTTACACTGACTATCCGGAACAACGGGTCGGAGCCGGTCACGCTGGAGAACGGCTTCTTCTATCTGCAGGGGCGAGATAGCATCTCCCTGCCTGCTGAGGAGCACGCTGCCAATTCACTGGACGGCCAGACTGTGGAGCCCGGCAGCGCAGCGACGGGTATGTTAGCGTTCCGGAAGGCACCCATGGTTGCGGTCGCCGAGACTGGTGCCGGCCGGTCGAGCAGCACACGCTATTACAGGCTGGTCTACAACGACGGGGATAGCTACGCCAGCCACAAGATATTCGTTCATTAAGCGGGGCTTCCTGATTTCGTTGGGTCGGCGCTCGCCGGAACGTGAGAGTGGCCAGCTCAGGCAAGCAACCAGGGGCGCCCAGAATGGTCTCCGAAGGTAGTCGGCGGGCGTTGCCAGGTCGTCTCGCCCGTGGCATCTCTTGTGGTCTTGTGCGACGGGTGTGCCGGTATATCTGCAGGCTCCACCTCTGTGGTAAGGGAGCCTTTCCGGCGGCGTTTGTGTTTGCCAGTTCCGGTCCGAAGGCGTGGCTGTGGTTGTCGTCGGTGGTGACGGCCGCGTCGTAGCGGCTCATGAGCCGTCCCGAGCCCTGCCGAAGCGGCTTGCCGCCCGTCAGGGTCTTCTTCAGCCAGTTCAGCAATTCCTCGTCCGAAGCTTCAGCGAAGGAGGATCACGCTCCCGGCGGCACCATCTTCGTGATCCGGAATCCCCGTCCCCGCTTCATGGCGTCCTTCGACTCCAGGTAGCGGTCTGCCTCGATCTGGTCCTTCAGGGGATGCTGCTCGGCCTCGACGCCGTCCACGCTGGCCCGGCGCGGCTGCGCGGCGTTCTCCCTGATCTGCTGCTCCAGCTCTTTCGACATCGGGAGTCTCCGATCGTTGCCTGGGCGATTCGCCAAAAAGAAAGAACCGCATGGGTGCATGGCCCCATGCGGCTCATTGCTTTCCGGCTCAGCAGCCAGGCGGGGATCAGCCGCCAGACTGTCGCCCGTTCAGTTTGTCGGCAGCCATTATCAGCGTGAAGCGGAAGTAGCGCAAGGGGTGCGCCCAGGGGTGGAACTGGCCCTTCTCGAACGACCTACTGGCCACCAGGTGAGAGGACACTGCCAGAGCATCCGGGGGACGGTGACTGATCGCCGTGCCCGGCGTGTCAGGCACCTCAGGACCGGCATCCCTTCCCCAGGGAGCCGAGCAGCGCCAACACCACAACCAGCAACACCAAGCCTGGTAGGGCGACCGCAGATCGCTTGAGGAGAACGTAACCGTTCACGGATTTCTTGGGAGTCTGGTGCTTTTGCCCTGTGGCTTCGCGTATTCTGCCGGGTCATGGCGGATGCACCAACACCCGAATGTGCCAACTGCTGGCGCCTGATGGCGCTGATCCAAGAGCTTCATGCCACCTACGGCAAGCGGATTGCCGAGCTTGAGGCCCGCATCGCCCGTCTGGAGAAGGACTCCTCCAACTCGCACAAGTTTACCCGCCTCTGGCGGGCCACCTTCCAGTGACATCGTCAAGCCCAAGCCGCCCAGGCCGCCCCGCGTCGTCCAGCAAGTCGAATTGGGCGAGAAGCCCCTCGTCGTCACTGAGCACCGCGCCCTTACGTACTGGTGCCCGAATTGCCTGAAGATTGACCACGCGCAGCTGCCCGACGAGGTCAGAAGGGCCGGCCTGGTCGGCACGCGCCTGACGGCCCTTGTCGCCTGGCTCAAGGGGTCCGCGCACGCCTCCTATTCGACGATCCAGGCGCTGCTGGGGGACGTCCGGCCTTCGTAGCCGTAGGCTACTACGGCGGAGTAGGCTGCTGGGGGTGGGGCTCTCGAAGGGCCAGTTCGCCCGCCTTGTGGGCAAGGTCAGCCGTGCGCTCGATCCGGCCTATGCCGAACTCCGGCAGGCGCTGCCCATCGAGGCGCGCCTGAACTCTGCTTCGCCCTGCGTAGCGTGCTTCGCAGAGCAGGGCGGCCTACCGCAAGTACATGGGGGACGTGGGCGCCCAGGTGCAGTTCTGTCTGGCGCACCTGATCCGGGACGTGAAGTTCCTTACGACGCTGCACGGGCGCACGCGCAAGTACGGCGAGAGGCTCTTGGCCCGACTGCGCAGGCTCTTCGGGGTGATCCACAGGCGCGACCAGATGGGGGCGGAGCGGTTTCAGCGTGCCCTTCAGCGCGAGCGGAAAGCCATTGTGCACGCCGCCCGGCATCCTCCCTGGACCAGAGAGGCGCGCAACATGGCCGAGCGATTCCGCCGGCACGGCGACGCCTACTTTCGGTTTATAACGACGCCCGGGCTGGAGCCGACGAACAATCTGGCCGAGCAAGCCCTGCGCTTCGTGGTCATCGACCGGCGCATGACGCAGGGGACGCGCGGGCCGGCGGGCCGCGCCTGGTGCAAGCGCATCTGGACCGCGGTCGCTACCTGCCGTCAGCAAGGTCGCTCTCTGTTCGAGTTCCTTTACCGCGCCCTTGATACTCATTTCACCGGGCAGCCCGTGCCCTCCCTGCTTCCCCTTTGACGCAAAACCCGTGAACGGTTACGATTACAGGTGCAAGGTCTGCGGATACGTCTTCGAGCTTTTCCATGGCATGTCCGAGGACCCCACGCCCCACTGCCCCAAATGCGGTCAAACATGCAAGAGGCTGATCAGCGGCGGGGCCGGGTTGATCTTCAAAGGCAACGGATTCTATGCCACCGACCACAGGGGCAGCCTCGGGAGAGCTTCCTGTGGCCGCACCACCCGCTGCTGCGGCCGCACCGAGCCCTGCGACGCGCCTCCGTGCCGGGAGTAAAGGCGAACTACGCTTCCGACGCTCGGCCTTGCTCACGAGCCACTTGGATTTGCGGTTCGACGATGACCTCGGTGTGGAGGGATTTGGACACCAGGCATGCGCTCTCGGCCCGTTGTATTGCTTGTTCGGCTTTTTTGCGGTCTGAATCCGAAGCAACCACCACCTCTGGCTTCACCCTCACGAGGGTAAACACCAGCCCCTCTTCCCCGTAGTGCAGGTTCCCCTCCGCCGTGCTGCTGTAGCTGACCAGCTCGATGTCTTCCTTCGCACGGTAGTAGAGGAAGGTTGTCATGATGCAGCCGTTCACGGCGGCCACGAACAGATCCTCCGGGCTCCAGACCCCCTCGTGGCCTCCGAAGTCGGGAGGTGTTGCTACGTTGATATCCGGCTTGCCTTCGGCAGTGAGAATTCCCCTCTTGGCCTCCGTCCAACGCACCGCGTTTCGATATCGCCAGGACTTTGGTTTTACGGTTACTTTCGACACGCCAGATCCTTCCGAGAGTGCCCCGGTTCACGCCCAATGAAAGACGCCGGCCGTCTAATGCTCCGAGAGCATTTTGTGAATCCCTTCGGCCGCCCTCTTGGCGTCCGCAATGGCGGTCACCGCGTCCAGATTGAGGTTAACGATGTCCCCGCCGGCAAAGACGCCGGGTATCGAGGTCACGCCATCTTCGTCCACCTTGACCTTTCGGCGTTCGGTAAACTCCAGCGATCCCATGAGGTCTTCAGGCACGAAAGAGAGGTCATACGCTTGCCCAATGGCCTCGATGACCATGTCCCCTTCCAGGATCATGGTCCTGTCTTCGTAGAAAGTGGGGCTGAACCTGCCCTGCTCGTCAAAGACCGATTTCACCGCCACGCACTCAAGTCCCCTGACCTGGCCATCCTCCACCAGGATGCCCTTGGGGCCCCAGGCAGGATTGAACTCGATTCCCTCTTGCTTTGCCTCCTCGAGTTCCTCCGCGGTGGCGGGCATCTCGTCCCAGGATTCCAGGCAAACCGTCTTGGTGACGGTGTCCTGTCCGGGATATTGAATCTGCTGCAGACGCAAGCAGGTCCGGGCCACGTCCATGGCCACGTTGCCGCCTCCGATGACAATGATCTCCCGCCCCACCTTTGGCTCGGGACCGAGCCTGGCCGCCTTCAGCATGTCCAGGGCCATGAGCGCCCTGTCCTCGTTCTCAATGCGTGCGGTGCGACTTCGGTGCGTCCCCACCGCTATGTAAACCGCATCGTAGCTTTCTCGCACCTCGTCGAACTGTATGTCCTTCCCGACGGTGGCGTTGAATCGGAACTCAACGCCCAGAGAAGCGATGTGATTGACGTCCTCCTCGACGGCCTCCTGCGGGAGCCTGTATCTGGGAGGACCGATCCTGAGCATTCCTCCACCGTCGGACTGGGACTCAAACACCGTTACCCCATGCCCTTTGAGTCGGAGGAAGTAGGCCACGGCCAACCCGCTGGCACCGGCGCCGATGACGGCGACCTTCTTGCCGGTGGCCGGGGCAGGTGCGGTGCGCAAGGCATCCCGGTAGTCTTCAACGCTGTCCGCGGCATACCTTTTGAGCCAGCGGATGGCGACCGGTTGTCCTCTCAGACTCAAAGAACACGCGTCTTCGCAGTGTTTCATGCAGATCCGCCCGCAGATCGCCGGCAGCGGGTTGTCCTGGAATATCACCCTCAGGGCCTCTTCGCTGTCGTCTTCGCTGATGGCTTTAACATAGTCCGAGATTCTCAGATGGGCCGGGCAGGCTTCCTCGCAGAGCCCACACTCCAGGCACCGGGATGCTTCGCTACGGGCCTGGTCGGCGCTGTAGCCCTGAACCATCTCCACAAACGACTGCTTCCTCTCTTCCGCGGCCACCTCGGGCATAGGCACCCGTTCCGGTTCAAACAACGCGTAGGCCAGATCGGGTGAAAAGCCCTCGTAATCCCTTCTGCGATGGGTCAGGTTTGCCTGCAGGATTGAATACTCCTCCGGCGGCAGAAAGGTCTCGTCGTCCTTCTCTTCATCCTTCGGGAGGAACACAAAGGTGTCGGTGTCAAAGTGAATGTGCAAGTAATCCCTGGAGAGCCGAAGCGAACCGGGAGGGCAGATGTCCACGCAGAGCCCGCAGAAGCAGCATCTGCCGTAGTCGAGTTGCGGCCGCTCGTTCTTCTTGCCCGCCTCCGGCTCGATCTCCGGCACCTCGATCATCGTAATCGCTTCGTTCGGGCAGATATCGGCGCAGTTCCCGCAACCCGTGCACTTGTCCCAGTCGTTGAGGTGGAAGCCGCGGTATCTGAGCGCCGGTTCCTTCTTCTCAAAGGGGTACCTCAAGGTTACGGGTTTCTGAAATAGAAACCTGATCGCCTTGAAAGGGCTCAGGATGCTTGGTTTTCCCATTCTTGCCTTCCCTTACCTGTCTATTTCGGGAGCAACGACGTAGAGGCTTATCATCGTGTTCCCGACATCGGCGATGCTGGCGCCTTCGAGCGCTTTCTCCAGGATGGTAAGCCCATGCGGATACGAAGGGGTTCTGAAATGGACCCTGTAAGGCTTGTTCCCGCCGTTGCTGACCAGGTATAGCCCCAACTCTCCGCGCGAAGATTCACATCTGACGTAAGCTTCACCGGGCGGGATTTTCCATTTAAATGGATTTGGGACCCTGTTATACACCTCTCCCTCGGGC
>CAZSET010000210.1:0-7048 GCA_964605915.1 uncultured candidatus Brocadiaceae bacterium | reverse complement strand
ACGCGACCACGTCGGTGACGCGGTCCTCAGCGTAGCTCAACTCGGGGTTCGCCGCGCGCTCGTCGGCCAGGTCCCGCAGCACAGCCCGGGCATCATCGTCCAGCTCGAAACCTTCCTCCAGCGCGCCGTCGTCTCCCATGTGCTCCAGGACGGCCGCCACGACCGCCCTCCTTCTGGACATGACCCCCCAGCCGGCGGCCTTGCGCAGGGCCATCGCCCGCGCCATCCGCGGATCCCTGTCCTCGTCCTGCAGGACCTCCTGGTTGAGGTAGAGGAAGGAATCGACGGGGCGCGCCTTGAGCAGTTCAACCACCTCCCGCTGGCGAGCGGCGTCCAGCTCTGCTCCGTCCTGCGCCCCGAGGTTGATCTCCGCAACGGCATCCCTCAACAGCGCCTGCACGTGCATCGACCGGACGACGTAGGCCACGCCGAGTATGGAAAGGAGCAGGAAGACGACGTAGAAGGGGGCTGTGAACCACTTGGGCAGCAGCGGCCCGGTGGCTGCCTCCCTCATCGTCGGGGCTTCTTGCTCTTGCTCTACCGAGCTCAGTTCGCTCATGGTGGAGTCCAGCAGCGCTAGAACGGAACCATCTTGATGGCCTTGGCAATCAGCATTATGGCGACCGAGCCCATGCCCACCAGGCCCATGCCCGCGCCGTAACCGGCCGCCAGCACGGGAGTGAATTCCCGCCATCTCTCGGGTCCGAAGGTTTTCTGCATGTAGAAGCGGCCCAACAGTGCCGCGCCGAACATGGGTGACCAACTGGCCGGGTCGCCCACCAACCCGGTGATCGTCCCGTACAGGAACAGAGTGGGAGCACCCACCAGCCTCAAGACCGTGAATGCGACCAGACCGTAGCCGGTCCCGAACCCGATGAACTTCCACCGGATGGCCTTCAGGAAGAACGCATTGCCGCTCGTCGTCGCCGTCATCCACACCGCCTGCACGGTGGCATCACGCGGCCAGAACCGCATGGCGTGCGGGTAGTCCTCCGGGATGTCGCTGATCTTGTACAGGAAAGACCAGAAGAACAGCCCCGCCACCACGGCAAGGGGCGCCATGACCAACTGCGCCTTGAAGATGCTGGTGAACTTGGTGCCCGTCAGCTCGATCTCGCGGAAGTGACGTGCGCTCCAGCCCGAGTCGGACATCGGCACCGGCGCGTACCAGATGTCCACGCCCTTGTAGCCGGACAGCACAAAGGCCGCTTGCCTGGCATACGGTATCCCCACGGTGTGGCCGGTCAGGCCGTGCAGGCGGGCGCTCACGTAAGACATGATGGGCGTGTAGCCGAACCCGAAAGCAATGAGGACCCAGACCGGGAACTTCGGCACCAGCCAGTGACACAACAGAATGATCCAGAACGTGCCGGCAACGTAGAACAGAAGGGCAATGGGGATGGGTACGTCGCCGCGGCCCTTCGGCGGCGCCAGCGAGCCGCCGCCGGTCGCCGTCCGGGTCCGATGGGCGATGATGGCCTGGCGGATGGCTGTGTAGAATCCCAGAAGCGCGATGGCAATGGCGGTGCCGATGGTGAAGCTCAGCCAGAAGTCGAACTGGTTGGCCAGACCCGTCTCGATGTAGTCCATCCCGGGCTCCCACATCTGCAAGACGCCATTCGCGTAGAGGATGGGGTTCAGCACGAGCCTGCCGAGAACGCCGCCCACGAACTGGCCCACCACCATCCAGAACGGCAGAACGAACCCCCAGAAAACCGCCCCTATGTTGGTGCCGATGGCCAGCGGCACAGCGCGGAACCAGCCCACGTCCTGCAGCTTGGTCGTGAAGTCATAGAAGGGCACGGGGAGCAGGTACAGCGGTTTCCTGAGGAACACGCTCGAGAGCGTCGGCACGGCCACGTAGATCAAACCGAAGACTATGCCGATGCTGCTGCCGACCGAGAAGCAGCGCCAGCGCCAGGTCTCCTCGTCGCTCTCGGCCAGGGCCGTCACGCCCCGGGCCTGGATCGGCGCCAGGGGGAAGGGCAGCCGCTCAACGTCGCTGGTCAGGCGGAAAAGGGCATAGCCGAGGCTGAAGAAGCTGAGCCTGCCCCAGATGGTAAAAAGCGCCAGCAGGCCCAACTGCGGCCACCAATCGCGATGGAGCAGGTTCCGCTCGATGTAGGCCCTGCTGCCGGGGGGAGGGGCCTTCCAGAACGGAATCTGGTTGGCTATCTCGAACTGGACCGCGGCGTCGCTGCGGACGAAGTACGTCATCCCGACAAACGAATTCATCCACCAGACCGGGATGGCCGTGCCCAAAACGGTCCAGGTGACGCTGAAGATGACGAACATCTCCTGGCGCGTCAGCTTGGTGCGGCAGCGCTTGGCAATCTCCAGGAAGACGATCAGCGTGACCCACACGGCGGGGGTGCCGAGCTGCTGCCCAAGCATCAGGAACATGAACATCGAGCCCGGCATCACGACGAAGGCGACGAACAGCCCGGCCAGGAACGCCTTGATCCCCCAACCATCGGCGAACTCGGTCGGCTCTTCCTGCTCTTCACGCAGCTTCAGGTAATCCTCTTGGCGTGGCATCTCTTACCCGCGTTTCAAGCCTGTACCGTTGCCTGCCATCACGCCACGGAAGTTGCCTGTTTCTCCAGGAGTTCCTCGCCTTCCTTGGTGAGCCGCTCCTTCGCCTCGGGCGTCACCAGACGCCAGATCAGCAACTGCTTGCGCAAATCCTTCAGGAAGCCCAGATTCATGCGGTGCCAGGTCTGGAATTCGCCGCTCTTGCGCGTGATCGTGAAGAACAGGTAGCTGATCTGCCTCTCGTCCGGGTCGGGGATCGAGGCGATCTTGACCGCCTGACTGACGCCCATGTCGAGGGGAGCGACCCAGACGTCGGCCGCCAGGCAGATGTGCTGGACGCCCTCGACCTGTTCGACGTAGAAGCGGATGTTGTCGGACGTGAAGTTCCCGACCGCGTCCTCGTCGTTGCTCTCGAAGTACTCGCGCAAGTAGGACACGACGCCGAGGGTTTCCTTCGAGCTGACGGTGAAGGGGAACCGGATCTCCCACACGTCGCTGGTCGGCTTCTGGATGACCATCCGGCGCGTCTCATCGGGCACGCTCAGCTTGCCCGCCATGTGCGCCGGGTAAGCCGTGGAGGCCAGCACGACGATCATGACCAGGAGCGCCGACCATACGGCGCTGATACTGGAGTAGTTGAGCGAGATGCCGGCCATGAGCGCCGGCACGTGCATCAGGACCCGGCTCAGGACCTGGCCGAACAAGTAGCCGAGCATCGCGCCCATGACCGCGAAGACGCAGCTCTCCGCGAAGAAGAGAGCGGCAATGTGCATCGGCGCCAGGCCCACCGAGGCATAAGTCTTGATCTCCCTGATCCTTTCGTAAACGGCGCCCAGCATCGTGTTGAACACGATCAGGGCGGCTATCAGGATGGGCACCAGCAGGCCCTTGACGCCGCCCATGCTCAGCCGGCTTCGCGTGGCCACGCGGTGCACACTGACCGGTCCGCCCGGCGTTTCCCGGTAGCCCGCGTAGAGGGCCAGGTTCACGCGGCTGAGCAACCGCGTCAACACCTGCCGGAAGGACCGCAGGGACGCCGCCGAGGTCTCAACGCGGCCCGGCCCGGCGGCGATCGCCCGCGTGGTCGCCCCCAACTTCAGGTTCAGCTCGTGCGGGATGACGAGCACGCGGTCCGGCTCCATGTGGATGTACTGCTCCTCTTCCTCCTTCTTGGCCGACTTGCGATGGACGAAAGACTCCACGTCCATCTCGCCGGTGGCGCTCAGGGCCAGGCCTCCGCCGCCGGCCTGCGCGCCTCCCTGCCTGTACTGCTGCGCCACGAAGTCGACGGGCGTGATCTCCTCGCCGTCCATGTCCTCGTAGCGGAACAGCTCGTCGCTGTTAAGGGCACCCACCACCCTCAGGTGCCTGCCCAGGACCGAGATGCGGGCCTGGCCGACCTCGCTCTGCTCGATCCTCAGGCTCTCCATCATGCGCGTGGGGAGGATGCAGACGAACGGCCAGTCCGGCATCGAAGGGGCGAACCACTTGTGGGACAGGTACTTCTCGTTGCTGATGTCGGAGAAGTGGGTCTCCTCGGGGCTCAGTCCGAGTATGGCATTGGCAACCGCCTCGCCTTCCCCGTCCGCCCGGGCGATGTCGATCTGAAGTTCCTCGGTCTGCTTGCGGTTGACGAACCAACTGCGCGGCGCCACCCGCATGCCCTGAACGCGGAAGAAGTTGATCATGTCGTAAGCCACGAACTCCGACAACGGCCCCCACCCGAGGCCACGGAGCAACACGCCCTCGTACGGCGCCTTGCGCGGGGAACTGTACTCGAGCATGCGCACCGGCATGGTCTCGAAACTGGTGAAGGACAGGATGCTGAAGGTCAGCAGGATGAGGGTGACGGCCGTCAGCCCCGTGCGCACTTTCCGTTTGCGCATGTTGGAGATGCCGAGCACGAACGCCGCCAGCGTGGCGCTGGCACGCGCCACGTCCGCTCGATGGATCATGTCCACCTTCTGGCGGATGTGCTCCATAACGATGTTGAACTTGGCCAGCAGGTACCAAATGGTGCCCACGGCGGCCACCAGCATGAAGAAGCCGTCCAGGATGATGATGGGCGTTCGCGACAGCCGGAAAGCCGGATGAACCAGTCGCAGCACCAGGTAGGAAATGGCGAACAGGACGGCGACGGCCACCAGCTTCTTGCGTATCTCGACGTAGTTGATCAAGAGGCGCTCGGTGAACAGAACGAAGGGCAACAGCAGCGCGAAGTAGAAGATCACGCCCTTGACGACGTCGGTCGTGGTGTCCCTGATGTCGGGATAGACGCGGTTCTCCAGCCCCCAGCCTACGCGGACGTGGTCGTAGAACTCGTCATACTTGCGTGCCTGGAGGGCGAGCTCGGCTTCCTGCAGGTGCGTCCCGGCCTGATCGTAGAGCTCCCAGACCCGCCGCTTGTAGATGCCGCTCTCCCGGAGCCGCTCCATCCGGATTCCGTCCAGCATGTGCATGTCCTGGGCGATCTGGTAGCCGGTGCGGCGGATGAAGTTCTCGCCCTTGTCCGCCTTGTAGCCGATGCCGGTGCGCTCTTTCCTCTTATCCTTCTCGGCCGGCTCCTGCTCTTCGGAGAAGTTCAGCAGCAGCCCTTCGTAGCCGACGGCACTGGCGGCAAGGAAGAACTTCACGTACTTGTCACGCTCGGTGAAGAAGACGGCGCACGATTCGTCGCTCACAAAGGAGACCAGGTACTGGAACTCGCTGTTGGAATCGCCCCGCGCGGCCGTGCTCTGCACCAGCGTCATGAGCGAGAGGGGATCGACCAGGTCGAAGACCGTAGTGCAGACGGCACGGAAGAAGCTCAGGCGGACGTCGGTCTCGCGCTCCGCCCAGTCCGCCTTGCGCGCGCGGTCGCTCGCGGCAACCACGCGGTTGGATTGGGCTATCTTCGTGACCACGCCGCTGGTGGGGGACAGCAAGCATCCGTGGACCAGAAACTTCTGATCCTTCTCGAGCCCGAACACCTCAAAGAGCCCCTGCACGTTGCTCAGCTTCAGGTCGTAGGTCGAGACGCCCATCATGCTCTTGCCCTTGCTGGGGTTGCTGGGCGCCAGCATGTCGGCCGCCGCCACGGCGCTCGGTATGGGCACTTTGGGCATGTAGGCTAGCAAGTTCAGCTCGATGGCGAAGCCGAATATGCTGGCGGCCTTCCGGTTGTCCCAGAGCTCGCTCCTTTGGATCGGCAGGACGGGAACGTCCGCCGTCTGCTTTACCAGATAGGTGCAGGCAACGGCCTGGCGCCTCACATTCTCCAGGTAGGGCTCCAGCCGGGTGAAAGAATCCAAAGGCGTGTTGACGCTGTTTCGGGGGTCGCCCGTGGTGGCCAGCGTGATGGCGGGGTAGCCGCACAGGGAGATCACCTCGCTGTCAAAGGCCACCTGGTCGGGCACCAGCGAGCGCCAGTCGCGCCCCTGCTGGGGCACAATGCCGCTCTGGTAGGCGAGCGCCTCGGCCGGGCCGCCCCGGCCCGTGATGCGGTCGACCCAGCCGACCAGCATCCCCGAGTACTCGCTGTAAGCGCGCTGGAGCTCGACCTCCGCGTTGTTCCAGGAAAGCGTGAGCTGGTTGTAGAAGTGGCCCTTGTAGAACGAACCGAGGCTGTTGTGCCGGCCCGACAGGTCCAGCCCGATGAAGAAGTACGGCTCGCCCGTGCCCTGGCCGGCGGAGTCGTCGGCCCCGGCGCGCCGGGGATAGATGGTTCTGAACGCATAGTCGCGTGCGCCCGACAGCGCCTGGAAATGGCCCGGCGCCGCTATGAACTTCACCTTGCGCCGCGGCGGATGCTTGACGAGGAACTCGGCGATCTCCAGCAGCGTGGCAACGCCACAGGCGCTCTCCGCACCGGGGCTAAGGGCAGGCACGACCGAGACGCTGTCGTAGTAGGCGAACACGACCAGCGCCTGATCCCCGAGTTGAGGGTCCGTGCCGGGAATCTCGGCGCTGACGCGCACGGCGTGCATCTCCTCCCAGCGCATCAGCGCATTGACGTTCACCTCGACGGGCGGACGGTCTGCAAGGCCCACGCCCGACAGGGCCTCCAGCCCCGTCTGGACCGTGAAGTCCCCTTCCCGCCGGCCCGTCACGGCGGCGGCCAGGGCCGGCACCTCTTCACGCCGCAGGTAGTATCTGGGCACCGGGACCGGCGTCGCGCTGTATTTCTGCTCTGCGTCCGAGCGGAACGGGTGTTCGGTCTCCACGAAGATGATCGCCCTGGCACCCAGCGACGCGGCGTTCAGCCAGCGAGCCGCGGAGTTGAAGTCCATCAGGACGATGCTGTCCTCGACCTTCTTGCCGTTCAGATCGTCCAGATAGCCCTCGCCCGCCCAGACCAGCGGGCCGCTCAGGCCGTCCTCGCTCGTCATCGGCGTGCGGACGTAGTTCGGCAAGACGCAGTAAAGGGGGACTCGGCGCTCGCCGATCGTCAACGTGGCCCCGTGGTCGGGACGCGGCCCCCGCTGGCCTTCCGGTATCTTCTTGCCCCAACGCTCGTCGTCGGGCACGATCGGCA
>CAZSET010000209.1:0-7069 GCA_964605915.1 uncultured candidatus Brocadiaceae bacterium | reverse complement strand
CTGGTTGAGGACGATGCCGCCCTTGCCGACGGGGTACTTGACCAGGCCGCCGGGCTTCGTGAGGAGGACGACCCGGTCCTCGAAGTCGCCCGGCACGCGACGGAACAGCTCGACGTTGTCCAACCCCACCAGCTTTTTGTCGGATGTGCCGGGGTGGAAGCTCTCGATCCTGATCGTCACCGTCGACGCCGTGCGCGGCTCGAAGCCGATCTCCTGCCTGCCCGTCCTCGGCTCCATGGTGAACGGCACGGCCGTGGCCCCGTCGCCGTCGAAGATCAGCTCGATGTCCTTCGCGAAGTAGTAGCTGCCGCTGCCCCAGATGTCCATGCGCGTGAACGTCTCGGGCCGGTCGTAGCGGAAGTCGACCTGCGGCGGCTGCTCGCCCTCCCCGAAGTAGCAGATGTACTGCCAGAAGTCCTCGTTCGTGAGGCCGTTCGTGAGCTTGGTCAGGTAGTCGTTGGCGACCTGGCCGAACGAGGCGATCTCCCGGCCGTCCACGACACAGGTGAAGGTGCGGTCCGAGACCCAGTGCAAGTTCCTCCAGGAGGCCAGCACCTCGTCGCTGACCATGTTGACGTCGCGGTCGCTCAGGCCGAGCAACAGGGGGTCGGTCCTGGCCCGGAGCACAACGGCCTCGCGGCGGAAGGGACGGATGCGATGGCGGAAGCCGACCAGGTCGTTGAACGCCTCCAGGCCGGCCTCGTCCAGGCCGACCAGCATCAGCCATCCCCCGTCGTTGCAGAACGACCGCAACTCTTGTTTCCGCTCGCTGAGGCGAGCGAGCGCTCGGGGCGTGGCCCGCACGATGCGGACGTTCGCCGCTCGCGAGAGCGCCTCTTCCAGATCCTCCGCGCGGTCGTACTTCAGGCCCACCTGATCCAGGAGCGCGCCGAGTCGCTCGTCGTCGGCAAGGTATGCCACGGTCTTGCCGGGCTCGGTTGCGGCTTTGCGAGCGGCCCAGGCCAGCATGTTGTGGAGCAGGCGGTCGGCCACGGGTTCGACGCCGAGCTTCTCGGCCACCAGCATCTGGCAGAGCAGGTAGCTGCCCCGGCCGATGGGGATCTCGAGCATGGGCGAGAGGCTGAGTTCGCGGCCGGCCTGCACCAGCGAGATGGCGCCGCTGCCGGCCGTGGCGTAGCTCATGGCGAAGGCCATCTCATCGCCCGCCCACGTGAAGAAGTCCCTCTCCCTCAGCCCCGCCAGCACGGGATGGGCCAGCGCCACGGGGAAGGCTATGCGGCCGGACTGCCCGCCGGCCGCGCGGAACTCCGGCCGCGGCGCCCGGTCCGGCCTGCGCCCTGCCAGGTGCACGCCGCTCACCGGCAGGTCGTCACCTTCGAGCGCGTATTCCTGCTTCAGGAGGATGGCCGTCTTGCCCGCCCCGACGAAGTCGCGTATCGCCCGCACCTGAGCGTCCTTGCCATCCGCGCCCAAAGCGTCTGGCCCGATGAGCAAGACATTGGCCGCGTCCGGCAGCCCGTCCAGCGCCTCGACCGCCGTGTAGGGCTGCCCAACGTCATCCAGCCACACGCGCACGGCCTCCTGTGGGTCGTAGACACAGAGCTCGCCGGCTTCGAGCTCCTCGATCTTGCCCGGCGGCGGTAGCACGCTGAAGGGCCTGGCATCGTGGAAGACGCGCTCTCCCCGTGCGTAGAGGTCAAGTTCGAGCTGCCCGTCGGCCCGGGCCTTCACGGCGGGCAGCGGGGCTTCGAGGACGTCCTGCTCGGCCCGGCCAGGCGGCACGTTATAGGCCTTCCGGCCGGCCGCCGTCTCGCGGCCGTCCAGCACGACCTTCCACTCGAGCGTGAGGGGATCGTCCTGGTGGCCGTCGTTGAAGACCTTGATGGTGCGTCGCATGCTCGAGCCGGGGTAGAAGCAGGAGTTGTGCTCGCGCACGAAGGCTGCGCGGGGCTCGAACGAAGCCAACGCCTCCGGCAGCGCACCGACCCACGGGCAGATGGCCGTCACTCCCTGCCAGCGTGCGCCCTCGATGCCGATGCGGGCATAGCGGACCGCCGCCGCGTCGGCGTAGCTCTTGCCCCGGTAGACGTCCGGCCCTCCGACCCAGGCCATGGCGGACACGTTGCCCGAATAGTAGAAAACCTCTCCCTGCACCAGCGGGCGGTTGCCGTCCCAGGCGTACTGGTCCGTGCTTCTGTCCCAGGTTCCGGTCGGCACCCACTCGCCCTCCCTCAGTCGGTAGGAGTAGGACTCGGTGGGCACGGAGCCGCCCTGGGGCCAGGAGTAGTGCTGGCAGTTGATCTCGCCCCGCCGGTTCAGGTCGCCGCCGCCGTCCTGGAAGCTGGCGCGCGTGGGGTCGAGCTCCCTGGCCAGGTCGCTGAGCTCCTGGGCCCTGGCCATCCACTGCAGGTTGTCCTGCGCGTTGTAAGCCAGCCGGGAGGTGATGTAGATCAGCTCGTTGCCCAGGCTCCACATCATCACGCTCGGATGGTTGCGATAGGCCGTGACCACCTGCCGGACGTGGTTCTTGAAGTTCTGCCAGACAAGCGGGTTGGCCAGATCATGCGTGATGAACATGCCGTCGATGCACGTCGAGAGCCGCCCGGGTATGCCGTGTCGGTCGAAGAACTCCAGCGCCCTCTCCCGGTAGCCCCAGAGGCGGTCGTGATCGCTGGCGATGCGATGGAAGCGGTCGTTGTGGGCGCGGTAGTTCTCGAGCCACTGTTCCTCGGTGTCCGCGTGGCCCACGTCCACCCAGTTCCAGAAGTGCCACGGGATGCCGTTGAGCAGGAAGCCCTTGCCCGCGATGGACACCTCGCGGAAGCCGAACAACTGCTCGTGGATGTCCATCGTGTGGCGCCCGCGCATCACCTTGGTGCGCATGACGTAGAGGTCGGGATCGTCTCCCGGCCACCAGAGCTTCGGGTCCTGCCACGCGCCGGCCAGGGAGATGACTTCGCTGCCGCCCGCGGGCACGGTGACATTCGTCGGTCCGAACGTTCTCTCGACCTGGCTCGTCTTCTCGTTGACGGCCTCGCAGAGCACGGCCAGGGGCACGTCCTCGTCCGCGGTGTTGGTGATCGTGACGTCGGCCTCCAGCCGTTTCCTCTCGACGCTGGTGCGGATGAAGATGTCCGACGTGTAGGCGGGACCTGTCACGACCAACCGGACGGGATTGACTATGCCGACCGCCAGGCCGTCCCCTTCGCCCTTGCTGGACGGGTAGATGGCGTCGACGAAACGGTAATTCCTCTTGAAGTCGCCTTCGTAAGGCCGGTTACGCACGTGGTCCATCGTCTCGTCCGGGCCGGGCTGCAGGGCATACCAACTGCTCTTGATGCCGACGGTGATGGTGTTAACCTCGCCCGGCCGGACGGCTCGCGTGACATCCATGTCCCACGGCACGAGTACGGACTGGTGACCGCCGACATACTGACCGTTGACGAAGACGCCGGCGACCCAGTTCGTCCCGCTGAAATGCAGATGGAAGCCGCGTCCCTCGTACGTGGCAGGCACCTCCACGCGCGCGCGGTAGAGGAGCCGGTGGCCGAACTTGAGGTCTGCGCGGCTGCGCGCGTTGCCCGGCACGTTGATCCCGCGCCACTTCAGCTCGTAATCGCCCGGGCTCGGCAGCGCCGTGACCGGTTCGTAGGTGTCAATGTCCATGTCCGGATCGTCGTAGCGTGCGACCTGCCACGGCCCGTCCAGCGGCAGTTCGACGCGGGTCGCGCCCTCGCTGCGCGGCGGGAGCCGGAAGACGTGCCCGGCGGCGCGGCCGTCGATTTCCGCGGCGTACTGCTGGCCGGGGCGCAGGACGCCCTCGGGCGTGAAGTTCCCCTCGCCCTCGACGAACGCGATGCAGTCCAGGCCGATGACAAGCCGGCCATCGCGGCCCGGCTCCACGCAACGGATGTCCAGCACGTTGCGCCCCTCTCGGAGGTCGACGGAGCCGAGTCTGCCCCAGCCGACCTCCGCCCACACGCCGATCTCCAGCAGGTTGGTGGTCAGGTCTTCGGGTCCGAAGCGCGTCCATTCGCCGCCGTTGACGCGCCACTGGAGCGGCGCCCGGACCCACTCGAACCCCAGGCGGAGCCATAGCTCGTAGGGGCCCGCCTTCGGTGCGTCCAGCTCGTAGGCAAGGGCCATGCCGCCCTCCGGCATGGGGTCCGGCGCCTGATCCTTGCTGAGCCCCACGTGGAGCCACTTGCCGTCGGAGAAGACAGATCCCCAACCTTCGACGTCATACTCGAAGTTGGCCCGGGACGGGTGCTCGCCTTCAAGCCAGATGACGACCGGGCCGCTGCGCGTCGACTCCACGGCGGCGCTCACACAGGACGTCACCGCCAGCAGTCCGAGACCCAGAAGCAACGCGCGCACCATCAGTACCCTCCGGCTCAGGGAACTTCGGTAGCTGGCCGTACCTCACCAGCTCATCCCACGGATTGTACGGAGCGGTTGCCCTTTATCAAGGGCCGCGAACGGGCCGTCGGCTTGCCGAACGAACCGGAGCCGGGTATAAACCAGGACCTGCTGAGAAGAGGGAGCCAACTATGCCCGGTAAGCTCCGCGTGTCCGGCGTCCAGATGACCGTTACCCGCGACGTGGCGGCTAACGAGAAAAGGATCATCCGGGCAATCGACCAGGCGTCGGCTGATGAAGCCGACTTCCTGCTTACTCCGGAGGGGTCGCTTTCCGGCTACTGGACCGGATTCGATCGGACCGAAGTGGCGGGGGCGGTCGAGAGGCTTGCCGGCCACGCCCGCGCCGCCGGGGTCGGCCTCGGCCTGGGCACGTGCTACAAGGAACTCGAAGGGGACAAGGAGTACTGCTACAACCAGGTTCGCATCTACACGCCGGACGGCGAACTGCTGGGCTGGCACGCCAAGATCCTGCGTTGCAGCCCCCTGGACCACCCCGGCACAGGCGAGATGAGCGACTACGTCGAGGGAACGCTGCGGACGTTCGAGTGCGGCGGCGTCAAGTTCGGCGCGCTGATCTGCAACGACCTGTGGGCGACTCCGGGCTGGACCACGATGCCGAACCCCTACCTGCCGTGGCAACTCAGGCGCATGGGGGCGGAGCTCATCCTGCACGCGATCAACTCGGGACGCGACCTGCGCAACCGGCCCTTCCACGAGTCCAGCGTCGCCCTCTGGTGCTACAAGCTCGGGATCCACATCATCGAGGTCAACGCGTCCCAGGACGAAGGTCCCGTTAACGCCCGTTCCGGTGTCGTCGGTCCCGATGGGGAATGGGTCGTGATGGCGGCCGAGACCGGAGAGGCGCAGTTCACTTGCGACATCGTGATCGACTGACAGTCAACCGCATACTCAGTTGTGAAGGACCGAACAGATGACGACCCCAACCGACGCGGCGAGCGCCGGCCCTTTCCGCTACTGCCTGAACACGAGCACGATTCACGGACAGGGCCTGAGCCTGGTCGAGGAGATTGCAGTCACGGCGGAGGCCGGCTATCAGGGCATCGAGCCCTGGATACGCGAGCTGGACGAATACGTCGAGTCCGGGGGGAAGCTGGACGAACTTTCCCGCCGCATCGAAGACCAGGGGCTGGCGGTCGAAAACGCCATCGGGTTCTTCGAGTGGGTCGTGGACGACGACGCCCTGAGGGCGAAGGGCCTTGAGGAGGCCCGCCGCAACATGGAGATGGTCAGCCGGATCGGCTGCCGACACCTGGCCGCCCCGCCCTACGGGGCAACGGACGTTTCCGGCCTGGACCTGGACCGCGCCGCCGAGCGCTACCGGGAGCTGCTCGAGCTGGGTGAGCGCTGCGGCGTGACGCCGATGCTCGAGTTCTGGGGACACTCCCGCGCCCTCGGACGCCTGAGCGAAGCCCTGTACGTGGCGGCCGAAAGCGGCCGGCGGGACGCCTGCGTCCTGGCGGACATCTTCCACATGTTCAAGGGCGGCAGCCCTTACGAGGGACTCAGGCTCGTCGGGCCGGATACGATCGCGTTGCTCCACGTCAATGACTTCCCCGGCGGCCTCACGCGGGACGAGTCCGGAGACGCCGACCGCGTCTACCCGGGCGACGGCGTCGCGCCGCTCGCAGCCATCTTCCGGGACCTGTATGACGTCGGGTTCCGCGGACCGCTCAGCATAGAGCTGTTCAACGAGGACTACTGGCGACAGGAGCCCCTGGAGGTCGCCCGCACGGGCCTGGCGAAGCTCCGCGCCTCCGTCGAAGCAGCGCTCTCCATCTGAGAAACGAGATGACCTGGCGCGCCTTTCTGATCGGGCTGGCGGCCGTTGCACTCATCGCTGCCGTCACCCCGTGGAATGACTTCGACAAGGGCAACACCTTCATCACGGGCAACCACTTCCCGCCCGGTGCCGTTGCCATTCTGCTCGTCCTGACCCTCGCGGTGAACGTGGGGCTTAAGCTGATCCGCCGCCGGTGGGCGCTGCGCCAGAGCGAGCTGATGCTGGTCTGGTGCATGATGATCGTGGCCTGCTCGGTGCCAGCCAGCGGCCTGATGAGGTACTCGTTCTCCATCCCTGCTTCGGCCGCCTACTACGCGGCTCGGCCCGACCTGCCCTTCGAGGACGAGGTGCTTAAGGAGGTGCCTGAGGACCTGGTGCTCACGAAGGACCCCAAGTCCGCGGCGGCCAGGTGGCTCTTCGAGGGCATCCCCCGCGGCGAGAAGGTGCGCATCCCCTGGGGGCCGTGGACGAAGCCCATGGTCGCGTGGGGCACCTTCGCCATGCTGTTCTACCTCGCGACGTTCTTCATCGGCGGCATGCTGCGCAAGCAGTGGGTGGAGTCCGAAAGGCTGATGTTCCCGCTGGCCAGGGTCCCGATGGACTTCACGGAAGATGCCGGCGAGCCGAACCTGATACCCGGCGTCGCGCGCAACAAGGGTTTCCTGATCGGCGCCGCCGTTACGTTCGCGTTCGCCCTGATCCGCAGCGCGCCCGTAATGACGGGGGCCGAACAGGGATGGCGGCCCGAACTGCCCATCCAGGACGTGCTCTGGGGCACGCCCATCGAGTCCATGCAGCTGGGAATCGCTTACATCTACCCCATCGCCATCGGGTTTGCGTTCCTGGTGCCGAGCGACATCTCGCTGAGCATTTGGTTCTTCTTCCT
>CAZSET010000208.1:0-7110 GCA_964605915.1 uncultured candidatus Brocadiaceae bacterium | reverse complement strand
TCGGCGTTCTCGCTCGACCTCGGGCCGACGGAGCGGGTTCTGCAATAGCGCCTAAAGACTATACCGCGTCCCTGTCCCCAATCAGGCTATCGCGGCCGGACGCCGGCCGGCAAGGCCGCGATAGGAGCGCTTAAGGGCGCGAAGGAGCGCAGCGACCCCGGGCGAGTGCGCCGGAGGCGACATGCAGCCCGACTGCCGTTCGCTTCGGGCACGGCTTAACCGAAACGAGTAATCCACGAGCAGCGGCCTTCGCGTGCTCGGCAACTGGGTCTGTCCGGTCCTACGGCAGAATGGACGATTGTGCTGCTCGTGCTTGGAGCAACACCGCAAAGCGGCCTGCCGTTTGCCTCTGCCTTGGAATACGGCCTCATGGGCCATGGTCGGTTACGAGGTCTTAAGGAGGGTATGCAACAGTCTGGAGGTCAAAGTCAGTGCTCTTGCAGGGCTTCTCAAGAGAAAGGCTGTCGGGCTCCGGCGCAACGTCGCCCGGAGCGCTGGCGCGCCCTACGGCCCTTAGGCCGGTCCTCCTGTTCAACCTAAAGAAGCCCATGCGCTCTTGCAGTTTACGTTCTCCGCTGGGCCCCTGGCTCGACGCCTCTTCTAACAGTCATTCCGTTCTCTAGGTTTCCACAGTAGGTCGGCCAGCGTCACCTGTGAGAGGAACTGATGCCTCTTGCGCTCGGCGTCCGTCCAGAGCCGGCTGACGATCTCTTCGCGCTCGTTCCCGGCGCGTGCGGCAAGGGCGCGCTTCCGGCTTTCCTGGACGGCCCCGATCACCTCGGCGACACTGATAAGTTCGGGAGGTCGCACCAGCCAGTAGCCGCCCTTGGGGCCGCGACTGCTATTGACCAGGGCCTTGCGCTTGAGCCGCAGGAGGATGTGGACGAGGTACTTCGGGGGGACGCCGGTTCGGGCGGCAATCTCGCGCGCTTTGACGGGCTTCTTCGAGCCGTGGTGCTGTGCCAGATCCAGCGCGGCCAGCAGGGCGTACCTGGTCTTGGCGTTGAACCCGCTCATAGGCGCCCTTGCCCGGTCCCGCGAAGCTCTCTAAGGATGCAACGTGTCCGTCCGATAACGCAGCTACAGGCATCCGGCAATAGCCCAAAGACCGGCGCTGGTGCGGTCAAGAGGGGGCCGTCGCGGCCTCTTCAATGCCGTAGGTCAGCGCCTCCTCCGTCTCGCCGTCGAAGAGGTGGGCCTTGCTCATGTCGAACGCCACGGAAGCGTCCTGGTTGACGCGCGGCTCGCTTCGGCTGTCGAACTTGGCCACGATGTCCTGCCGGCTCTGATGCGCGCGCAGGTAAACCAGGGTCTCCGCGCCGAGCGGCTCGACCACTTCGACGTGCATCGTCTTGACGTTCTCCTCCGAGGCGGCCGGCACAAGAGCACTATCCTGGATGTCCTCGGGCCGGATGCCCAGATGCACGGGTCTGCCGACGTGGGAGGCGGCGGCGCGGGCCGTGCCGGGATCGAGCTGGAGCTCCAGCTCACGGCTGACAAACCGCACGCCGCCGGCGCGCTGCTCCAGTTTGCCCTCAATGAAGTTCATCGGTGGGCTGCCGATGAAGCCGGCCACGAACTTGCTGACGGGGCGGTTGTAAAGGACGAGCGGCTCGGCAACCTGAAGGACGTAGCCGTCCCTCATGACGGCCACCTTGGTGCCGAGCGTCATGGCCTCGACCTGATCGTGGGTGACGTAGATCATCGTCGTGCCGAGGCGCTCGTGAAGGCGGGCTATCTCCACGCGCATTTGGACGCGCAGCTTGGCGTCCAGGTTGCTCAGCGGTTCGTCGAACAGGAAGACCTTGGGGTGTCTTACGATGGCTCTCCCGACGGCCACGCGCTGGGCCTGGCCGCCGGACAGCTCTCTGGGACGCCTGCGCAGCAGGGGAGTGATCTCCAGCAGTTCGGCCGCGTCCGCGACGCGCTCCTCGATCTCCTCACGGGGATACTTCCGCAGCTTCAGGCCGAATGCCATGTTGTTGTAGACAGTCATGTGAGGGTAGAGGGCGTAGTTCTGGAAGACCATCGCAATGTCGCGGTCCTTAGGCAGGACATCGTTGACACGCCGGCCGCCGATGTGGATGCTGCCTTCGGTGATGCCCTCCAGACCCGCCACCATACGCAGCGTGGTGGACTTGCCGCACCCAGACGGGCCGACCAGGACGAGCAGACTGCCATCCTCTACCGTCAGATTCACGTCGTTCACCGCGTGCACGTCCCCTTCGTAGACCTTGGAGACGTTCTCGAATCTCACTTCGGCCATGTTTCCATCTCCAACTTGCGCCTTGCGTCAGCCTTTGATGGCGCCTTCCGAGATGCCCCGGATGAAAAACCTCATGGTGAACGCAAACAGGATGACCAGCGGCACCGCCGAGATGAAGTAGGCGGCCATCAGCGGGCCCCACTGCTTGACGTATGCCCCCTGGAGCCGGTATAGCCCGACGGCCAGAGGCAGCAGCTCGGGATCGCGGATCGTGATCAGGGGAAGGATGAATGAATTCCAAGACCCGACGAAGCTCATGATCGCCAGCGCCGAGATGATCCCGCCGGACTGCGGGATCACGACGTGGATGACCTGCTGCAGGTGCGAGGCGCCGTCGATCCGGGCGCACTCGAAGAACTCCTTCGGCATGTCCTCTATGAAATTGCGCAACACGTAGAGGCAGAATACCTGCCCGCCGGCCGCGGTGACGATCGACAGTCCGAAGAGAGAGTTGAGCAGGCTCAGCCGTCGCATCAGGTTGAACAAGGGGATCAGGTTCGCCACACCGGGCATGAGCATCAGGACGATCAGGCCCGCCCAGAACAGATCGCCGAAGGGCAGCCGGTAGCGGCCGAACACGTAGGCCGACAGAACGGCCACCACCAGGGTGATCAAGGTCGCCGTCACCGCCAGAAAAACGGAGTTGGCGATGTAGACTCCGACGGTGTCCCATGCCTCCGCCCAGTTGCCCCAATGAAGGGGCCAGGTGGGCAGCCAGGTTCGGTTGTAGAACTGCTTATTGTCCTTGAAGCTGACGACCAACATGACGTAGAAGGGCAGGAAAACGAGCGCCAGCATGAGCCACAGGTAGCCGTGCTTGAGTATGCGCGCCACAGGGCTTTCGGATGGTCTGCTCATTTCTCCACCCGCACAAGCTTGTTGTTGATGAGCGTCAGCACAAGGATCACGAAGAACAGCAGGATGCCGATAGCGCAAGCGTAGCCCGCCTCACGCCTCACGAAGGCGTTGTAGTACATGTAGAGGCCGGGAACCATGGCGGCGCCGCCGGGCCCTCCCGACTCGCCCAGCAGGACCAGTATCAGGCCGTAGCCCTTCAGGACGCCGATGATCATCAGCACCAGATTGATGCGCACCTGAGTCGCGATGAGCGGAAGCTCGATGAAAAGGAACTTCCCGAACCAGCCGACGCCATCCAGCTCAGCGCATTCGTAGACGGATCGGGGTATCTTTTCCAGGCCGGACAGGTAGATGAGCACGCCGATGATGCCGATCCACGGGAAGCCCCAGAATATGAGCGCCGGCAACACCAGATCGGCGTCCCCCAGCCAGGCGGGATTGCGACCGGCCTCAAAAACTGCGGTCTGGACGATGTCGAGCTTGACCAGCCAGGCGTTCACCGCAACGAGCACCTCCATCAGGCCCGTACCGTTCAGAAAGCTGTTCAGCAGGCCGACCACCGGGTTGTAGAAGAACTTCCATATCAGCAGCACCACCATCCACGGGATCACCATCGGCACCACGAAAAGAAGCCGATAGAGGTAGCGCATCTTGTCACTGACTATCCGGTGGATTACGACGGCGGTGATGATGGAGGGGATCATCTTGAACAGGCTGGCCACGAACAGGATGCCCACGATGATGAAGGCACGTCCGAGCACGGGATCGGTGAAAGCCCGAGAGTAGTTCCGCAGGGCGACCCAGGTGGCCAGTTCGTCCCCGTCCCAGCGGTAGAAGCTGTGATAGACGCCGCTGATGGCGGGCCAGTACATGAAAAGGGCCACGAGGGCCAGCGTCGGCAGCATCATGACGTACAGCGGCCAGTATCTGCTTATCTGACGGAATCTGACGCGTTCCCTTGCCATTGCTCTCGCGGGCTAAGGTGTGGAGCGCTCCAGCAGCCTCGTGTTCTCCGCCCAGATGCGGACCTCGTTGTTGCGTGTGCCGAGCTGGGCCACGTAGGCTTCCATAATCCTCCTGTACTGCGTCTCGCTATCGCCGGTCAGCACGGCGGCCGCGCCTTCGGCGCCGGTGATGGCCGCCCGCCTCAATGCAGCGAACCGCATCTGCTGGTCCAGCGTCTGTTCGTTGTTCTTGAAGTACTCGTCCACGCCGACGGGACCGTCGCGACGATATGCCGCCAGCAGGTCCTTGGCAAACTCCTCGTAACTGATCTTGCCGGAGAGATAGAGCAGACTGGTCTGATCGTAGGCCAGTTCTGCCCCGGGGTTCGCATATTCGATGGACGGTGAGTAGCCCTCTATGTGCGGCGCGAAGGGCCGCAGGTCCTCGCGCGGCTCCGCGCCCTTGATGACGGGCAGCCAGTACATCGCCCGGTTGAGCTCCTCGTTCTTCCGCAGTGACGCGGCGTACTGAAGGAAGTCCAGGGCCAGGTCCGCGTTTCTGGAGATCTTGGTGATGCCCATGGGGAAACCGCCCTCCAAGCCGGCTTCGGTCTGCGGACCGGCCACGTACCGCCCATAGCGCGGATTGTCCTTCGACGGCAACGGAATGTCCGTCACGCCTATCGTGAACTCGGACTGAACGCCGAGGCTCTTGTAATCCCAACTGCCGGTGGTGATCATGGCCGAGTGGCCCTGCAGGAACAGGAACACGGCTTCGTCCCGGTCGAGTGACGTGTAGCCCTGCGGGAAGTAGGCCGACAGTTCCCGGACCAGCTCGAAGTTGGCCCGGATCGGCGGCTCGGTCATACCGACCGCACCCGAATAGAGGGGACCGGCGGATTCGGCTCTGCTAACGATGCCGTCATAGTCCTTATCCAGCCGATCCTGGTAGTCAGCCGTGAAGGCCGTCCGGAAGGCGTTGAAGAACTGGCGGAAGTTGTAGCCTGAGCCGGCGATGGGAACCAGCTTCTTGCCTTGCTCCTCGCCGTAGCGCTCCAGTTCCTCGCACAGCTCTATGAACCCTTCGTAGGTTTGCGGGAAAGTGGGCCCCCAGACCTCCTCGATCATGTCCTTGTTGTAGTAGAGCCTGACGGTGAACGCCGACAGCGGCACCCGGTAGTAGCTCTGCAGTGAGTCGTCGTAGCCGCCCTCCATCTCGTCGAAGTAGGTCTTGCGCCAGGGGGTGTCCTCGAACTCGGTGCCTTTGTTGTACGGATTCGGTTGGTCGACGTAGCGATCCAGCGGCATGAAATAGCGGGCGTAGAACTTGGGCCAGAGCGCCCAGCCCACGGTGCCGCCCGAGCCGCACTCGATCATGTCCGGCGCGGTGCGCCCGATGAGCTGCGTGTTCACCCAGCGGAAGTAGCCTTCCTCCGGGATCAGTATCTGCCGGACCTCGATGTCCGGGTGGAGCTCCTGGTAGTCCGCAATCAACTCGTCCATAGCGCTGCGTATGCCCGGCTCGAGCTGCCAGTGGGCGAAGCGCAGCACCTTCTTCTTCTCTTCGCCGGGGGCGCCGCCGGCCCCGCGAATCACGTTGCCCACCACCACCAGGCAGGAGATGACGTACACCAGCACCAGGAGCAGCAGCGCCGGGTACCTCTTGAGTTTCGCCCAGGTGCGGCCCGTGCCGTTCATGCTCCCTCCTCCTTCTTTAGTGCACGAACGCGCTCCAAGCTCGTTGTCGCCCTGTAGTACAGGGTCGTTCTGGGGAACTCCTCGGCGTACTTCGCGTAGTAGCGCTCGGCGAGGTCGTAGTCCTTCAGCTCAAGGTCCGCGATGCGAGCTATGCGCCACAGCGTTACGCTCTGCAACATGACGCCGGCGATGCCTTCCTCCTCTGCGGCCAGCAAGTGCTCCACGGCCTTCTCGAACTGCTGCAATTCGATGTACTTGCCTGCCAGCATCAAGTGCATCGTCGTGGCCAGGATGTTGTGTGGATACGCGCTCAGGCGCTCCTCGAGCATGTTCAGCCCTCGCTCGACCGCGGCCCCTCCTGCCAGAGAGAACTGCCCGGGTTCTGAGTCCTTGCCGGTTGGCTTGAACAACGAATCCGCCACATGCACCACCGCCTCGTTGGCTTCCATGCTTTCGGGGAAGTCCTGTATCAGCCTGACGAGATTCGTCTGGCCGGCGCCGCTCTTGCCCTCAGCCAGGTCTACGCGCCCGAGGCCGAGCAGGCTCTGCCGCTGCGCGTCGCCGGTCTTCAGTTCCCCGAGGCGCTCGTACCATAGGCGGGCTTGCTCAAGGTCCGGGTTCGACCGAAGGTGGTAGCTGGTGGCGAGGCCGAGCAGCGCGGAGAAATGCTGTTCAGGCGTAGCGCCCGGCGCTTCGCCGACCGACTCGAACTTCTGGATGGCAAAGTCGAAATCCCCCGTCGAGTACGCACGCCACCCCTCTTCGAGAAGGTCCTCGAGCCCGCCACGTTCGGCACCTCGCCCGCAAGCGCCGAGCGTTGCACCCAGTAAAGCCACCAGAAGAATGCCGATCAGCCTGAATCGCACGGAGCGCTCCGGAAGGATTGCCTTGACCAGCTTCACGCCGAACTACTACTTTAGCCGCAACGGAGACATTGTCAAGCAGAAGCCACGCCACGCCTGACATCAGGGCGACGTGGCCGCCGCAGGTGCGAAGCGCGCTGCCCGGCGGGGCTCACAGGAAAACGGGGTTTGCCCAGGCCCGCTTGCCCCGGGCATCGACTATCTCCGCACGCACGTACTTCCATTCGGCGTCCACCTGCACGCTTGCCTCGGTCAGCGCCGGTCCCTCGCCCGCGTAGAAGCTGCGTCCGTGCCACCCTGACCCCATCAGGTGGATCTCCGCGGCTTCCTCGCAGCGGAGCCGGGCAGTGCCCTCCTCGACACGGAACTCCAGGATCTCCGCTCCCGAGGAGGCGTAGTAGCAGCCCGTCCGAAGCGCTTCCAGCACGGCCTCGGGGCTGAGTTCATTGACCTTGAGCATCGTCCACCCGCCGAACAGGTC
>CAZSET010000207.1:4957-7123 GCA_964605915.1 uncultured candidatus Brocadiaceae bacterium | reverse complement strand
ATCGCGTAGACGGTCTCGCTGCTGCTTTGACCCCCCACCGTCCGCTCCCGCCGAATCCGACACACCTGCCCCAGCCCCGGCCAGTGCAGGTAGCCAGCGAGCCGCTCGGTCGCCTCAAGACGGCGCACCTCCAGCTGCCCGTGCCCCTTCTCCACGCTGCGGGCCGCGCGCACCTCGCGCTGCCACATTCGCTTCTGCCAGGGGGGAAAAGGGCTCGGCGAAGGCCGTCTCGGTCTGCTCTTTCAGGGTCGGCTGGTTGTCCTTGACCACCAGGAAGTAGTCGCCGCCGCCTTCTGTAACCTGTTGGCATATGTCCTTTTGCGTGAACTCGGCGTCGCCGCTCAGGATCATCCCCTCCAGCCGCACCTCTTTCAGTAGCCGCAGCGCTACGGTTATCTCGTTCTGGCCGGGCCCGACCGGGAGCTCGGCCAGCACCCCCTGGAGTTGCTCGCTGTAGAGGGCCAGAAGATGCAGGGCCGGGTAGTCGGCCGAGCGGCTGCCCCGCAAGGTCTTGCCGTCCAGACAGGTCTGCCCCGCCGGGCCGCCCCCTCTGACCCACTGGCCCAGAGACTTCTCCAGCGTGCCCACCTCCAGCTCTTTGAGCACGTTATGGTAGGTGGTGTGGCAGGGGGCTTTTGTGCGCTCTATGCCGAACTGCTTCAGCTCGGCGACCTTCAAGGCCCGGCCCCAGCGCGCAATTGCTGCCAGAGACGTGCGCCCCGCCAGCACGGCGCCCAGCACGACGGCGACCACGCTCTGGAGGCTGAACCGTCTGCCGTGTCGGCTGCGGTGATCGGGCACCTGCCCCAGCACGTCCCACAACGTCTTCGCCTGCGCCTGGTCCATCTCCGATCCCTCCTTGCTCGAGTACCCTCTATAAGGAGTTATCGGAAGAATCACCCAATAACTGAATGACCCTGCCCCGGCGTTGCCCGCCGGGTCAGCCATCCGCCCCTTGCGGCGCATCGTGGCCTTGGGCAGCCAGCTCTGCCGCGTGCGCCAGCCGCTCCTCGATGCGTTCCCAGTGTGTGCCATGCCAGTAGACCTTGTCACATCCCCGACACCGGAAGAAGCGATCGCGCGCCTGGCGCACCTTGGTTGGCACGCGATCCCGCACCTGTGCGAGCGGCACGCTCTCGAGCTGCCCGTCGCATACCATGCAACGAGGCGCCCCAATGCGAAGCCCCAGCGACGCCAGAACGTGGGCAAGCTGTTCGAGCGGCGAGAGGCCAAGAGGGATGAAGACGCACTGCACCAGCCCTTCGCTGACCGCGTATCGCTCCAGAATGCCCGAGTCGCTCGTGAGCAGGCAGCGGCCCTCTTCAAGAGCCCTGCGGACCAGCTCGCCGTCGCGGATCTGCACGTCGAAGCGCGCACTGTAGCCCGCCGCACGAAGCCACCGGGCCAGGCCGCCGAGCATTGCATCGCAGATGAAGGCGGGTTCGCGATCCATCGTCAGCCAGCGCGTCACGGGGCATGAGTGCCACAGGGCAGTCCACAGCTCAATGGCCAGTCTAACCTGCCGCCCGTGGCGTGTCGAGAGGCGGGCACACGACCTGCAGGCAGGCGCGTTGTTCTGCTTGACAGGCGGGGGGCCAAAGGTTAGAGTTCTGGCACACGGAGCAAACGAAGCGGGGATAGCCGAATCTGCATCCGGCTCCCGGCCGTCCTGTGCCGATGAGCTTGGGCGGAGGTCCAATCATGAGAGCAACCCTACGCGTGTGTTGGCATTCGGTTCTGCTTCTTGCGGCCCTGGGCCTGGCTTCTTGTGCGGCCCCGCCGGCGTCGACGTCAGATGCGTGCCCCACGGCCAAGCTGTCGCCGGAGAACGCCTTCTTCGACCTTGAGCCTGAGGGGCTCAAGCTTCTGTGGCGGCAGGATATGGGGCGACTGAGCGACAGACAACTGCGAGACGTCTACTGCGCCGGCCCGATCGTCGTCATCGAGGCGGAGGGTGGCGAGATCCACTGTCTGAATGCCGCAAACGGCGTCTGGAAAGCGACCGAAGTCCTGCGCAGCAGCCTCGACCGGGCGCCCGTCTTCATGGATCAAGCACTTGTACTGGTCGTTAAGAACGCTCTCTGCCGCTTCGACACCGTGACGGGCAGCCTGAGCAAGCCCTTCCATCCGGGCTTTGCGGTGTCCACTTCCCCCCTCGTCTACGGG
>CAZSET010000207.1:0-4947 GCA_964605915.1 uncultured candidatus Brocadiaceae bacterium | reverse complement strand
ATCCTGGCCGGAGGCAACGGCCATCTGCAGCGAGTGTCCCTGGAGACCGGGGACGCGGACTGGCTCTGCTCGCTGGAGGGGTGGATTGCCGAGAAGCCGGCCGTTGGGGACGGCGTGGTGTTTGCCGCCGCCGAAGATGATAAGGCCATTGCCGTGCAGGCGTCCGACGGACTGGAGCTGTGGAAGTGGCGGCCGGCAGGGCCGTCGCGGCTGTGCTCCGGCGTGGCCGTGCTGGGAAGCCGCGTCTTCCTGGGCGACGACCGCGGCTTCATCTACGCCCTCAATGCAGACACCGGCAACGTGCGCTGGAAGGGCATGGCCGAGGCGTCCATTGTCGGCAGGCTGCAGACGATTGGTACGGACCTGCTCGTCCTTACCGCGAAGCCGAGCCTCATGAGTTTGGATGCCAGCGCGGACCTGCGCACGCTCTGGCAGTGCGAAGGCCCCGTGCGGGTACTGACTGCCGGCGATGCCGTCGTGTACGTCCTCAACTCCGACCATTCGGTGGCGGCTCTCTCGCGCCAGAGCGGGGAAAGGCTGTGGTGCCACCCCTTGCCGCCCGACTGCAGAATCGTCGGCGACGCAGACCGCCCCGCCCTCTACATCGCCAACTCCGCCGGTTCCATCATAGCACTGGGCGAGCTGGACTGACCCCCCATAGCAGGAGCCCGGCCCTCAAAGGAAGGCCGGGCTCGGATCAAGCCACCGTCAGGGATTGCCGGGCCCCAGATCCCTTCCACGCCCCATGCGTCCACCGCATCGTCGGGACGCGCCCACCCGTCAATCCAGATCAAGCAGACAAGCCCACCGCGACGGCGGTCGGCAATCGATTACACGTCGCGTCCCTGAACCGTCTTACGTCCGTTTTGCTTGGCGCGTTCCACAGCTTTGTCAAGCAGGCGATACACGGCACTGTTCAACGCATCCAGCACGTCGGCCGAGCTCATGACGCCCTCGCTCTTGATGTAATTCTTGACCTTCGTGCCGACGACCAGCATCTCCTTCGACTGAGGCTGACCAATGGCCATGGATTCGACCTCCTGAGGTTGAAAAGGAACTGAACTGACAATCTCTGACAGATCCCCACCTTGGCCCCATGATAGTAACAGCAAAAACGGCGCTGTCAAGGGCAAAATCGGGCTCTAGCGGGCATTTTACGCTTTCGGGGGGCTCTGAGTTCCGGCCGATGGCCTTGCCTGGGACGCCTCAGTCGAAGTTGACCATGGTCTTAAGGGCGACATCCCGGTTGTGAGTGGCGAACTCCATCGCCTCGGCCACCGCGGGGAACTGAAACCTGTGCGTGACCACCGCCTCGGTGTCGATCTTGCCCGCCGCCAGCAGGTTCACGGCCCTTTGGTAGACGTTGGCGTAGCGGAAGACGCCCGTGATCATCAGCTCCTTGGCCTGTGCTTTGCCGAACGGCAGGTTGCAGGCGTCCACGGCCAGGCCTATCCAGGCGATGCGGCCGCCGGGCCTTGCCGCCTCGATGGCCTGAGCCATGGTCTGCTCGAGGCCGACGCACTCCAGGACCACGTCCGCCGAGTCCTTCAGTGCCTCCGCAACGTCTTCTTCGTTGGCGTTCACGGTGCGGGAAGCGCCCATCAGCTCGGCAGCTTCCAGCCGATTGGGCAACAGATCAACGGCGGTGATGTGGCCGGCGCCCGCCGCTGCCGCCGCCGCCACGGCCAGCAGGCCGATGGGCCCGGCGCCCAACACCACGACGGTCTCTCCCGCCCCCACGCTCGTCAGGTTCACGGCGTGCATCCCCACTGAGAGGGGCTCGATGGTCGCGCCGGCCTCCGTGCTCACGTTGTCCGGCAACTTGTACGCAAAATCGTCCGGCGACGTCACGTACTCGCAGAACGCGCCGTCGACCGGCGGTGTGCCCATGAACACCACGTCGGTGCACAGGTTATACCGTCCGCTCAGGCAGTGCTTGCAGTGTCGGCAAGGCACGCCGGGCTCGATCGCAACGCGATCGCCCGGCTGGAGGGCGATCACGTCCGATCCGGCCTCGACAACTTCCCCGGCGCATTCGTGGCCGAGGATCAGGGGCTCTCTGACCACGAAATCCCCGATCCGCCCGTGCTCGTAGTAGTGAATGTCGGAGCCGCAGACGCCGACGGACTTCATCTTCACCAGCACGTCGCGGGGCCCGGGCTCGGGAATCGGTATCTCCCTCACGTCCAACCTGCCGATCTCCTCCAGGTATACTGCCTTCATTGTTCTTTGCGAGGCCACGTTACCCTCCGTCGACTGCTTGAAGAAGCCGCTCAAACGCCGCGAATGCGGATTCTAACCCCCACCCCCAATCGAATCAAGACGGCAGGGGCCGGCGACGACGGCCCTTGCCGGGCGGACGGCGCCGACGGTATCATAGGTGCCGTGCCTGCATCAGCGTCGGGCGCGGGGGCACCGGCGCTGTTTCTCCAGGATGGGTGTCATGCGACTGGGCGGCTGCTCCTACGAGGTCCGTGCGGCGTCGAGCGGAATAGTGCGGCTCCTCGCTCTTGCCGCAGCAGTGTGCGCGCTCCTCGTCGCTTCGGCGGCGAGCGGAGCGGAGCCCCGCCTCACGCTGCGGCGGGAAGGGGAGCGGCTCGTCGTGACCAATCGGTACTACGAGGCGACCGTCGACCCCGAAATGGGTGGTAGGATCGTCTCGTTCGTCGTCGACGGCACGGAGATGACGGCCCTGTGCGCCGATGGGCACGGCGGCCTGATGGAGGAGGTGCACTCGGCCGACTTCCCGTTCGAGCTGCTCGAACAGGAGTGGACCGAGGGTGAGGTGTCCCTGCTTCTGGCAGCGACGACGGGCCGGATGCGCATCCTCCGGCGGTATGGTTTCCAGGCGGACCGTCCGTTCGTCAGTGTCACGCACACGTTCGCGAACACGTCCCGACATGGGCTGGCCGGCGAGAGCGCGCCCGCGCTGCGCAGCCTGGCCTTGCCGGCCGGGGGGACGGAGACGGGCAGGGAGCTCTACTGTCGCAATCGCGGCCTTGGCGCCGAGATTGTGTCCGCACCGCGCTTCCTCGCAGGGGCGGGCCGGATCGCCGCCCCGCTTCCCTCGCGGGGCCAGCGCGCAGACACGTTGCGATGGCTGGCCGTGGCCGAGCCGGCAGCGCGGCGCGCGCTTGGCTTTGCGCTTCTCAGTGGCGGTGGTCGGCTGCTGCGGCCGTTCAGGCCGGCCGGGCCCGGAATCGTGGTCGGATGGTCCTGTCCTGCCGTCCCCGCCGGCCACAGCATGACTTTCGGGACGCTCATAGTGCCGTTGGACGGGCTGGCAGCAGTGGCCGAACTGAACATGGATTTCGTGGCGGACAGCCTGCCCGGGTCGGGTCGAGCGCCCCTGACCGATCGCTTCAGCATCATGCCCGTTTCAGGGCCGATGCGTGAGGTCTCCGTGTTCACCCGAGCGTACGACGAGGCGGGGCGCGAGCTTGCCCTGTGCGACAGCCTGGCGCTGGACCTGCTGGAGTCCGGCCGGCTCAGCACGGGGGCTATCCGCTGCCCCGGCGACGAAGAGCCCGCCTGGCTCCTGCACGAGGTCTACAGCGAGGGCGCGCGCGTGGGGCAGTTCGCGGTCTCCGTCGGTCCGGGCCGCTCGGCCTTCCCGCTGAGGGCGCCGCAGCCGCCCCTGCCCGACCCGCAGCCCCTCGATGGCCGGGTACCGTCGGCGCCCGGCAGCCTGGTGCCCCTGACCGACGCGCAGAGGCAGAGCGGCCTCCTTCTGTGGCGGTTCGACGGCGCCCCCGCGCTGACGGCCCTCGAGCAGCTCCGCCTCACCGTCGCCCAGGGCGAGAAGCGGACGATCTTCCTGGGCGTGAAGGCTCTGCGTCCCTTCGAGGGACTGCGCTTTGCCCTGGCCGGAGTCTCAGGCGAGCCCCCCGGCGAGATCAAGCCCCTTCCCCCCTCTGCCTTCTACCTGTGGCAGGTCAACGACGACGCAGATGGCGTGGCCTGGTTGACGCCTCTGAGCGAACTGACGTTCGGGGAGAACCAGACGCGTTGGTTGGCCCTCACGGCCGACACGTCCCCCCTCAAGCCCGGCCGGTATGCCGGGAGTCTGGTGGCAAGCGCCGAGGACGTCCTTGTCGAGGTACCGGTCTACATTGAGGTGCTCCGGCGCTCCGGGCCCGGGGATGACCTGTTCCCTCTGTGGTACCTCGACAGCCTGGCGGCGGAGCAACTGCCTGAGACGATGATGGCCAAGCTCCAGGACCACGGGGTGAGCGGCCTGACCGTTGCGGATCGGGGCGATCCGGGCCGCCGCAGGGCCGTCGGTCTCGCCCAGCAGCGCGGCCTCGGCCTCCTGGCATTCAGCGGACCGGGCGAAGCGCTGCCCCCCGCCGGTCCATCCGGCGGATTGATGCTGTTGCCCTGTCCGCGCCCGATATGGCTGATGCGGGCAGGCGGGACTTCGCTCGGCGCGCTGAACGCGGCGGCACGGACGGGCTACGGGCCAGCCCTCCTCTGCGAGCGTCTGTCGGCCGTGCGCCCGGCGCTTCTGTCCGGGGACGGATCTTTCCCGTTTTGGCTGGTCAAGGACGGCTGCGAGCCCGGGGCGGTGCCTCGGTTGATCGAATCGGGCGCGCTGTCCGGTATGGAGCCCATATGGGTGCACCTGGACCTGACCGGGGCCGACTGGCGACAGGCCGCCACGCAGGTGCGCGGCGCGCTGTGGGTCGCCGCCTGGCAGGGGCTGGCGGGCCTCGCGGTCTCGTGCCCTGCTCCTTCCAGGGAAGTGGACAGACAGTCGGCCCTCTGGCACGTGTTGCGCGACGCGCGTCGGGACGTGGCCCTCTGGCGGCACGCGCGCTTGCAGGCAGAGCAGGCAATGGAAGGAGGAGAGGCCAGGACACATGCCCTGTTCATCCTCCAGCAATTGGAGCGCGTGGTGGGCACCGCCGACGGTTCTCATCTCCGTTTGGAGCCCGAGCGCGGGCC
>CAZSET010000206.1:0-7136 GCA_964605915.1 uncultured candidatus Brocadiaceae bacterium | reverse complement strand
CGTCTCCGCCGGGGGGATGCACTTCCACACGCGCGACTGGCAATTGGTGCAAGAGGGTCGGTCCCTCTTGATCACGGCGTCTGGTATGGGCTACAGCAATAACGTGTCCCTGTCCCGCGCCCTGAACGCCAGAGCCACCGTGGTGAGGTTGGAACTGCCCACCAGCCGAGATCCCCTGCAGGCGAAAGCCGGCGTGGCCGTGCGCTTCGATGAACGACCGCGCGTCGAGTCCGCCGGCCTCTCTGCCTAAGGCCCCTCGCAGCCGCCTTCTGCTTCCGTACATCGCCCCCGGGGTGACTCATGTCGCTTGCGCGCCCGCGGGGTGGAACCTCTGGGGAAGGGAACGGCGTTCTCAGGCGTCCATCAGGCCGTGCTCGTGCAGCTTGTTGTACAGGGTCGTGCGGTTAATGCGCAGGCGCTCGGCCGTCTGCTTGCGGTTGCCGTTGCAGGCCTGCAGTCCGCTGACGAGCAAGCGCCGTTCCACGAGCTTCATGGCCTGCTTGAGGGGGAGCACCTGGCCGTCGTCGAACAGCGGTTCGTCGGCCGGCCGGCCCTTGATGTCCAGGTCGTCGGGCTCAACGTAGGCCGAGGTGCAGAGCACGACGGCGCGCAGGACGATGTGCTCCAGCTCGCGCACGTTCCCCGGCCAGCTATGCTCGGTCATGACCCGCACCGCAGCCTCTGTGAACCCTTCCACGGGGTGGATGGCATTGCCATTGTGCTTGGCCAGGAAGTGTTGAGCCAGGGGGAGTATGTCCAGCGGCCGCTCCCGCAGAGGCGGGATGTGTATGTTCATCACATTGACGCGGTAATAGAGGTCCTCGCGGAACTTATCCTCCTTCACCAGCCGGCCGAGGTCTTCGTTGGTGGCCAGGATCAGGCGCACGTCCACCGAGCGCGTCTCCGTGCTGCCGACCGGCTCGAACTTGAAGTCTTCTAGAACGCGCAGCAGCTTCATCTGCAGCGACGGGCTGGCCAGGGAGACCTCATCCAGGAACAGGGTACCCTTGTGGGCGGCGTCGAAACGGCCCCGCTTGCTGGCCACGGCGCCGCTGAACGCGCCCTTGACGTGGCCGAACAGCTCGCTCTCCAGCAACGTGTCCGGCAGCGTGCCGCAGCTCACTTCAATGAAAGGGCCATTCTTGCGGGAGGAATTGTCGTGGATGACCCGGGCCACCATGGTCTTGCCCGTGCCGCTGTCGCCCGTGACGAGCACGGTGGCCTCCGTGCCGGCCATGACCTGGGTTCGCTCCAGGATGCGCTTCATCTTGGGGTCCCGGCAGACAATGTGATCGCACTGGAAGCTCAGGCGCAGTTGCTCGCGGAGCCGGCGGTTCTCCTCGATGAGTTCGTGCTGCTGGAGGGCCCGCTCAATCGACAGTTTCACTTCGTCGTCCGAGAGCGGCTTGGTCACATAGTCAAACGCACCACACTTGATGGCTCGCACGGCGTCCTCAATGGTTCCATAGCCGGTCAACATGATCACGGCTGTGCTCAACTGCTGCTCGCGCACGTAGCGAAGCAGGTCGAACCCGCTGCCTTCGGGCAGGCGCACGTCCGCAAGCACCACGTGCCAGTGCCGCCGTGCCAGTTGGTCGATTGCGTCCCGAAGGTTGGCGGAGGTGCCGACATCGCATTCGTCAAGGTCCAGGTACTGGCGCAGGCTCTCCCTCACGATGGGGTCGTCGTCCACTACAAGCACAGAGGGCCGCTCGTCCATGGGAATTCACTCCTTCTCGGGGCCGGCCGCCGGCACGAACACCTCGAACCGCGCCCCATGCTCTGACTCGCAGAGGGTGATCGATCCACCGATGCAATTCATTGAGTCACGGCACGCCGCCAGTCCCAGTCCGGTTCCGCTACCGTCCCGCTTGGTCGTAAAGAATGGCTCGAAGATACTCTCTCGGATCTCCTCCGGCACGCCCGGCCCCGTGTCCGAAAGGGCGAAGCGCACTCCATCGTCCTCGCGGCTGCATGTGACGGTAAGGCAACCGCCTTCGGGCATCGCGTCCAGGGCGTTCCTTATGAGGTTGCTGAAGACATCGATCATCTCGGCTCCCCCCCAGGGAGGCAGGTCCGGAGGCACATTCATGGCGATGTTGACGCCAGCAGCCCGAGCCTGTTCCTCGTAGAGCACGACGACGTCCCACAGGATCTGGCTGAGGCTGGCGTTGCGCCCGGCCGTATAGTGCCGCCGAGAGAAGGCCAACAGCTGGCCCACGATATGGCCCATCCGCACGAGCCCCCCGCGCACCTCCGCCAAGCAGGAGCGCGCCTTGTCAGGCCTTTCATCGATCTGTCGCAGCGCTAGGCCGAGGAAGCGGTGCATGCCGTCCAGCGGATTGTTCAGCGCGTGGGCCACCTTGGCGGCGATCGTACCGACCAGCGCCAGTCTCTCGGCGGACGAGACCCTGGCCTCCATCTCCACGTCCGCGGAGACGTCCTGCACCGTCAGCATGCCGCCGAGGAGAGCGCCGTCGGAGTCCTTCATCGGGCAGCCATGAATGTCCAGCACGCGGGGCCGGTTGGGATCTCGCCAGACGACGCGCTCCAGACGGAAGCCCTCCATCTCCTCGACGGTGCCCAGCAACTTCTCTCGCCAAAGCTGGCTTCCCAAATCGAGCTTGCCCTCCAGGGGAAGGCGTTCCTGGGCCGTCGGGCCTCGCATGACCCCGTCGAGAAGCTTCACGGCGGCAGCGTTGGCAAAACGGACCCGCAGCCTCCGGTCATAGGCGATGATGCCCAGCGGGATGCCGTCCAGGACGTCGGAACTCAGCACACGACGGGCCTCCACCTGCGTGTCTTGCTGGGCCATCAGGTTGGAGCATGTCATCTCGACGCTCAGCACGCGCTCGTTGAACTGGCGCAGGTCCTGCAGCACCATCACCAGCTGCATCAGCGCGCCGAGTTTCTGAGAGAGGGATTGCAGGAGCTGAAGATCCTCGGGCAGGAAAGGCCTGTTGGACCTGGGCATGGTTAAGCACACCACGCCCAGGAGCTGCTCTCTGTGCTTGATGGGGGCCGCGATGCAGGCGAACGTGGGGTAGCGCCGGCGGCGGTGCCCGCGGAGGCGGCGCACCTTGCGCGTGTCAGTCACCAACATCGGCTCGCCGGCCTGGGCCACCCATCCAGCCAGTCCTTCTCCGAGCCGCTGCTGAAGGCCCAGACGTTCGTTCTGCTCAGGTCCCTCGGCAGCGCTCAGGGTCAGCTTCTCCGTGTGCGGGTCCCAGAGATAGATGCTCCCCGCCTCACAGTCCAGTATCTCCAGATACTTGACCACGGCCTCCCGGACTAGCGTGATGAGGTCCGCGCAGCGCGATAGCTCGCTGGTGAACCTCAGCAACTTGCGGGCCTCGTCTCGCTTGACGTCCCCGGCCAAGGGGGAGACGCCATCCACCAGCCAGGCGCACAGACCCGGCTCTACGGCCAGATCGCTGCCCCAGTGGTAGCCCTCGCCCTGGAGGAACCGGCGAATCCTCTTGGCGTTCGCCGGCTCGTGCGCCGTGCCCTTGAGCCAGAGATCCCCGTTCCTGCCCTCGAGGCCGGGCTCCCAGTCCGCCGGCGGGGCCTCACCGTCAGGCAGAAGGACCAACAGCCTGCTACTCCCGAAGCGCTTCTTCGCTTCCAGGCAGATCCCGCGCACGGAGCCCTGGGAGCCGCTGTCCAATACCACGACGGTGGCGTCCGTGCTCGACTCGAAAGCCCTGCCCGCATCGGCCAGAGAAGAAGCGTGCTCCGCTTCGTAGCCTTCGGACCGGATCAGGTCTATCACGGAAGCCCCCGTTCGCATGCCAGCGCACACGACGAGAATCCCACGGGGCGCATCCCCCTCCGACGCACTCATCTCCGCATCTCCCCTTGGCCAAGATCGAGGCGCACACCGCTTCTTCCGCCCGCTTAGCTTCCTGCTATTCTGATCCTCACCCACTCTCGGCGATTGGTCAGCACCAGATTCGACGTTCGCGCTTGCCCCTCGACGCTGTCTAGGTTCCGGCAGTGTCCCTGAAGGCCATCTGATCTGCCTCCGGAAGGGGAAGGCGGAGCCAGATAACGGGACGGCCCGCCAACCCGCCAACGTGGTTACATCAGCGACACGCCCAGCTGCTTATAGCTTTCAATGGCCGGGACTCGGCTACTCCGAGCGTGAACAACCCTCGGTCGCCAGAATACCCCCGGCGAAGTCCCGACAGTCCACATAGTATACAATTCTCAACACGCGCTGTCAATACCGAAAAACACTTGTGTCTGACAGACCTGTCAGTCAAGGCCGAGCGCTCACCCCGCGTCGCCTTCGCCGCCTGCCGACGTCCCCATCTGCCACGCCAACGCGTAGTCCCACAGGAAGTCCGACTGGCGGGCCGCACAGACCACGCGAAGCTCATACGCGTGTCCCGGAATGACCACAGCCTGAATGGTCTCGGCATTGTCCACCCAGCTCTCTGACTGGGCGACCGGAATCACCTCAGACGTATCCAGATCGTAGAGCCTCAGGTCCAGGTCGTAGAGCGCGGCCCGTCCGTCCCAATGGTCCGGGCTTTCGTTGACCTTCAGGTTCCAGGCCAGCACGGCCCTGAGGCGAACGCCCCCAGCCGAGCCAACCAGGCGGTAGCACGCCCGCCTCGCCGTGCCTTGTGCTCCACCGAAAGCGGGGTTATAGTCGAAGCCCAGCGCCTTCAACACGCGCGGTCGGTCGGCCGGTTCTCCTTCCACGCCGTCTTGCTCGCCGGCCGCCAGGACATAATAGCTATTCCTGACGTTCAGGCTTCCGGCGCCCAGACGCGGATGCATTCCGTTCTGCGGGCCGGCCGGCCGAGCCCGGCCCGTCCGGCTTCGGGCCGATCGTGGCTCCACGCGCTGCGCGCGCTCAGCTCCCGCCAGCAGCGCTGCTTTGATCACCTCCGACGCCTCCGCGTGGTAGACGCGCCGGCCGGTGCGCGGCGAGACGTAAGAGCCCCTTGAGATAGCCGAGCCCTGGGAATGAGCAAACTCAATGAGCATGGCCGCGCCCGAAGATACCACGGCTGTGGCCTCGCTCGTCGACGGCATCGGCGCCACCAACTCGGGCTTGGCCCGCCCCGCCCCGTAAAGCTCCGAGCCACGCGGCAGCGTCCCGACCGCGTGCCGCTCGGAAGGGGACCCCACGACGATCGCGTTGTAGGTGCATTGCCACAGTTCGTAGACCTGCGGCGCGTTGTTGACCCCGACCACCTGCACGAAGTCGTCCATCGCAACCAGGTAGTCCAACCGCTTTAGCATCTCGACGGACCGGTCGGCAGAGCCTTCGGCCGCCCCGACGTAGCTGTGGTTCGCCACCACCGTGCGCGAGGCCATGGGCAGAAGCTCCGTACCCGGCCGCAGGAACCCCCCCGGGTCCGAAGCCCAGAGGCGGCTCGGGTAGCACTCTATCTCCGCAATCGACGGCGCCATCGAACCAGAGCCGTAGAACAGGAGCCCGACCATCGTCTCGTGGTCTGAAGGCAGTGCCGGCAGGCGAAAGCTCTTGCCCGCCAGCCCCGCAGTACTCGCGTCGGGCGCCCACCCCGAGTTGCCGCCCTCGAGTTTCTCGCTGCCCCCCACCTGGGTGACGAGGACGCCGCGGCCCGTCGGCACGCGCTCGCCCAACTCCGCCTTCAGTGCGGAGTAGCCAACAGCATCCAGACAGTCCGCATTCACCCCTGGCACGCCAACCATCAGCGCGACAAGCGCCGCTGCAACCTGGCCTACCGCGGCTCTGGCACACATGGCCTTCCCCCTGCAAAGCCCCCGTGGCAGCACCCGACGCCGCACTGACCACGCCGCGGACCGCACTCCTTGATACTATGCCGCAACCACTCCGGTGTCAACGGCGCAGCTTCCTTCCTGCAGAGGCTCGGCGAGGCGAGTCGAGGGACTGCCGGGAGTTCCGGTTCAAGGCGGACGCCGGAATGCCCGACTTAGGCGCTGTTGCAAGACCCCATCCTGGCTTCGGCCGGCTGCGAGCACCGAAGGGCTGTGTCGGCCTGCATCGGCGATTCTGGCCTTTGAATCGCCTGCTTCGGCCTCCTTGCCCTCGGCGTTCTCGCTCGACCTCGGGCCGACGGAGCGGGTCCTGCAATAGCGCCTTAGTGATCGGCCTCGAACCTGCGAACAGTGGGGCGAGAACAGGTTGTTCGAAATGCTCTTCGTTGAATGCCAGGAGGCCGACGGCTTTGTCTACCCCCGCCGCTGGGTCCAGTATCAGCTTGAGGAGGATCTCGTGACCGAGGCTTCGATCCAGGACCTCATCATCAACGGAATCCCTACGGGGGAGTGACCGCCCTGCAGTGCCCGCAAAGCCCTGGTTCCTCCACACAGCTGGCACAACACCTCCGCAGCATTTACGACGGCTTTCGGCGCACACGAACTGAAGCTCTTGGCGATGATCGACGAGTTCACCCGGGAGTGCGTCGCAATCGAAGTGGGCCGGACATTCACCTCACGGGACGTGAAGCTGACGCTGCAGTATCTTTTCGCAGTCCGGGGCGCTCTAGAGCAGATCGGCTCGGACAACGGCCCGGAATTCATGGCGAAGGAGATTCGACGCTGGCTGGACCGGGCGTCGGTGGGTACACTCTATATCGCGAGAGGGAGCCCTTGGGAGAACGGATACGTGGAGAGCTTCAACGGTAGGTTGCCGGACGAGCTCTTGAACCGGGAGCTGTTCCTGAGCCTGCCGGAGGCACGGCATGTGCTGGACGAGTGGCGGGAGGAGTGCAACCGCCGCCGGCCGCACAGCGGATTGAACTGGCGGACGCCTGAGGCGTTCGCGGCGTCGCTGGCTGCTCCTACGGTCGGGGCTTCGCCCCTCCCTTCGGATCAGCCAATGGACCAACAGCAACCGATTCTCTCATAACCCCTGGCACACAAAGCAGGAAGGGGTCCTGAACGATGGAGGAAGGCGAGGAGGTCTCCTACGCTGACCTTCTGTCCCTGGAATGCCTATCGGTACGCCCGGTGCTCTCCCGGGACGAGTTGAGGGACGCCTGTCGGCGCGTCTACTGGAGCTTCCGGCAACGTCGGTACATTGAGGAGAACCTGTCCGAGATGCGGCTCTCGGTATTCAATGCTTTCCCCACCACTGTCACTTTCGTCGCCATGCTCCGGGGGACGGTCATAGC
>CAZSET010000205.1:0-7158 GCA_964605915.1 uncultured candidatus Brocadiaceae bacterium | reverse complement strand
GAGGATGACGGTCTTGTCCATCCCCGCTCCCTGGATGGTGATGGCCTTCATCTTGGCGCCATGGCCGGTGTTCCAGCCCTTGGTCCAGACGGCCATCCCGGCGGGGAGCAGGACGGTGTCGCCGTCCTGGGCCGCCTCGATCGTTTCCCAGACGGCCTCCGGCGTCAGGGCGGCGGCCGTCCGCGTCTCTGCGTAGAGGGCGGCGGGCACAACGCTACTGGAAGCGCCGAGCAGGCAACAGACCAACCAGAAACCGAGTTGGCACCTTCTCCTTGCCATCGTCGTGTCCTCTTGAAGCAGGGGCTCATGAGCAAAGGACCTCATGATAGTCCGCGTGCCCGGCGACCGCAAGACGGCACGCGGCCCCGTACGAACGCAGACAATTGCCGCGCCGACGGTCAATTGCCGGGAAGGGTGAGCGGGCTGAGGAACACGGCGTTACCCTTCCCTAACCGGGGCCTTCACTTCCTGCATCTGCCGGTCACCGACGCGCACCCGCACTTCGCGTACGGCGGTCTTGTCGGACATCGCAAACGTGAAGGACTTGCTCTCTCCGGAGCCGAGCGACTGGAAGTACTGTGCCGTCGGCCAACCGGCCGGCTTCTCTTCCTCGACCGAAACCAGATCGACGACGCCATCCTGGGCCGTGCGCGACCGGTTGGTCACCTTCACTTCGAGGCCGCGGCTGGACGCATTGGATGTGACGACGACCGGATCCACGTACTCCACTTGCGCGTCCGTCAAGGCCTTTTCCAGCAGAGCGTAATCGTCGCCGGCGCATTGCAGATAGGTCGGGCGGTCTACCGCGAACTCCACCACCGCCCGATCCTTCTCGGAGGCGACCTGCACGGCATTGCCCATCGTATCGAAGGCCTTCACCTTGTCCGATGGCAGCGGCAGGCTGAGGAGCATCGGCGCATTGATGTTCCAGGCCACGCACACGACGCTTACCCCCTTGAAAAGATGGGCATAGGTGGCCGTGTCGGGGTTGACCGACTTCTGGTACTTCAGGCCGTCAATGAACGAGGCGCAGGCGTTGAGCGCCGTCAGCGGCGCACGGGGGATGTAGTTCTCGTAGAACACGGCCGCCCCATAGGTGGGACTGGTCTGGGCCGAGAACCAGAAATACTTGCCCACTCCGAGCGCACTGCACGTCACGAGGTTGCGGGTGTAGAGGGCCGCCGACTCGGATTCCGACATCATGCATGCCCGGTAGCCGTCGTCATCGGCCATTATGCCTTGCTCCGTGTGCCAGATTGGCTTCTCCGCGCCGGCTGCGCGCAGCAGATCTCGCACCTCTTTCATTCGCGCGGGCAAGTTCACTTCCGGCGCATTGACCTGGCCGTAGGAGTGCTCGCTCACCACGTCCATCAGCGACCCGGTGTCCAGCTCCAGCGTCCTCTTCATGTAGGGGAGATGGACTCCGGCAAAGCCGACAATCGTGGCTTTCGGATCAGAGAGGCGAATGGCCAGCGAGGCCTCCTTGACGATCTGTGCGTAGATTTCGGGCGGAATAGCGCCCTTGTTATCCGTCGGCGGCTCGTTCCAAATCTCGTATGCCCCGACTCTCCCCGCAAAGTGGCGCGCTACCTGGCCGGCGAACTCACCCCATTCGTCCATCATGTCCGGCGCAGGTGGCTGCTGGACCGTTGCGAGCGACCCGGCCCAGGCCTGCTCCAATTGCGGGTAGTATCGCAGGAGGACCGGCATCACGCGCATCTTCGCCTCCGTCACGGTGGCGAACTGTCGCTCGTATTCCGTCCAGTCGAACTGCCCGAGGGTCTTCTCGCACATCCCCCAGCCCCACCAGGCGCGAATCCACTTCACCCCGCACTGCGAGAGCACCTCCGTGTTCCGTTGCAGGTGCGGCGTGGGCTCGCGGTCCATGTGCGTGTTCATGCCGAAGATCGAAGCGTCGGCGTCCCCAACGCCTTTCAGCGGAACGGCCACAGCGTACTTGAACTCCGTGCTTTGACGCCAACTCTGGCCGTCGGCCCTCAGCTCGAAGCCCAAGCGGAACGTCCCCCGCCGGCCGGTGTCCAGCGGATACGTGATTTCCTTGACGCCCCCGGCCGGCACCTCCAGCGTGCCAACCGTCGCTGCCGGCGATTGCACGTGTTCCCAGTCGGTGACATACGCCCAGACGGCCACCTGATGCGCCCGGCTGTCCGTGTTCACCACGTTGAGCACCAGCGGCGTCGGCTCTCCGGCGAAGTACAGGTTGCCGACGGGCGCTGTCTTGGGTCCCACCGCGATCTTGTCCCGGAGAACAGCGGGTCCCGCTCCGTCGCCAACCACCAACCGCACGTCATCCACCCAGATCTGCCCGCTGCCGGGATTCGCAAAGCGAATGCACAGCGAGGGGGCCCCGCAATCGACGGGAAGCGTGAACGATTGCGACACCTGGGTCCACGTTGTGTTCAGCGTGGGGTAGAGCGGGAAAGGCTGCACTGCGACGGGGCCGCCATTGACGCCGAATCCTTGAATGGCAACGCGCACCGTCTGTCTGGTGTCCGACTTCATCCGGACGCTGAACGTGTAATGCGCAGCGTCACTCGCCGGTATCGGCCGCGACAGCAAGTCCAGTTTGACTTCGCTGTCCGGCAGACTGTGCAGGCAGCGGAGGCCGCTGGCCGGGTCCTGCGTTGTGGTGCCCCAAGCCAGATTCGTATCCCCCTCGCCATAGAGCCTCCAGCCCAGCAAACCCAACTCGAAATCGCCGTTGGGAACCAGATTGCCCTTGGGCGCCGCCGCTTCATGGACCGCCGCCGGCAGCTCGAAGGTGCGGGCGACATTCGACACCCGCACTGAATCGATCTTTCCATCCACCGCGCTGCTCAACGGGCTCCAATCGTTCGCGCCGAGGCGAAGCTCGGCCCTCGACTGGTCCATTCGGCCGGTCGTCAAGTCCTTGATTTCCTCCCTCACGTCGCGCGCGCCATCGACGTAGATCGCGGCCGTCTTCGTGGCTGCATCATAAGTCGCTGCAAGATGGGTCCACCGGCCCGTCGGTACGGCCTTCCTGCCGGAGAGGACACGCCACCTGCCGTCGATGTGCAGCGATAAGCGCAAGGCGGCATCGATCCGCAACTGGTAGCCGCCATTCTTGCAGATCAAGTCGCCTCCCAATCGTCCGAGCTTGACCCAGGCTTCAACCGTCAGCCCGTCCTTGGGCCGCAGTTGCGGCGCATCGGGGATCGACACATATCCGCCTCTGGTGGCCACGGCGAAACCGTCGCGGCCCGGAACCCATGTGGCGCCGTTCAAAGTGGCAGCCGGCCCTTTCACCTCGCAAACGGAGGTCTCGCGCTCGCCTTCCTGGAACCGCCACAGCCCCACCGTGGCCGCATCGGCAGTCAGGGAGGTCAGCACGGGCGCGGCAGTGGCGCGGGCAGGAAACAGGCCGGCCACGATGACAAGTGAGCAGGCGATGACACAGGCGTACCGCAACAGTCTCATGATCGCTCTCCATGGGAGTTCGGGAACGGATGACCTGATGTGGCCGTTTATGGCCCAGTTCAGGCCCCGCAGACAGCCTAACAGCCTGCCCGGATCGGCACTGACGCCACTGGCGGCGCTTTTCATTAGTTCCTCCCAACCGTCCTGCAGCGGATGCGGATAGACGTAGGGCGTGTAGTATCCCTCCGGCGGCTCCTCGTTGAAGAAATCACGGCCCTCCTCGATGAGTCCCGCCTGTCGCGCTGTCTGTTCAGGATCCCAGCGGCGCAGTACCATGAGCAGCTTCCGGCCGTTGATGGTGTTGTTCCAGGCGTAGCAGGGAGACGGCTCGAAAACGCCGTCGCCGTCGACGTCCGTCCCCCGGCCCTGCTGGCCCATGGCGGGGTATCCGGCGCCCTTCTGGCCCGCAGGAATCTGGTTGCCGTCAACGGGATTCGTGCCGTCACACACGCCGAACCCGCCTCTGTCCCAGAACGCCCTTTCGTATGAGAGCGGGATGACCTTGGTGTTGTAGGTCGTGCCCGTGACCGTGTTGCTGAAAACCATGGCCACGCCGGCGTTGACGAAGATGAACCCCTGCGGCTCACCTTGCTTCAGACCGACCGCCGAGAACGTATTGTCGTAGACCTCCGCCTGCTGGCAGCCGTAGTACTTCTCCCGCACGCCGATCCCGTAGATCTCAATCTGCGAATTGACGATCGTGTTGTGGCGGATCACGACCCGGGCGCCGTGGTTGGGCGCGATCCACGGACAATCGCCTCCCTTCGCCGCGCCCGGACCGAGGGAGACCTCGTTGTCCTCCAGGTACAGCGCCTCGGCCGTCCCCAAGCTCAGCGGCTTGCGGTAGTTCGGGGCGCCGGGGCCGGAATACCAGATGGGCTGCGCGAGACGGACGGCATACTCCCTGTCGTCGAAATCACAGTGGTCGATCAGCCCATAGGTGTCGCCGTTGATCGTCATCATCTGGCTGGCGTTCTTGAACCTGCAGTGGTCGATGCGGAAGTTCTTGCAGTTGCCGCTGATCGACATGAATCCCCCCCACAGCCCGGCATCCTCGTTGCCCGTGCCGTCGAAGGTGATCCCCGTGACACGGAACGGCTTCCCTTCCACGCCCTTCAGATCAAAAGGAACCTTGCCGCTATCCCTCGTGCTCCGACCATCGAGGATGACGGTCTTGTCCATCCCCGCTCCCTGGATGGTGATGGCCTTCATCTTGACCCAATGACCGGTGTTCCAGCCCTGGGTCCAGACGGCCGTCCCGGCCGGGAGCACGACGGTGTCGCCGTCCCTGGCCGCGTCGATCGCTTCCCACGCCGCCTCCGGCGTCAAGGCGCCGGCCGTGCGCGTCTCTGCGTAGAGGGCGGCGGGCACAACGCCACCGAAAGCGCCGAGCAAGCAGCACGCCAGCCACAAGCGGCGTCCGCGTTTTCTCGTTGCCACCGTCGTATCTCCTTGGAGCGTTTGGAACATGGGCGAACAGACAGCATAGCACCGATTATGGTCCGGCGTGCCCGGCCGCGTCAAGAAGGGGGTCTCGATCGTGTGGCGGTTGAGATTGTGCCCGAGGAGGCGCGTATGGGTATGCATCGCTGGTGATAGAGACCCATGCAGATGAGGCCCTTGCGTCACGGAACACAGACGCCTCCAAACTGGTAGGAGGTCGAGAAACGAGCAGGTCACGTGACGGTATCCTGGGGAGCTTTACCGAGCGAATGCAGCCGCCGAATATCGGGGGCAAAGGACTGCCGATTCACTGAGGTGCAGCAGCGAAGCATATAGAGCAGGCGGGAGCCGCCACATGCGCTCCAGCGGGAGGTCGCGGGGATGGAGGGTATTGGGGTGGCGGGGCTTCTCATCGTCCTGGGAAGGGTCTGGGTCCTTTTGACAAGGGGCAGTGCGCCGTCTGCTGAACACCGGGCCACCATTACGAAGGCAGCGCCCCGCTGACCATCGAGCGATTCCTGGATGAGCTGCGGGCAGATGGGTGAGTCCGGGCTGCGTCACCAACAACCGTGATGGCTCTGTCTCAGCCCATCCCGGCCACAAGTGCCGCCAGGTTCCGCCACAGGATACGTTCCCGCTCCTGGCGGCTGAGGTCGCACATTTCCAGCGCCATCAGAGTGGGCTTTGCGTAGCGCATAAGCAGAGCGCTGCCGAACAGCAGTCGATCGGCCCCGTACTCTGCGATCAGCGTCTGCAGCCGTCTGCCGCCTCCGCCCACGAAGCGGACGATGTCGAAGTGACAGGCTGGCTCATCCCACCTTCGCCTCTCCGGCGAATCGGCGAAGTTCAGCATAAGGAATGACGCCGACGGGAACTTCCGCAGGAACGCCGCTATTGCTGCGCCATCCGCCTCACGCCCCGGGTCCAGAGGATGGCGCCCCCGAGGGTCCACGATCCGCCCGAACAGCGCCACGCGCATCTTCAGGCCATGCGCGGCTTCGGTGATCTCGGCTGCTACGTGGTCAGCGAGCGAATACCCATGGTAGTCCGGAACCAGCCGGAGCACGGGCATCCCGAACTCCTCGTGGCACTGCTTCAGGTCCTCCTCCCACCCGTAGTAGGTGGGGTTGAGAACCGCACATGGAACCAAGCGGTCGCGCCGACGTCCGAGTTCCTTCGCCAATTCGCGGTTCGCTTCATGCGAATCCTTGTAGAAAAGCCCGTGGAGTGAGCCAACCAGCCCCTTCTCAATCCCGTGGGCGTCCATTTGCCTCAGAAGGTCTGTCGCCGAGTGATACGGCAGCGCCCGGAATGGCCAGTGCCCAATCCACATGTCGGCGTCGTAGATCATGTCGTGCCCTTGTCCCCTCTGGCGCCAGAAGGTCCGTGCTCAGATGCGCCGCCTTCGCAGCAGCTTGCTGAAGTTCAGGCCGAGAACCTTCTCTCGTTGTCGCTCCGTGACCCGAGCGTCCAGGAGCTTGCCTACGCCCCGGACCAGGTTCATGTCGGTGCCGAACAGCAGCCGTTCAGCCCCGAGGTCACGCACGCAACGTTCGATCATGCCCTGGTCGATTACGGACCCACTTGTGTCCAGAAACACGTTGGGCGCCTCCCGCAGGGCCTTCAGCTGCCACTCCCAGTCGCCGCCGCCCCCGATGTGAGCGCAGATCAGCATGGCCTCCGGGTAGCGCCCGGCCACCTGCACAAAATGCTCGCCGCTGGAAAGGCGGGGCTGACCAGGCATGCTGTCAGGGGTCGTCGGATGGCCGGCGTGCATGAGAACCGGGATGCCAAGCTCGATGCACCGTTCGACTATGGGGAATTGCACCGGCTCATCGATCCGGTACTGATGATAGAGTTTGACCCCGCTCATACCGCCGTCGACTACACACCGGGTGATCTCGTCCTGGGCGTGCCGTGCGTAGCCGGGATTGACGAAGCATTGCCCGAGGATAGCATCCGGGAAGCGTTGCATGCAGCCAAGTATGTCGTCGTTTGCCTCCCGGACGTCGTCCGGCCCGGCATCGCCCCTGGTTATCGGAAACGAGCAACAGGTCCTGCCGATGCCAAGCTTGCCCATGCCTGCCACAACGTCCTCGACCGATGGCCAGCGTCCGCGCACTCCCGAGCAGTGGTTGTGACAGTCGATGCGCATACGTCTTCTCCCTCCGCGTGCGCCCTTGTGGGGGCCAGCGAACATCACTACCTGGCTTCCCCCGGATCGAGGCAAAGGAATTCGTCCTCGGAAGCGTCCCG
>CAZSET010000204.1:0-7178 GCA_964605915.1 uncultured candidatus Brocadiaceae bacterium | reverse complement strand
CCAGCTCTGCGGAGTCCACAACGTCCGGCAGATCAAGCCGCTGCTGGCTTTTCCACCGGGTCCTGCGCTTCTCGATCTCCTCCGTCAGGGCCTCCCGCTCCCGTTCGAACTGCCCGAGTTCGTCCAGGTGCAGGAGGAAGACGTCGTCGCCGATCCCGAAACGCCGTCCGACCTCCAGCAGGGCCAGCCTGATCAGTTCGTAGCCCATCATGAGGTAATGCTTGCCGATCTCGCGGTAAGGCAGGAGCTCCTGCGCCTCCTTTGCGACGGATTCGAACTGCTCCCGGAAGCAGCTTCCGCCGCACTCTTCGAGCAGGTCGGGCAGCCTGCTCATGGCCTCTTCGCGCACCTGCGCGCTCTTCCGGTGCAGCGCCTCAGGCGATCGCTCCTGGCCCGGATCGTCGGCCGGCCCCATCCGGTCCAGGCAGGAGGGGTCTTCGCGGTAACGCGGATTGGCCAGCTCCATTTCTTCCACTGCGCGGTGGCCGTAATCCTGCAGGAAGGCCTCGAGCCTCTCCTCGCCGCGCGCAACGCGGTACTGCATGGCGTTCTGCTCGACCGTCGTGTTGCCCTCCAGGCCACTCGTAAGCACCTGGGTGAGGCGCTCGCCCCCGGACGCGCCCATCAGTCGGGCCAGCCCGTCCTGCAACTGCGCGCGCGCGACGCCGCCGAAGTAACCGGGTTTGAGCGATTCCTTGCCAAAGTCGTCCATGACCCGGGCGATGCGGTCATGCAGCTCACGGAGAAGCGATTCGGTGTCCAGCTCCGAGAGGTCCTGTTCCCTTTTCTGCCGGACGTATTCCAGATACGGCGGCAGGACAACGTCGCGGAAGTGCCGGACCGCCTCGCGGCGCGCCTTCTTCGTGAGCGAACGGGAGCGGACCATCCCCCACAGCGTGCCCGGCAGCCTGAGCAGGAACTTCTGGTCCGCGCGGGCGGCGTCGAAGGTGGTCGGCGCCGTCTCCAGGCTGGTCGGGTTCTCGAGTATCTCGGCGTTGTCGTACTTGACGGGCAGGCCCTCCCAGAACAGTTCGGACGCGCGGTCGGAGTCCGTGTAGATCCGCCCGCAGATCAACTCCAGGAAACCCTCCTCACGCACCCGCTTGCTGGGCCGATAGCCGAAGTCCCGATACATCCGGCCGTACCCGCCGTCGCCGCCCATGAACTTCCGGATGATGTCCCAGGTCAGCGGCGTTGGTGCCGGCAGCGTCTCGGCCAGGTTATGGACTATCCAGACGCGGTGGCCGTCCCCCGTGGCCTCGCGGAGCCGCGCAATCTCCTCTCCCCTGCCCGCTTCTGTATCGCGGGCCACGTCCAGCCCCCGCACGGCGCGCGCCTGCAGCAGTGCGAACCTGCCGTTCTCATCAAAGCCCCACTCGATGTCCACCGGGAAGCCGAAGTGCCTCTCCACCTTCAACGCGATTCGTGCCAGCTCCTCGATCTGCGCATCGGTGAGCGATGCCGCCTGCGCGTCCGGCAGCTCTGCACCGTGGCCGTCACCAAGGCCGAACAGCGCGCGCACCTTGTTGCCGATCACGGTCTCCTTCACCTCGAGCGTCGTGCGGTCGAGCACGAAACGGTCCGGCGTGACGTCTCCGCTCACAACGGACTCGCCGAGGCCGTAGGAACTCTCGATGACCAGCTCGTCCGCGCCGGGCCGCAGCGGGTTGGCAGTGAAGGCGATGCCCGACACGCGGCTGTTGAACATGGCCTGAACGGTGACGGCGGTGCCCTCCAGGTGGCCGAGCCCGTGCGACTTCCGGTAGACAATGGCCCGCTCGTTGTGCCAGGAGTCGAACACGGCGTTCACGCATTCTCTCAGCGCCTCCCACGCCGTCTTCGGGAAGGCCTTGCCGGTGCGCCGCTCGTAGAGCGCCATCCAGGCCTCGGCGCGCTCCTGGCCGTGCGACGCGGCGGACGCCGCTGCCTCGTACTCCGAGGGGGGGATGTCCGCCACGGTGTTGCCGAACCCCTCCACGAACGCCGCGTAGACCTGCCAGAACAACGCCTCGTCGCCCACCTGGTCCGCCAGCGCAGGATGCAGACCGCAGTTCAGGATCGTGTCCATCATCCCGGGCATGGACTGCGCCGCTCCCGAGCGCACGGACACGAGGAGCGGACGCTTGCCCGAGCCGAACCGCCGCCTCGTCGATTCCTCCAGCCGTGCCATGGAACTGCGCACCTGGTCTTCCAGACCCTCCGGCCACCCGCGGCCGTGCTCGTGGTAGTGCCGGCAGCACGCGATGGAGATCGTGAAGCCGGGCGGCACCGGCAGGCCCGCCGCGCTCATGGCGGACAGGCTCGCCCCCTTGCCGCCGAGGACGTCTTTGCGGGACGGGTCCCCTTCCGCCGCGCCGTCTCCGAAGAAGTAGACCATCTGGCTTGCCGGCTTGGTCACTCGTCTGCCTCAGGTTTCAGGCATATCAGGCCCCGCCTCTCGGTCGAGAACACCAGGTGAGAATCAACCACCACCGCTGGCGCCACGATCCTGCCCATCCAAGCGGTGAGACACCAGCGCGTGCTGCTGTCCTGCCCGGTCTTCAAGTCGCAGCGCCGAAGGTCGTTCTCCGTGAAGTACAGCACTTCGTCGTACGTCAGCACCGGCGGCAGGCCGGCCACCGCGCCCTGGATGGTCATCGCGACCTGTGCCTTCTCGGGGTCGATCAGCTCGATCTCCCCGCGTTCGGTTGTGCAGGCCATCAAGGACCCGTTGAGAACCAGCCGGCTCGTGACCGGGCCGCATGGAACGTGCGCATCCCCGCCCTCACCGACGAGACCGAAGCCCGCGACCCCGTCCGCAAGCCCCACCCACGCGCGATCCGCCGCGAATACGGGACCGGTCCTGGGGGGCGAGGAGAGCGGCTGCGTCCACAAGCGGGCCCCGTTCACGGCGTCGAGAGCCGCCAGGCGTGCCGGGTCCGCCTCCGAGACGAGCAGGATGTCCCCCACCAGGAACGGCGCACCCGTCACGCAGCCGGTCTGGGCGCGCCACAGCACCGGGGCCGGGCCGCGCGCGGAGATATCCAGGCACGTGAGCCCTTCCGCCTTGTCGGCGATGAACAGCCTGTCGTAGGTGATGAAGAACTCGCCGCTGGCGCCATCCGCCACGGCCCGCGACCAGCGCTCCGCGCCCGTGAGAGGATCGAGGCAGTGCAACGCACGCTCAGCGTCGCCCGGCCGACCGTCCACAAAGAACACCGCCTCCTCCGTGGCGGCTGCCGAAATGCCGACCGGATTCTTCGAGGGAGCCAGCCACTTCCGCACCGGCTTGCTGCCCAGTTCCTTTCCATGGTCCAGTCGCGCCAGCCCGTGCGTTTCCCCTTCCGATAGGCCCACGTAGTAGGCGTCGCGGATGCAGGCCACGGGAGCAAGGCTGTTGGCCCTCGCGACGGAGTCCCCATTGTCCGCGACATAGCCCGCCCACGCATAGGACCCCTTCGCCGTCAGCACGCTTTCGTCTATCCACCCACCCCTGCCGGGGCCGCCCAGCGCCCCCGCCCAGATGGGCGGCTTGACCTCCGCGCCGGGGCGGCCAACGCACATCAGGCCGTTGTCGGTCGTGCCCACGTAGACGTGCCCCATGGCCACGGCCGGCGAGCTCTTCGACGCCGAACCCAGGGACACCTTCCACACCGGCGTCATCCTCTCCCTGTTCAACCCAATCAGGACGCCGGCCGAGCTGACGGTGTAGACGTGCTTCCGGCCCACGGACGGCGAGCTGATGATGGCCCCGTGCGCGTCCCAGGGCCTGCCCACCATCTCGCCCGTCTTCGCGTCCACGCAGTAGAGGTGGTTGTCACGCGAGCCGAAGAACAGCTTGCCGTCGGCCTCCGCGACTGTGCCCAGAACGCTTCGCTCCGCCTTGAACCGCCACTCTATCTCTTGTGTTTCCAGATCGACGCACCAGACCTCGCCGCCCTTCACTATGTGGGCGACCGCCTCTTCCGCCTCCTCCGCGCTGAGGCCCTTCTGCAGCAGGACTGCACGCCTGATCTCCTTCACCTTCTCGGCCGTGTTGACGAAGTCGCCGTGCCCCATGCCGAAGAACACCTTTCCGTCCGCGACCGTGGGGCTGGAGAAAACCGGGCAAGGGGTCTCGATCCGCCACTGCTCCTGTCCGGTGTCTGCATCCACGCAGACTACTGCCTGCCCGCCGACGCCGAGGCCGAAGTACAGCCGGCCTTCGTGATACACGGGCGACGTCTCGCAGTCGGGGTAGTTCTCACCTTCCAGGTGCCACAGGATCCTGGCGGATCCGTTGCCGTCGCCCTCCACGGCGAAGCAATAGATGCCGTCGTCGCCGGCGCCGATGAACACCTTGCCGTCCGCTATGCAAGGGGACGATTCGACGTGGCTCCCGGTGCGATAGGACCACAGCTTGACGCCCCTTCGGCTCCTGGCGCTTTCATCGAGGTCCAGGCAATACACGCGCGCGTCCGCGGTGGTGTGCAGGCCTTCGCCGACGGCAAGGTACCTGCCAGACACGGCTGGCGACGAGAACGTGGCGCGATAGCCTTCGTCCTTGAACTCCCACGCGAGCTCGCCGGTCTGCGCGTCCAGGCAGACGATAGCGCCTGCCGCCCCATATAGCCCGGGCTTGGCGCTGGTTGCATAGACGCGGTTCCCCACCACCGTGGGCGATGAGTAGTACGACTTGATGCCGTCCTTCGAGAACTTCCAGACCATCTTCCCGTGGGCAGGTTCTTCCACGTCTCCCGGCGGTGCGGCGCGCCGCGCCGCGCCCCCGCGCCACATGGACCAGTCAGTCCCCCCCTGGACCTTACTCACGTCCCCCGACGCGCCCGGCAACACCACCCCCCACAGATGCACCAACCCCCCGATGCCGACGATGACGATGACCGCAACGACTTTCTGAGCCCACACGAGCTGGAAGAACCGCTTGATGGCAGACGGCTTGAGCACGGCCATCAACGTGGTGCCCAGCGCCACCAGAATGCCCGGCAGGATCGCCAGCAGCGCCTGGAGGGGACCCACCAGCACCGGAACAACCGCCACCGGCGGCACGTCGGGCAAGGCTGTCAGGTTGAGAATGTCCATGGAGGAGACACGGCCTCAACTCGGGAGTCATTCGGCGTTCGGTTCGCCGACCAGAATGTGCTTGGGCTCGTCGCCCGGCACGACCTCCACGATCCTGGTCTGCGCGGTCCCGTCCGGCGTGCGCCAGCGGACGGTGACGTTTCCGGCTTCTGACTCAGGCACGCCCCACAGGGCCGGCGCTCCGCCCTGCCGGACCACGCACGCGCCGAGCTCCCGCGGCGGCTCTCCCGCGCAGGCCGCCACGTTGACCGGTCCGGGCCAGGGGCTCTCGGGCGAGAGATCTGCCGTGGCCGCCATTGCCGACTCGTACTCCACCTCCCGAAGGAGAATCCACAACTCGCCGTTCATGAGCGCCAGCACCATGTCCAGCGCCCCGTCGCCGTTGAAGTCGCCCAGGCAGCCGCCCTGCTGGCCCCTGCTCGCTTCCGGCAGGCGGCCCTCTATCTGCAGGTCCAGCTCGCGCGCGTGACCGAAGCTGCGAAACCCCCGGTTGAAGAAAAGGTGCGGGCTCAGTTGCGCCCCGTACACGACCAGCACGTCCTGGCGGCCGTCGTTGTTGACGTCGCCGGTCTGCACGCGGATGGCGCCGGGCTTGGGGATGTATTCTATCTCGCCCGATCGGTGGAGCAGGTCCACGAAGCGGCCGTCGCCCAGGCTGTGGAACAAGTGGTGGCGGCGCTCGCCCCCCACGAACACGTCCAGCAGCCCGTCGGCGTCGTAGTCGCCAAGGCACGCGCCGTGCCGCCCCCCCCCCGTCGCCACCCGGGACATGACGGGCGCCGCGAACTCGCCGCCCGCCCTGCCTGCGTAGAACAGGCTGCCTGCGGCGAAGAGCTGGAGCACGTCCACCTTGTTGTCCCCGTCGAAGTCGGCCACCAGGCATACGCTCGGCGTTCCCAGGTCCTTGCCCGCATAGCCCGCGTCGGCCATGGGCTCCGTGCCGATGGTTCCATCGCCCTTTATCGTCAAGATGACGGGAGGACCATCGACGGCCGCCACAACCTTCGTCCCGCCCCCTGCGCCAAAAGTGCTGAGCGACAGACAGTCGCCCTCAAGCGCCCCTTCGCCGCCCACCAGCGCTTTCGCCTCGAACGTGCCGTCCGCCTTCTGTGCGTGCAGGCTGAGCGCCTCGCCGTCCCAGCTTAGCAGGTCCAACCTGCCGTCCCTCGTGAACTCCCCCCAGGTGTAGACTCGCGACCTGCTGGTCAACTTGTGTCTGTCGGTGACGTCCGTCATCTCGCTGCCGTCGAACCGGAAGAGGCGGTCGCCATGCGTGCTCGTCACGAAGAGGTCGGTCCTTCCCTTCTCGCCCGTCACGTTGACGGGCTCCACGCCACAAATCTCGCCCTCCAGTTGCCCGAACCTGACCTCCGGCTGCCACGCGGCGTGGGCCCGCACCGGCACTTCCGCATTCTGGTTGGACTGGACGTACTTCACACACCGCAGGAGCATGTCCGTGGAGCCCGCCCAGCAGCCCAAAAGGCGCGGGTCCACCTTATCCATGTCCCAGTCTCCCTCGTACTCGCTGAGCAGCAGCCACTGGCCGGCGACGTGCAGATACGCTATTCTCTCGCCCCCGCCGCCATCCCTCTCGAATGAGCCGATGAAGAGCATGGCCAGCCGCTGGCCGCCCGCGATCCATCCCATCACCGCCCTGCTGGAAGCAGCGAGCGCCTCACCCATGGCCAGGAACTCCACCTTCACCGTCTGTCCCTCGTGCTCTCCCTTGAGCACCTCCTGGACCCTGGCGATGCCCGTGCCCTCCTCGTTCGGGTCCTGGAATTCCAGGACGAGCACCTCCTCGGATTGCTCCACCAGGTCAATCGGCGTGAAGGTCGGATCGATCAAGCCCCATGCGGCCGCCTGAAGACCTGCCAGCATCCCGACGAAGACCAACAGCTTGCTACGCAGTTTCATCGCTTGCCCTTCGGATTGAGTCGCACATGCCGTCAGTCGACAGCAGTCGGCGAGCCCATCGAAGACGATGGCGAGGAGCCGCTTCTTCCGGGCCGCATCAATGCCATTGACAATTCTACATCAAAAGCCTGGCCTGGGGGGAGGGAAACGCGGCGGCCAGCAGCGAGAGAAAGATGGCGGCCGAGCCCATGTCTTCGACTCAC
>CAZSET010000203.1:0-7230 GCA_964605915.1 uncultured candidatus Brocadiaceae bacterium | reverse complement strand
ACGTCATCCACCTGGGGGAGCGCGACTGCTCCATCCAGCGGCGGTTCCAGAAGCTCATTGAGGAGACGCCCAGCCCGGGCATCGACGACGATCTGCGCGAAAAGATCGCGCGCGCTGCCGTAAGACTTGCCCGAGCAGTGGGTTACACGAACGCCGGGACGGTGGAGTTCCTTGTGGACCAGGACGCGAACTTCCACTTCATCGAGATGAACACGCGGCTCCAGGTCGAGCATCCGATCACCGAGCAGGTCACGGGGGTCGATCTAGTCAAGGAGCAGCTCCGAATCGCGGCCGGGGAGCAGATGTCACTGCAGCAGAAACGCCTGGAGTTCCGCGGCGTTGCCATCGAGTGCCGCATCAACGCGGAGAACCCGGCGGACGAGTTCCGCACCTCGCCCGGCACCATCTCGGAGTTCGTCCCGCCCGGCGGGCCCGGCGTGCGCGTCGACACCCACTGCTTCAGCGGCTACGAGGTCAAGCCCTTCTACGACTCGATGATCGCCAAGCTGATAGTGCACCAGCCCACTCGCCCGGAGGCGCTGGCATGTCTGCGCCGCGCCCTGGGCGAGTTCATCATCGAAGGCATCCACACCACCGTGCCCTTCTACCGGGACCTGATCCAGCACGGCAGCTACGTCAACGGGAGCTTCCACCTGCACTTCGTCGAGGAGTTCCTGGAGTCGATGACGTGAAAGAGCCGGGCGTGATCCGTGGCCTCACTTCAGGAACCGGTCCCGACCCGGCGCTTGTGGCTTTGTGATGCCTAACGCCTGCCTCTGTCAGGATTGCTGCGTCCCTCCAGGGCTGCTATACTGGTGACGCAGGACTCTATGGCGTGAGCGGAGCGCGTGGGAAACAGTCGTCGTTGAGGTGCGCCGGCAAGCCTGCAGCGAGTGGCGGAGCAATGAGGCAATTGGAGATCGAGAAGGCCATAGACTCGCTCATAGAGACGATAGGCCGCAAGTACGAGCCTGAGAAGATCATCTTGTTCGGCTCACGTTCCCGGGGGGGGTGCTGCGGCCGGGAGCGACCTTGACCTCCTGGTAATCAAGCAGACCGACAAACGTGAAGTTGAGCGTATTCGCGAGGTGTCTCGTCTGGTCCGCCGCTTCCGCCGCCCACCGTATCTCCTGGCGCTCGACATCCTCGTCAAGACACCGGGGGAGATCAGAGACCGGCTGGGCATTGGGGACGATTTCATGCGGGAGATCTGCGAGCGAGGCAGGGCGGTATATGAACGCGCCGCTGTTTGACGAATGGGTCGCGGCGGCCGAGCAGGATTACACGGCGGCCGTCAGTCTGGATCCTCGTCTTACACCTGCGCCCGTATGCTTCCACGCGCAGCAATGCGTAGAGAAGTCCCTCAAGGCTGCGCTGGTGCGGCACGGAGTCAGCGTTCCTCGCGTCCACGATCTCCTCGTGCTCAACAGCATGGTCGCCCAGCATGACGCGCGGTTCGGCGAGCTCGAGGAGCCAATGAGCATTCTGGATCCTTACGCCGTCCTGGTGCGCTACCCCGGTCTCCAGGTGACCCCGGAGGACGCTGAGCAGGGCGCTGCGGGGATGTCAAGCCTGCGGGAAGGAATCCGCGGTCTTCTGGAGCTGTCCCCCCAAGGACATTGAAGCCGCCATGTGGGGAGGAACGCGGCTTCCTGGCTCTAATCGGATCCCATCAGGTCCCGTGCAGCCCGGCGGGCGTCTTCCAGGTACTCGGGGTGGTTCTGGACCAAATCGCTCTTGGCGTCCACGCCCGGGTAGAAGCGGCTGAGCCCACAGCCCATGTTCAGCGCAGCCATCCACGTCTTCACGATGGAAAGCGCGCCCGTGTAGTAGCGCTCCCTGTCCATGGCCCCCACGCAAAGGAACATGCCGGTGCGGCGCGGCTGCGGCGGCTCGCCCAGGCGATACGTCCGCACCCAGAAGCACTGGAATCTGTCGATCAGCACCTTGAAGTGCCCCGGCAGCGAGGTGAAATACAGCGGCGAAGCCACGACGACGTGGTCGGCCTCGCTGAAGCGGACGTACAAGTCATCCATTGCGTCGTGCTGCACGCACACGCCGGTGTCCCAGCATCCGTTGCAGCTCCGGCACGGCGAGATCGCCAACTCGCAGGGAATGACGGTTTGGACGGCAGCTCCTCGGTCGCGCAGCACGTCCAGCGCCGCTTCGAGCACGGCATCGCTGTTGCCGCCGCGTCTGGCGCTTGCCGCCACGGCGAGCACGTCGGTCATCGGTGCCCTCCCTCCTGGGCCGTCTCCTGGTAGATGGTCGGGTCCGGTACGCCGGCCTCCTGGAAGCCCCTTCGACGCAGCAGGCAACTGTCGCAATGGCCGCAGGCGCGCCCTTCTGCGTCCGGGTCGTAGCAGCTTACCGTCAGCGAGTAGTCCACGCCGAGCCTCATGCCGGTCCGGATTATCTCCGCCTTGCTCATGTTGATGAGCGGCGCGACGATTTCCGGCTCGGTCCCTTCAACGGCGCGGCGGGTAGCCAACCCGGCGAGGCGGCGAAATGCATCGACGTACTCCGGGCGGCAGTCCGGGTAGCCGCTGTAGTCCACCGCGTTGACCCCCAGGTAGATGGCATCCGCCCCCGTCACCTCAGCAAAGGCGAGACCGAAAGCCAGGAATATGGTGTTGCGCGCCGGCACGTAGGTTTCCGGGATTCCGGCTGCAAGCTCGCGATCGCCCCGGTCCTTCGGGACCCGGAGGGTGGAATCCGTCAGCGCCGAGCCGCCCAGCTCGTCCAGCGGTAGCGTGAGAACGCGGTGCTCCGCCGCTCCGAGCGAATTCGCCACTCGCCCGGCCGCTTCCACCTCGATGGCGTGGCGCTGGCCGTAGCGGAAACTCAAGGCGTGGCAGGCATAGCCGTCCCGCACGGCGACGGCCAGGGCCGTGGCGGAATCCACTCCGCCGCTCAACAACACAACGGCGCGTGGCTGGTTCCCCTCCCGATCGCTCACCGCGTTCCTCCTTCCGTAAGACACCAACATATCGCTCCTGCCCGGGCGATGCAACGCCACCGGGATGCCCTCTCTGCAGCGTTCCCGCCAGGAGCGGCTGATCTCCGGCGAGCCGCCGGTGATATAGGTATGTGCGGGCCGCCCTTACGAGCGCCAGGGCCAACTGGTCGGAGCATTCTCCGCCGTGTCCGGCACGGCCTTCTTCGGCGCTTAACCGGTCAGGGACGGTCTGGTTGACACTGACTCTTTCTTTGTGTCAGAATACGGCTCTTTGGGGGTGTCGGAGCCGTGATGGCCTCGGTTTCCGGCGTCCCGCCGGGGAGAGCCGAATGCCGCCGAATGGCAACGGCACGCTGGCGCCTGCGCTGGCCCTCATCGGGCAGGTCGGCTTCGTCATGGTTGCCTGCATCCTGGCTGGCGTCCTGGCCGGACGGTATCTGGACGGCATCCTGGGAACTCGGCCGGTGCTCATGCTGCTGCTCGCAGCGGCGGGCGCCGGGGGCGGCATGGCGGCAGTCTACCGCCTGATCATGAAGTCCGCGGCCGCTCAAGGCGGCGACGACCACGAAGAATCCCCTTAGGCGCTGCGCACGGAGGTCTCCCACATGAGCGCCGGCGAACGAGAGCTCCGCGAGTTCTGGCGAAGGGCCGTTCGCGTGGCCCTGGGCCTCATCGTGTTGGGCACCGGCGCGCTCTTGCTGTTGCCGCGGCATGGTCTGCCGCTGGCCTTCGGGCTGTTGCTGGGAGGAGCAGTCAGCCTGCTGCGGTTCAACCTGCGCTTCAGGGCTCTGGCCGCAGCGCGCACGGCCGGGCCGCTGGTTCGCACACGCCTGTTCGGCTACGGCCTGAATGCACTCGCGCTGGGCGCAGCCTTCTGGCGGCCGGAAGCCGCCTCGCCCTGGACGACTGCGGCGGGGCTCCTCGCCATGAACGTGGCGGTCGTGGCGGCCGAACTGCTCGGCCCGAGGAAGGCGGCAGTCGGCCGAAACGCACGCGGCGATCTGGGGTCGTCCTGAAGCAGGCAAGGCAGACGAAATGGACATAATCCCCGAAGCTCCGATCAAAGTCACGGGCCTGCCGTTTGAGGGCTACAACGCGCTCACGCTGTACAACACGTGGCTCGTGATGGCTGCCCTGCTCCTGTTCGGGTGGCTGATCGTCAGGCGCCTGCAATCCGTGCCCGGCAGGATGCAGGCCGCCGGGGAACTGATCGCCGAGTTCTTCGAGGACCTCTGCAACAGCACGCTCGGCAAGGAGCACGGGCGCAACTTCGTGCCCTTCATCGCCACGCTGTTCCTGTTCGTGCTTCTCTGCAACGTCATCGGGTCCATCCCCAACGTGCTTGGCTGGACGGGCTGGCAGGGCTTCTCCTGCCCCACCCAGGACCTGAACACGCCGTTGGGCCTCGCCCTGATCGTCCTGTTCGTGGTCCACATCTCCGCGATCCGGGCCAAGGGGTTCGGCCGCTGGCTGTGGAGCTTCTACGAGCCGAGCTTTCCGGCGGACCGCATCGTCACGAAGGCACTCGGCGCGCTCTTCTTCGGCGCGGGCGGCGTGCTCATCTACGTCTTCGTCCGCAAGTACACTCTGGCTCTGCCGGCGATGGGCTGGGGCCACAGGATCGGCCTCGGGCTGCTGCTGACCGGCTTCATCGCGAACTCCATACTGCTCACTTGCCTGGCCTTCCAGTTCGCCAAGATTCCGAACGTGGCCATGGCCCCGCTGAACGTCGTCGGCGAGCTGGGCAAAGCGATCTCCCATCCTTTCAGGTTGTTCGGGAACATCTTCGGCGGTTTCGTTATCCTGACGGTCCTACTCAACTTGGTGCACTTCATGGATGTGCCGCCCGTGCTGAAGGGATTGATCGGAGGATTCACCGGGCTGTTCCATGCGATCGGCAGCATCTTCTTCGGCTTGTTCATCGGCCTGGTCCACGCATTCGTGTTCGCCATGCTGGCGCTGGCATATACGGCCGTGCAGATAAGGGACTAGACTCCCCCCCCGACAGGGAGGTGAAGGCTTGGGCGTTGACTTGCTCGAATGGCTCGCGCAAGGGGTCGACTGGGCGCCCCTGACGACGGCCAGCAAGTACATCGCAGGCGGTCTCGCGATGGGCCTCGGGGCCATCGGGGCCGGTATCGGCGAGGGGTATAACGCCGGCCAGGCGGTGCAGTCTACCGCCCGCCAGCCCGCCGTCACCGGCGAGCTGGTCCGGACCATGCTCGTCGGGCAGGCCATCGCCGAGACGAGCGGCATTTTCGCTCTGGTGGTCGCCTTCATGCTCGTGTTTCTGCCGCATCAGCCGAGCATGGAAATCGCCGGCGCCCTGATCGGGGCGGGCCTGGCGATGGGGCTCGGCTCGTTGGGCTCCGGCATAGGGGCCGGCCTGGCAGGCGGGAGGGCGGCCGACAGCATCGGCCGAAACCCCGAATCGCGCGGCAGCGTGACGCTGACCATGCTGCTGGGCCAGGCTCTCACGACGAGTCCGGCGGTCTTTTCCCTTGTGGTGGCCGTAATACTGGTCCTCGGCCAGCAGTTCAACAAGTACCTCGGAGCGGATCTGCAGATAGCCGTGGCCGCCCTGGCCGCCGGCCTGTGCATGGGCGCAGGAGCGACGGGCCCGGGCCTCGGCACGGGGATCGCCGCGGCGGGCGCCTGCGACGCAGCCGGACGCACCCCGACGGCGGGAGCCAGCATAACGCGCGTGATGCTCGCCGGCGGCGCCGTCAGCCAGTCGACCGGCATCTACTCGTTCGTGATAGCCTTCATACTGATCTTTTTCGTCAAGTAACTCATTGGTTTTCAAGGAGTTACGTCTACTAAGGAGTGTAGGTCATGGAAGAAGCCATCATCAGGGCTGCCGCACTGCTCAGTGCGGGTCTGGCCATGGGGTTCGGGGCCATCGGCCCCGGCGTTGGCGAGGGCTTCGCCGCCGGCAAGGCGTGCGAAGGCGTCGCGAGGCGGCCGGAGCAAGCGCCACTGCTTACGCGCACCATGCTCATCGGGCAGGCCGTCAGTGAGTCAACGGGCATCTACTCGCTGGTGATCGCCCTCCTGCTCATCTTCCTGTTTGGCAGGGGCTGATGGGCGCGCCCGACGGGGACGGAGCCGATGCCGTAGCGCCTGTGGCGCGAATAAGCAGGATGAGGAACGGCGGGACAAGCCGGTCCAGCCCCTCACAACTGCCTGACGGAGGACGACGACCTTGCCCATGAAACCCGTGGCCAAGAAGGGCCTCATGCTAATCGGCATCCTTTACACGGCGGCCGTAGCGGCGATGATCACCAATTTCGCCATGGGAGCCAAGCCGAAACAGCCAGAGGCGGTGGTCGAACGCATACAGGCGCGACTGAGCGAGGTCCAGGCATGGGCGCACGAGGCGGATCCGGAGCACATCCGCGGCACCGAGATCACGGAGGAGGAGGCCCGCCACGTCTTCGAGGCCCTCTTCCCCTTGAAAGGCACGATCATCAACGTGAACTTCACCCTCATCGTCCAGTGCCTGAACTTCGCGATTCTGCTGATGGTGCTGTACGGATTCGCCTGGGACCCGTTGCTCCAGTTCCTGGACCGCCGGCGCGCGCTCATAAAGCAACGTCTGGAGGAGAGCGACCTGAGCAGGCAGGCCGCCGCCGGCCTGGTCCAGCAGCGGCAGGATGAACTCAACCAGTTGCGCGAGGAACGGGGCGAAATCCTGGATAAGGCCAAGCGGCTCGGCGAACGCGAGCACCAGGAAGTCGTCGAACGTGCGCGGCGCGAGGCCGAGAGGATAATGAAGCAAACCGAAGATCGGCTCCACGAGCAGCAACGCCAGGCCAGGGCCGAGCTGCGGGAGGAGGTGGCAAAGATCGGCGTGCGCATCGCCACGCAGGTGTTGAAGCGCGAGATATCCCGCAAGGACCACGACCGGGTAATCGAAGAGGTAGTCCAGGCTCTGGGCCCGGAAGGCGAATCGGAGGCGGGCGTCGGAGGAGAAGGCGCATGAGGGGGTCCATGCTCAGCCGGCGATATGCCCTGGCCCTGGCCGACGTGGCCCAGAAGGACGGGCAGCTCGAGCGGGTGCGCGACGAGCTCAACGCCCTCGCCAACGCCCTCTCGTCAAATCCCGCCTTCCGCGTAATGGCCAGGACCGGGCGGCGGAGCCGCAAGCAGGAAAGGGCCTTCTTCCGTCGGATCAGCGGGGACCTGCGCCTGGCGCGCCACACGGCCCGCCTGCTCGATTACCTTGTCCAGAAGCGGCGCACGGCGCTGCTGCCGCCGCTGGCATCCAG
>CAZSET010000202.1:0-7448 GCA_964605915.1 uncultured candidatus Brocadiaceae bacterium | reverse complement strand
CGTGCAGAGGTCTACGAAGTCCACGTCCTCGCGCCGAAGCAGTTCCTCGGGGTCGTCGTATACCCTCGGAATGCCGAACTCCTCCGCGAATGCCTCGCCCTTGGCGCGGGTGCGATTGAACAAGGCCACACACTCGGCGCCGTCGAGTTCCCGCCACGCAGCCATCTGGAAGCGCGCCCAGTAGCCGGCTCCGAAGAATGCGAATCGCAGGTTCTTGATCTGTCTCTCCTCCCGGCCCGCAGCCGGTCAAGGTTACCAGCGGGCCGGGCCGCTGGCAAGGTCACGTGCCGCCGCCGTCTACGAGGCGGCGTGCCTGCGCGCCACCTTCTCGTCCAGCTCGTAGCCCAGGCCCGGTCGGTCGGAGGGGACGATGAAGCCCTCCTTCCATTCGATCGGCTCGCGCAGTATCTCGGCGTGAAAGCCGCTCCAGTCGCCGATGCTCTCCTGGATCAGGAAGCTCCGGCAACACATGTCGATCTGGATGGATGCGGCGGCCATGATCGGGCCGCCCCAGAGGTGGGGCGCCACGTGCGCGTAGTGCGCCTGCGCCATGTCGGCGATGGCTTTCGCTTCGGTGATTCCTCCGCACCGTCCCAGGTCGAACTGGAGGACGTGGGCCGCCTGTTGCTGCAGCACGCGGGCGAACTCGTAGCGATTGGTCAGCCGTTCGCCCGTGGCGATGGGTATGCACGTGGCACGCGCCACGCGGGCCATCTCGTCCACCCTCTCGGGCGGCACCGGTTCCTCGAACCAGAGGGGGCGGTAGGGCTCCAGGGCACGCGCCAGCCGGACGGCGCCGGCGGGGCTCATCTGGCCATGGGTGCCGACCATCAGGTCGCAGCGGTCGCCCACCAGTTGCCTCAGCTCGGCGAACTTGCGTTCCGCCTCTTTGATCGCGGGCAAGGAGAGGATGCCGGGCCTGGCCTGTTCCCACTCATCCACGGCAAGGCGGTCCGTGGCGATCGGGTCGACCTTCAGTCCGGTCAACCCGCACTCGACCCAGTGATTGAGGTTCTCCAGGGGATCGTCGTGCACCTTCGGCAGGGCGCCCGTGTACGTGTAGGCACGCAGGCGTTTCCGCACTGCCCCGCCCAGCAGGACATAGACGGGCCGGTTCAGCTCCTTGCCCAGTATGTCCCACAAGCACATGTCCAGCGCGCTCATGATCCCGATGAGTGTGGCGTCCGGGTAGTGCAGGCAGGGCCCCTCGTACAGGCGCTGCATCAGCCGGGAGATGCAGCAGGGGTCCTCGCCGATGAGCGCGGCATCGCACAGGTCGCCCACGAGGCTGGCCAGGCTGGCCGGGCTGTAGGGCGCGGGCGGGTTGGCGCTCATCTGCACCTCGCCCCATCCGGCAATGCCCGCGTCAGTCAGCAGCTTGACGAAGGTCCAGAGCTTGCCGCCACGGGTCCCGGCCGGAGGCCTGACCAGGATCGTCTCTACGCCCGTTATCTTCATTGCCGCTCCTCATTTGCTCAAGTCGTGGGGGAGGATCAGGGCCGGCTCCCCGCTGTCCCGCCTTGGGGGACGCGTGAGTATACACGACGCCGCGCGACGCGCCAACTTATGGAGCCATAGAGGCTTCGAACGCCGCCTCGGGCCGGAAGATCGGCCGGTGCTTGATTGCTTCGCGTGAAGGCCATATCATCCGCCGCCCGAAGACGTACGTCCCGCGCCGCAAGGCCGAGGAGACGAAGATGGCTCCCTACAGGGGAAGATGGCACGGCAAGAGGCGGTATTTCGGTCTGCACTATGATCTGCACGCCAGTGAGCGCGACACCGAATTGGGCCTCCGCGCCACCCCCGGAAGGCTGGTGCCGATGCTGAAGCTGATGGGGTGCCAGTTCGTGCAGACCGACTGCAAAGGGCATCCCGGCTATACGAGCTGGTTCAGCCGGACGCCCAACGCATCGGTCAGCCCGGGGGTGAAGAAGGACGCCCTGAAAGGCTGGCGTGCGGCCACGCGTAAGCTCGGCCTGCCGCTGCACTGTCACTACTCCGGAGTCTGGGACGCCGCGGCCGGTGCCAAGCACCCGGACTGGTGCATCGTGGGCAAGGATGGCGAGGGCGTGGGCGGCGGCCGCTGGGCCAGGCACACGGAGCCGACCAACGAAAGGATGTGCCCCCGGGGTCCGTACCTGGACGAGCTGATGATCCCCCAGATGTTCGAGCTCATAGACGATTATGGCGTGGACGGCTTCTGGGTGGACGGCGACGTCTGGGCGGCGGAGCCGTGCTACTGCGACCGGTGCCGCCGGGCCTTCGAACAGGCCACGGGCATCAAGGAGCCGCCCACGGAGACGGACGATCCCAACTGGCTCGCGTGGCTCGACTTCACTCGCCAGAGCTTCGAGCAGTACGTCACCCGCTACTGCGACGCCGTCCACGCGCATAAGCCGGGCGTGCTGGTCTGCTCGAACTGGCTCCAGACCTTCAGGCTTCCGGGCGAGCCCGCAGTGCCTACGGACTGGATCAGCGGGGACAACTCGGCGGTGTTCGGCCTGGACAGCTGTCGCCTGCAATCCCGCTTCATCTCCACGCGAGGCAAGCCGTGGGACCTGATGACGTGGGCTTTCTACACGGCGGGGCAGATGGGTGGCCGCAGGGCCCCCTCGACGTTCAAGCCTCCGCAGATGATCCAACAGGAGGCGGCGGTCGTCCTGGCCTTCGGCGGTGCGTTCCAGGTCTACGATAGCTCGGGCGGCCTGCGCGACGGCCGGCTCATCCCGTGGCGGATGAAACGGCTGGGGGAGGTCGGGCGGTTCGTCAAGGCCCGCCGGGCCCTCTGCCAGGGCTCCGAGACTATCCCCCAGGCGGCGGTCCTGCACTCCGAGCACCACATCCGCCGCCAGCCGGTGAAGGACCTGTGGGACGTGGATACGAGCCCGGTCGGCGGGGCTGTCTACAGCCTGCTGGAGAACCACTACGGCGTGGACATCATGGATGAGTGGGCGCTGGAGCCCCGGCTGAGCCATTTCCCGCTGATCGTCGCGCCCGAGCAGGACAACATGTCGGACGCGATGGTTGCGGCGCTCAAGGAGTATGTCCGGGACGGTGGGCGGCTCCTGGTTTCAGGGGCGGCGGCGTTCGAGCGTTTCGGAGGTCGGTTCCTCGGCGTCAGCAGCAGGAAGGTCGAGCAGGACGTCGTCCACCACGTGCCCGCCGCGGACGGCTCGGTGCCGGTGTTCAGTTCAGAGTGGCGGCTGGTCAAGCCGACGAAGGCAAGAGCGTTCGGGCGGCTGGGCGCCACGCCGCTGCTGGACGAGCGGTTGCTTGCCCACCCGGCCGCTGCCCTGAACAAGGTGGGCAAGGGAACCGTCGCCTACGTGCCCTTCGACGTGTTTCGCTTCTTCGCCGCGCTGCGCTACCCTCTGGTCCGAACGTTCATAGGCGAACTGGCGCGCGCCCTCGTGGGCAAACAGGCCATCCACGTGGAGGGGCCGGCATGTGTGGACGTGGTGCTGCGCGCCAAGGACGGCAAGTCCATAGTCCACCTGATCAACCGAGCGTCGGGCACCCCGAACGTGCCGGACGACGGCTCGGTGGACGAGATGGCGCCGGTCGGCCCCGTGAGCGTGGAGGTGCGGGTTGCGCAGAAGCCACGAAAGGTGCGTCTGGCGTTCGAGAACGGAGCGTTCGACTGGAAGTACGTCGCCGGTAGGCGGGGCGGCAAGGTCACCGCGACCGTAGCGCAGGTGCACATCCATTGCGCGCTCGTCATCGAACCGGCGCCCTGATGCGATAGCGCCCGTAGAGAAACAATGACGCAGGGGCAACGGTAATGGCAGCATCAACCGGGCCTGGAGGCCGCTCGGAGACGGCCCCGAGAGAAGAGAACGGGATGGTCCTCGTCCCGGGCGGCGAGTTCGTCGTCGGGACGACGCCCGAGGCGCGGGTCGCCCAGGCTGAGCGCTTCGCCTGCCATCCCACGTGGCTGAATGACGACCTGCCGCACCGGCGTGTCAAGCTCGACGCTTACTGGATCGACAGGAGCCCGGTCACCAACGCGCAGTACCTCGCCTTCTGCCGGGCTACTGAGCGCAGCGGGCCGGCCTGGTGGCGCGACGGGCGGGATTTCCCCTCGGAGTACGCGAATCACCCGGTGGTGGGCGTGAGCGGACTGGACGCGCGGGCCTACGCCGAATGGGCCGGCAAGCGCCTGCCGACCGCCGAAGAGCGGGAGGCCGCACTCGGCGGCAGCGGCACTGTCTTCCCGTGGGGCGACTCCTGGCCGGGGCCGCTCAAGCTCCCGCCCCCGGGGGCCCCGAGTTGGGGGCTGCCGGGGACCCGTCCTATTGGCAGCACGGAATGCGGCGCCGTGCCGAGCGGGGCGCTGGACTTCGCGGGTCAATGCCTGGAGTGGGTCGACTGCTTTGTGCCCCACCACGGCATCCAGTTTCAACTGCTGAAGGGCGCAAGCTGGTTTCACCAGGATCCCGTGAGCTTCCGCACGGCGTCGGGCTGCTACGCCACCGAGATGTGGAGCTCGCCTCTCACGGGTTTCCGTTGTGCGCTCGATGCGGGAGCCGCGCCCCGGCCGGTGCCCTCCGCGCTGCCGGAGTGCGCGGTGGCCCTGGACGAGTTCAGCAAGGCAGCCGCCGAGATCCCGCCCGCCGGCCCGGTCACTATCAGCGTCGACAGCATGGCGTGGCGCTCGCTCACTATCCGCGCGCCAGCGCTCGGCCCCGGGACGGCGAAGCTCACCGCGCCGGAGGGTACCCACTGGAACGGCCAGGCGGCGCTCACCTGGCACAGCAGGCCCGACGTGACGTGGACCGAGGCTTCGCCCGCGCGCGCCGCCTACACAATGCGGTTCCCGGAGTTCACCATGTACGCCGAGTTCATCGTCCGGGAAGACGCCCTGGAGCAACGCTTCACGGCGGCCAACGGCACGGACAAGCCGGCTGCCTTCCGCACCAGTTCGTGCTTCAACCTGCAGGACCTTCCCCTGTTTTACGACTGCGAACAGCTCCGCACGCACGTCCTTGACGCGGAGGGCAACCCGGTCCCGATGCGGAACTTCTCCCGCAGGGGAGAGTGCGTGCGCTGGATCACCGGGATGCATCCTGCGGAGCTGGGTGCGGACCTGCGCTGGGCGCTGCTGGCCGTCCAGTCGCGGGACGGCGCCGCCGTCATCGGCGCGGGTCGGGCCGGGGAGGGACACGCCTTCACCGTGGCGACCAACACCCTCTTCACCTGCCTTCACACGGACAGCACGGTGGAGGTCCCCGCGAAGGGCGAGAGGGCAACGCGGCAGCTTTTCTACTTCCTGAAGGGCGACCTGACGGCGCTGCTGAGGCGTTTCCGGGACGACTTCGGGCTGTGAAAATGCCAGGAGCTCATTGCAGAATGCCGGCCGAGCGATGCCGCCCGAAACGCGGCACGAGCAGGCCGGCGATAGGAGGATAAGCATGTGCGGAGAGATAGGCGTGGCGGCAGCGGTTGCCTCTGCTTCAATGTCCCTGGTGCTGATGGGATTCCTGTATGCCGCGCAGGCCGTGTCAGCCGAACTGCCTGAGGGCCATGGTGTCGCCGCGGCTTACCCCGGGGATCAGGGGATCGAGCGAGACCCGGCCGTCGTGTTCGTGGACGGCTTTGAGACCACGGATACGGGCCTGCTCCCGGACGGCTACCACAAGGGCGGCAACACCAAGTGGGACAACATGTGGGGCGGATGCGTCGTCACGGAGGAACCCGAGAACGTCCACAGCGGCAAGAAGGCCGTGGAGATGACGATTGTGCGGCCGGGCTCCGGGGAGGCCAGCGGTCTGGCCCTCGAGAAGTTCTTCGAAGAGGGGTTCGACACGCTCTTCTTCCGCTACTATGCCAAGTTCGACAAGAACGCCGAGCTCTACCACGGCGGAGCCCATAATGGCGGCCGCATCGCGGCGGTGGCGGTCGGGGCCCCTCCGACGGCTCCCGGCATACGCGCGGACGGCAGCAACCAGTTCATTGTGCGCCTGGATAGCTGGCGTCCTGAGGAAGAGATACCGTCGCCCGGCCATCTGGTGCTCTACGTCTACCACATGGATCAGGCGGGCCGCTGGGGGGATCAGTTCTTCCCCTCCGGGAAAGTCATTCCTCCTGGCAGGGAACTGTTCGGCGAAGAGTTCGTCCCCCGGGCGGATTTCATTCCGGAACAGGACCGGTGGTACTGCTACGAGCTCATGGTTAAGACGAACACGCCGGGCAGGCGCGACGGGCAGCTTGCCTTCTGGGTGGACGGCCGCTTGATCGGCCATTTCCCCAATATCCGGTTGAGGAGTGTGTCCGCCCTTAAGGCAGATCGTCTGCAACTCGCTATCTACACACATAACCGCCGGGTGCAGAAGGACGTCACGATGTGGTACGACGACGCGGTCGCGGCCACGTCCTACATCGGGCCGCAAGTGACGGGCAGGTAGCCTGTGGCGGCATTCGCAAGGCTCTTCGCGGGCGCGTTTGATTGACGCAGGGGGGCTCCGTTTCTATAGTGCTCAGGTTCGGTGTGCTTGCAGGGAGTTAGCGTTTGACCTGGCGGGCCTTTCTTATCGGCGTCCTGGGCGTGGCCGGCCTCTGCCTGCTCGTGCCGGTCAACGACTACAGGGTGGGCAATACCTTTCTGACGGGCAATCACTTCCCCGTCGGCGTGTTCTGTTTCCTGTTCATCCTCACGCTCGGGGTCAACGGGATTCTCAGGCTGGTCAGGCGCGCCTGGATGCTCAGGCAGTCCGAGCTGATGCTGGTCTGGTGCATGATGATCGTGGCCTCCACGGTGCCGGCCAGCGGCCTGATGCGTAGCTTCCTGTCGGCGATGCCGGCGGCGCCGTATCTTGCGCAGCGGTCCGATCTGTTCTGGGAAGACGATGTGCTGGAGGTCGCCCCTCCCGGCATCCTTCTGAGTAACGATCCGAAGAGCCCGGCCGCAAAGAGATTCTTCGAAGGCACGGATAGGGGCGAGCCGGTGCGCGTGCCCTGGAGCCAGTGGACGCGCACGCTGGTGACGTGGGGCATCTACATCTGGCTCTTCTACCTGGCGACGTTCTTCCTCTGCGGCATCCTGCGCAAGCAATGGGTGGAGTCGGAGCGTTTGATGTTCCCGGTGGCCAGGGTGCCCCTCGACTTCACCGAGGGCAGCCGGGAGGGGCGTCTGCTGTCGGCCGCGACCCGGAGCCGGGCCTTCCTTATCGGCGCTGTGGTGACCATCGTGTTCGGGCTGATTCGCCTGGCGCCGCTCCTTTCCGGCGCCGACGTGGGCTGGCGCGTCCTCGTGCCGTTCTGGACCGTGTTCTCCGAGACGGCGCTCGACTACGTGAACGTCAGCGACGGGAAGATCTACCCCCTGGCCATCGGCTTCGCGTTCCTGGTGCCCAGTGACGTGTCGCTGAGCATCTGGGTCTTCTACGTCTTCATGTGCGTCCAGATTATCATCGCCCATGCCACCGGGCGGCCGCTGGAGGGCGGGCGTT
>CAZSET010000201.1:0-7478 GCA_964605915.1 uncultured candidatus Brocadiaceae bacterium | reverse complement strand
TGAGGTCGACCAGCGCCAGGCCGAAGCCGAGCGCCCCAAGGCACAGCACGCTGGACAACAGGTCGCGCGTCTCGACCGCCACTATCGCGGCGATGAGCATGAAAGCCATGACACCGTAGAGCAGTGTCAGCGTTTCCGACATCTCGCACTCCTAGCGCAGGAGGAACAGCAGGGCGATGACTCCCGCCACGCCGACCACCAGCCAGGTAACGTAGACCTCCAGCACTCCCGTGTGGAGCTTGCGAAGCATTTCCACAAAGACCGAGCCGACCTGGCCTGCAAGCCGGTAGACGTCGAACGCCTCTGCCTCAGCGTCGCCGTAGACGCCGCGGATGAAGGGCAGCTCGCGCACGGTCAGGTAGAAACTGGTCCCGCTCACGCGGGTGCTCGCCGGCAGGTCCACTTCGCCGGCGAGGAAGGGCCGCACGCGCCTCACCTTCATGGCTCGGCCGAATGAGTAAAGCAGCAAGCCCAGGACCAGCCCGATCAGTATCAGCAGGACGGCCTGGACGGGGCCCCAGAAGCCAAGCTTGAACGAAAGCTCGGCGCCCACTTGTCCCTCCGCCACCGCCTGCCACCCGAACTCCACCCGAGCCGCGTCGAAGAGGTACGTGAACCCCGCGCCGCCCAGCACGCCGAGGGCCACGCAGAGGCCCGCCAGGATACCCAACGGGAAGAGCATGTTCCAGCCCACCTCGCGGATGTCCTTGCCAGCCAGCTTCTGCGGCCGTTCCCCGAAGAACACGCTGTGCATGGCTTTGACAAAGGAAGCGAGCGTGAGGGCGCTGCCTAACACGGCGCCGGCCAGCAACAGCGGCATCAACCTGCCTCCGCCCTCAAGCGTGCCCTGATAGACGAGCCACTTCGAGACGAAACCGTTCAGCGGCGGCACGCCGCTGATGGCCAGGGCTCCGACGAAGAACGAAGCCGCCGTCAGCGGCATGGCCCGGGCCAGCCCGCCGACGTTGTCGAGCTCCAGATCGCCCGTCCTCGATTCCACCGCGCCGCAGCCCAGGAAAAGCAAGCTCTTATAAATCGCGTGGTTCACCATGTGGAACAAGCCGCCGATCACGCCGACGACCGTGCCCGTCCCTATGCCCAGCACCATGTAGCCCACCTGGCTGACGGCGTGAAACGAAAGGAGCTTGTTCAGCGTGTGTTGGACCATCGCCATCATCACGGCGGAAAGGATGGTGACCACGCCGATCACCATCAGCACCGTGCGCAGCCCATCGTTCAGAGTGAAGAAGCCCAGCGAGACGCGGGCCAGCAGCACGATGCCGAGCAGCTTGTCCAGCGAAGCGGGCAATAGGGCCATCGTCGGCATCGGGGCGTGTTCGGCGGCGGCGGGAACCCACGTATGCAGCGGCACGGCACCGGCCTTCGCCAGCGCGGCGATGAGGAACAGCATGTAGATGCCGATGTCGCCCCAGTTCGAGACGAGGATGTGCCCGTTGCCCTGCAGGTAGCCGATGTCGAGCATCCGCGTGCCGCCCCGGGCTATCAGGCAGCCAATGGCCAGCACAAGGGCAACGTCCGCGAAGCCCAGCATCGAGAAAGCCTTCGCAGCGCCGGCCCGCGCCTGCGAGCCGCCCACCCCGACCATCAGGTAGAGCATCAACGTGACCAGCTCCCAGGCGAACAGAAACACCAGTAGATGCCGCGCCGTCAGCGCCACGCTGGCCCCGGCGACCGCCCAGAGCGCAAAGGCGTAGAACCGCGGATGGGATTCGCCCGCGCGCCAGTACGTCAGCGCGGAAAGGATCACACAGAACCCGAACAGGAGCGCCAGGAAGTTCATGGCGCCCGAGAACTTGCCGATGCCGAACTGGAAGTGCATCAGGATGCGATGGGTGAGTTCGATTCGTCCGTACTCCACGACGACCGGCGCCATCCGCCACAGGGCGCCTCCAAGAACAAGCGCGCCGGCCGAGCAGAGCGCCGCCACCGGAGCCGCCGCCTCCCTCTTCGCCAGCCCGAGCAAGTAGCAGAGGGCACCCCCGATGATGAGGATCTCGAGAATGAGGAAATGCACGTTCTGGGGCTCCATGCGTCTCTCCTGTCGCCTCCCGTCGGTCTCTGCTAGACTTGCTTGCGGATCTGCTCCGTCTTCTCCCGCGAGAGCCGCACCAGGTCGTTGAAGTCCATCAGTTTCTTTCCGCTCGATGCGTCCCTGACCACCAGCATCCTCTCGGTGCAGCTATAGCAGGGGTCGACCGAGGCCAGCGTAATCGTCACGTCCGCTATGGGTTGGCCTATGCAACTGGCCTTGAAGGTCGGCACGTTATTGTAGCTAGGGGCACGGATCTTGTGGCGTTCGGGGCCGGGGCCGCCGTTGCTCTTCACGAAGTGGAAGGTCTCGCCGCGCGGCGCCTCCACGTGTCCGACGCCCTCGCCGGGCGGCACTTCCTTCACGTTCTCCCGTATCGGCCCCTCGGGCATCTCCCTGAGGGCCTGACGGATGATCTTGATGGCCTCCTTCGTCTCCAGCAGCCGCACGACCACCTTGTCGAAAACGTCGCCGTTCCGGCAGGTGATCACGTCCCAGTCCAGGCGATCGTAAGCCGCGTAGGGATCGTCCCGCCGCACGTCTATCGGCACGTTGGACGCGCGCGCCGTCGGACCGCAAGCCCCGAACCTGCGCGCGGCCTCCTCGGTCAGCACGCCCACGTTCTTCAGCCGCACGGCCAGCACTGGGTCTTCCAGGCAGGTCGTGATCAGCATGTCGAGCGGCTTGTCTATCTCGTCCAGCTTCTCGTTGATGATCTTCCCTTGCTCGGGCGTGATGTCCTTGCGGGAGCCGCCTACGGTATGGTTCGCGTAGTTGATGCGGCTTCCGGTGACGGTCTCCAGGGCATCGAGGCACGGCTCGCGGTAGCGCCAGGCCCACATAAACACCGTGTTATAGCCGATGAAGTGCCCGGCCAGGCCGAACCACAGCAGGTGACTGTGGATTCGCTCCAGCTCGTTGATGACCGTGCGCACGTAAAGGGCGCGCTCCGGCACTTTGGCCTGCGCGATCTCCTCGACGGCCTGCACGTAGGCCAACGGGTGGGAGGCGGAGCATATGCCGCAGACGCGCTCGACGACGTACGGCACCTGGTCCCACGTGCGCTTCATGCAAACGCCTTCTATGCCGCGGTGGTTGTAGGATGTGCGCATATCCATGTCCACCACGGTCTCCCCCTCGCAGTAAAGCTGGAAGAACTCGGCCTCTTCCTGCAAGGGATGATAAGGTCCGATGGGTATCAGCGTCTTATGCGCCATCTCTGTCTTCCCTGCGCAGCGGGTACACGCCTTCCGGCCAGTCATCCGAGAGGATCAAGCGGCGCGGGTCAGGATGTCCCTCGAAGACGAGGCCGACCAGGTCGTTCATCTCACGCTCGATCCATTCGGCCGCCGGAACGACGGGGGTAACGGAGGGCAATACGGGGTCGCCCTTCGGCGTCCTGACCCTCATGTTGACGACCAGCCCTACCGCGTCGTATGCGAAATGATAGACGACTTCCAGCTCCTCGCCGACGTCGCTTCCCGTCGCCGTGGCGAAGCGCGCGCCGAAGTCCTCGAACAGCACGCGGGCCAGCTCCCGGGCGTTCTGCTTCGCCACGTTGAAGTAGAGCCGGTTCGGCCGCGGCCTGTCGCATTCCAGCGCCAGATCGGCGGCCAGCTCCTGAACGCGCTGAACGACAGCTTCGAGGTCTTCGGCCACTTCCTGCTCTCCGTTACAGGTCGCCCAGGGCCTTGGCTATGGTGGCGATCATCGCCTCCGGCTTCGGGGGGCAGCCCGGGATGTAGATGATCTTCGCGTCGGGGTCCACTTCCCGGATTGCTTCATCCACCGGACCGGCGAAGTGCCAGGCGTCGTGGAAGATGCCACCCGTACAGGCACACGCTCCGACGCAAACGACCAGGCACGGCTGGGACGTCTGCCGATATATCTCTTGCAGCCGGGGCCTGGCCTGCCGGGTGCAGATGCCCGTCACAAGCAGCGCGTCCGCATGCCGGGGCGACGGCGCCAGCAGCACGCCCAGCCGTTCCACGTCGAACCGCGGCGTCAGCAGTTCGAGTATCTCGATGTCGCAGTTGTTGCACGCGCCGGTGTTGATGTGGTAGACCCACGGCGACTTCTTCAGGCCCCAGAGCTTCAGCTTGTCCAGAACCGCCATCCTCGAGTCCTTCGTCTACGCCCGTTCCTCAGGACAGTCCGAAGCTGCCCATACTGAGGAGCGCGGCTATGACGGCTACCGGCGCCGCAATGAACCAGAAGAACCTGACCGCCTGGTCAATGCGCAACCGGGGCGCCGTATTCCGCATCAGAACGATAACGACCAGCAACACAATGAACTTCAAGGGAGTGGTCAGCCAGCCCCAGCCGCTCAGATGCACGCCTCCCCAGAAGACCGTAATCACAAACAGGGGCAGCACGAACAGCAGCATTCCCCGCATCAGCCGGATCATGGCCAGCGCCGGGCCGGAGTACTCCAGGATCGCCCCGCCCGCCAGCTCCGTCTCGGCTTCCGCCTGATCGAAGGGCACCACGCCCAGCTTGGCCTGCACCGCTGCCAGCGCGCACAGGAAGGCCAGGAAGCCCCCCACGCTGGCCAGCGTTACGCCGTCGCTTTGCGCTTGGAGTATCGCTGAAAACTTCAGGCTGAAGTCGGCCTTCAGGATCGGCGGTACTAGTGCCAGGATGAAAGGCAGTTCATAGCCGATGACGAGTTTCATCTCGCGGGCCGCACCGACCGCCCCATACGGACTCCCGCTGGCCGATCCTCCCAGGATGAGCACCAGGGAGGGAAAGGTCAGGAAGTACACTACGACTATGAGGTCGCCCACGAAGCTGTGGGCCGGGTCGATCGCTGCCGACCACAGGATGGTCGCCGCCACCAATACTCCGATGACGCCGAAGACCGGCGCCAGAAGGAACAGCCCCAGCGAGGCGCGCTCGGAGACGACCGTCTCCTTGCCGAGCAGCTTCACCAGGTCCGCGAACGGCTGGTATATAGGCGGCCCTTTACGCCACTGGATGCGGGCCGTCACCACACGGTCGATCCACTGGAAAAGGAGCCCCAGCACCGCCGTCCCGACTATCCCGAGTGTGATGGCAACTGCGTGCATGATTTCGTCGGTTACCGTGACCCGTGAAGAGTCCTACCGCTGACCAGCACGTACCCGGCCTCGCGAACGCCCTCGGTGATCTCCAGGAACTTCAGCGCGCCCGACGGGCAGACGGACACGCACCGAGGCGGCAATCCCTGGGGAGTGCGGTCGGCGCACAGGTCGCACTTGGCTACCTCGCGCCTGGTGATCTCGTTGTCTATGACGCCGAAGGGGCACGCCAGCGCGCAGCATCGGCAGCCCGTGCACCGAACGGGGCTGCGCCGCACGATCCCCGCCTCGTCCACGTACATGGCGTCGTTCGGACACGCGGCCACGCACGGGGCGTCTTCGCACTGACGACACACTGCGGGCAGGGCCAAGCTGGCCTCGCTTTCCTCGTACCGCAGCGCCGGGAACTCGACGTGACTGTAGAAGCACGCTGCCGCACAGCTCTTGCACCCGATGCAGCGTTCGGTGTCGATCACAAGCTGCTGCTGGACCGTTTGCACTTCCGCCATGCACTCCACCTCGCCGAGTCCTATTCGGCTTTGCGTATGTCAACCAGGGCCGGGGCCGGCTCGACCGCACCGTCCGCCCCGCGCCACTGGAGCAATTCCCTCAGCACGTCCCAATGCGCCGGCAGCGCCACTGCCCTTCCTTCGCCGCCGTCGGCGGTCCTGCACGGAACCGTCGTCTCTGCGCCGTTGGTCAGCGCCACGGCGCTCCTCCCCTTTATACCCAGCTCAGCCGCCAGCTCGGGCGACAGGACGGCGGCCTCCTCCGCGGCTAGGCGACGCTGCCAGTTCGAACTGGCAAGCGACAGACCGCCCGTGTAGCCCTGGGGTTCGGACGTCCCAACCAGCAGTGCCTTGCCCTCGCCGGCCTCACTCGCTTCCAGCATCTCCGGCCCGATCAACTCCTCCGTCGGCGCCGCGTTGGCCGCTCGCTCCAGCAGCGCATCCAAACCGGGCGCCGGGGCGGACCCAACTCCGGCGTAGGACACCGCCTTGCCGACGAGGTCCTTCAGCGTCAGGACCGTGGGTGGCGCTGCGAGCCACGCCGGGCTCTCCGCCGGTTTGCCCGTCGGATCGAGCACCGTGCCACCCTCTTCCCACGGGAAGGCCAGCGGCAGCACGTGACGGGCCTGTCCGCAAACGTCGCTCTCCAGCGACCCGGCCCAGCCGAGCAATTCCGCGCCCTCCGAGAGCGTCTGCCAGAGCTTCGCCGGCAGCATCGAAAGCGGGTCGAGGCCGATCACGAACAGGCTGCGAATCCGCCCGCCCTCCACATCCCGAATCAGCTCGGCCAGCTCGACTGAGCCGAAGGAAGCTTTCAGAGCCGGAAGCACGGCCGAGTTCGTCGAAACCAGAAGCGGCCAGACCTTCGCGCCGACGGCGGCTGCCAGTTCCCTGACGGCGGCCGCGACGGCCGCGCCGTTCGCGTACCGCCCGAGCGAATGCGACAGGATGATGCCGGGTGAGGCGGCGCCCTTCAGGCCGGCAGCCAGTGAGGCCACCGACGCCGCGGGGACGTCCAGCATGCCGCAGATTTCCTCGACGCTCTTGACGCCCAGGGCATCCCCAACCGACTCCGCGCCGCACGCCGTCGCCAGCGCGCTCATGAAGCCGGCCATCTTGAACGGGCTTACCGTGATGGCCTGGTTTGCTCCCCGGCAGGTTCGGCCCCAGGCGGAGTCGACGCAGACCAGCCGGTGGCCCCGCTCGCCGAACTGCATGTCGCGCACGGGTCTGGCGACGGCAGGATGCGAACTGAATGCATCGCCCACGGCCAGCACGAAGTCGCACTCGGCAATCTGCTCGAACGGCGCCGCGGCGGTCAGACCGGCGCGGACCAGAGGCAGGTCCTCCAGAGGCGCGCACGCACAAAGGCGCACGCCGGCTTCGCGACAAAGCGCCGCCACAGCCAGGACTCCCTCCAGCGGCCGGTTCACGTCCACCATGACGGCCAGTCCGTCCGCGCCGCGATCGCCCGCGGCGGACACCAGGCTCCTCAGCGCGGCGTCGGCCGACGTCGCCTGCCCGCCGGACCGGGCCGCGAAGATGCGCTCGGGCACGTCCACCAGCCGGGCCGCCGTCAGGGCGCGCACACAGGCGCCCTGGTCGCGTCCCAGGTCCGGCCCGAAGACGGTGTGCAGGTGCCCCAGCACGTCCACACTCGCCCCGATCGGGCAATGCATGGAGCACAGAAGGCAGCGCGGCACGGCCTTGTCAAAGGGAGAAGGCATCCTTGTAATCCTTGATGGCTTCGTAGCAGATGTCCGGACCGTCCTTGCACAGGTAGTAAGGCCCGATGTTGCAGCGGCCGCACTTGCCGAAGCCGCAGCTCATCTTGCGGTTCATTGAAAGGTAGATGTGATC
>CAZSET010000200.1:0-7490 GCA_964605915.1 uncultured candidatus Brocadiaceae bacterium | reverse complement strand
TCACGAAACGGAGCATGATGAGCGGCCCGCAGCTCACGACGTAGGTGTCCTCGATGTCGTAGTCGAAGTCCGCCAGCAGCGTCGTGACCACGCCCACCTTGCCGTCCCAACTGTCGTCCGGAATGTCCACGGTCACGTCGAAGGAGACCTTGTCGCGGCCCGCCCAGTCCTGGAAGCTGTCCCTGTAAAGGAGCTCCGACGGATTGCGCGAGCCGCACTTGATGTCGACCACGTTGTAGTCGTCGATGTGCTCGAACAGGTAGTGCAGCAGCGAACGCAGCGGGGCCAGGCCGGCCCCGCCGCCGACCACCAGGACGTTATGGCCCTGCATCTTCTCCGTAGGGTAGCCCTTGCCGAACGGCCCGCGCACACCGAGGTCGACGCCGCCCCCTTCCAGCTCGTGCAGCGCGTCCGTCACCGAGCCGGTCTTGAGGATCGTGATCTCCAGATCATCCTCGACCGAAGGGGACGAAGAGGGGGTAAAAGGCGCCTCGCCGATGCCGGGCATGGTCAACTGGACGAACTGCCCGGCACGGAACGGCACCGGTTCGTCCGGAGCCATCCGAAAGGTCTTGATTGTAGGCGTCTCCTGCCTGACTTCAAGCAGTTCGGCTCTGATCGGCCGGTAGACGTTCTCACCCATGTTCAGCGCACGCCTTATTCACGTTGGAAAGGACCCTGCGCAAGTCTATTCCGCCCGGACAAGTGTCCCCGCACCGTCCGCAGCCCACACAGCCCAGGATGCCCATAGTCAATGGGCTGTACCAGAACTTGTGCGCGAACCTGTGCTGGAACTTGCTCATGTGGTCGCGGCGGGGGTCGGGCTTCGCCAGCCCGGGAGCGGCGGCCATCTGGGAATAGCCGGTAAACTGGCAGCTATCCCACAGCCGCCCGCGCTCGTAAGCACCGCTCCCCGTCTCCTGGTCGTAAAGCAGGAAACAGTAGCACTGCGGGCAGACGGCGGTGCAGCCGCCGCACTGAACGCACCTGCCCAGCTCCGCTCGCCAGAGCAGATCCTCCAGCGTATCCGGCAAAGCGGACACGAAATCCTCGGGGAAGTCATACTCGGCGTTCTGCTCCGTCAACTGCTCGGCAGCCGTCAGGCGCATGCGCTTGCGCTGCTCGAGCTGTCCGCCCGTGGGCTCGGACAGCAGTGATCCCAGGCTACCGAGGGCCTTGCGGCCCTTCTCGCTGCCCGTCTCCACCAGGAATCCGTCAGCCATGGGGGAGAAGTTCAGATCGTAGTTGACCTCGGGATAGGCGGCCTCGCCCAGCAGGTTGCAGAAGCACGACTCGGCGGGCACCGCGCAGTCAACGCCGACGATGAAGGCGTTGTCGCGCCGTGTCCGGTAGAACGGATCCGCCATCGGCTCGCCCAGCATGATCCTGTCCAGGTAGGTGATGGCGCGACATTCACAGCCGCGCACGCCGATGACGGTTACGGTCAGGCCCCTCATCTCCTCGAGGGGGTCGCCTTCCGCCTTTCCGTACCTGGCCACCAGCTCGGTGGCCGGCATCAGGGCGCTCTTGAACGAATAGGAGGGACGGGGCCCTCGCAAGCCAGCCAGCACTTCGGCGGGATCGGCAGCCCCGAGCTCAGCCCAGAGCTGAGTCTCCTCCGAAGATACGTTGACGGCCTTGCGATCCCCGGGCAGGCCCGTGAGGAACTCGACCAGTTTGGCGTCGGGAAGGAACTTCGGCTCCGCCATTCGCAGCTTCCTGGTCCTGTGATCGCTGAGAGCACTGCCATAATGCCGGCACACACTGCAGCTGGCCAACAGGGAGCGGAAACGTACCAGCTCCGAATACCGGCAGAACGTCGCCGGCGATGCGCGCGGCAACCAACAGAACGAAGCATGATATACCGAGCGCTCCAGACGGTCAAGGGAATCCGTGGGAATGCCGTGCGAATCCGCGTCCGACCCGCACAGCACGAATGCCTGAGAACGCGGCGGTTGACATGCGGTGGGCGCCCCGCTACCATGCGCCGCTCGTATGCCCGCCGGCCGCGCGTGCCCTGAGCCGGGGGCGTGTTCCCGCCCGCTGACGGAACCGACAGCCATGACGGACAGCATACTCATCCGAGACGTTCGCCCCGACGATGTGGACACGCTCGTGGACATTGCCGTCGCCGCATGGGAGCCTCTCAACGCGGTGCGCCGTCAGGTCATGGGCGAGGAGCTATTCGCGGCCCTCCATTCCGGCTGGAAGCAGCGGAAGGCCAAGCAAGTGCGTTCGGCGTGCGCTCCGGGCAGTCGGGCAATGGTCTGCGTGGCGGAGGACGGCGGGCCCGTCTTGGGCTTCGTCACCTACTACGCCGATGAGTCCACCGGCGTCGGCGAGATCGGCAACAACGCCGTTCACGCAGACGCCCGGGGCAAAGGCGTCGCCGGCAGGATGTACGACTACGCCTTCGACAGGCTCCGCGAACGCGGAATGCGATTCGTGCAGGTCCGGACGGGGGGCGACCCCGGCCATGCGCCCGCCCGCCGGGCCTACGAGAAGGCGGGATTCAACATCCAGATGCCGAAGGTCGTCTACTACCGCAAGCTCTGAGCCGCCGCTGCGTCCAACGGGCAAGCAGGCCGGTGGCGCTTCAACACGGGGCCTCGCGGCCTCGCCATGCCTCAGCCTCCTCACCTGCTTGCGGCAGGCTGCATCCCGACGACAAGCGCTTCCGCGATGTGCGCCGGCACGAATTCGTAACGCCGGAACTCCAGGATGAACGTGCCTCGCCCGTGGGTCAGGCTCCGCAGGTCCGTGGCGTAGCCGCGCACTTCGGCCAGGGGAACCTCTCCGCTCAGGCTGCAGACGCCTCCCCGCACCTCCATCCCCGTTATACGACCGCGCCGTCGGCCCAGGTCTGCGGTCACAGCGCCCAGCTCCTGCTCGTGCACGTTAAGGTCGAGGCGCATCATCGGCTCGAGCAGGGCGAGCTTCGCCCGGCGCGCTGCGTCCTTGACGGCCATGGAGCCCGCGATCTCGAAGTCCTGCCCGGACGAGTCGACTTCGTGGAACTTGCCCCCCAGCAGCGTGACCCGCACGTCCGTGATGGGCCATCCCGCCAGGATGCCGCTCTCAAGCGCCTCGCGTACGCCCAGCTCTGTCGGCCGCCCCACCTCTGCAGGCAGCTCGCTCCCCGGGGCATCGTTCTCGAACACGACGCCGGCGCCGCGCTCCAGCGGCTCGATCCGCACCTGCACTCGAGCGTAGTGACCGTGCCCACCGGTCTGTTTGCTATAGGTCAGGCTGACTTCCGCCGTGCCGCGCACAGTCTCCCGGTATGTGATCTTAGGCGGGCTGACGCTCGCGACCACGTCGAACTCGGTGCGCAGGCGGTCCACCGCGATCTCCAGGTGCAGCTCACCCAGCCCGGCCAGCGTCAGCTCGCCGGTCTCCGCGTCCTGCCGCATCACCAGCGTGGGGTCCTCATCACACAGGTGCCGCACGGCCTCTTGCAGCCTGCCCCTCTCCTCGTCGGACGAGGCAGTCAGTGCGACCATGATGACGGGCTCAGGGAACCCCTGGGCCTCGAGGATGATGGGATGCGCCGGGTCGCAAAGCGTATCGCCGGTCAGCGCCGACTTGACCCCCACCAGCGCCGCCACGCCGCCAGGCAGGACTTCGTCCACCTGCTCGCGTTGGTCGGCGTGCATGCGGTAGATGCGCTGGACTCGCTCCTCGCTCTGCGTCCGCGGGTTGTGCACGGTGTCGCCCGCGCCAAGCCTGCCCGAGAACATCCGCACCCACGTCAGGTGCCCGACGTATGGGTCCCTGACGATCTTGAACGCGGCCGCGCACAGGGGCGCGTCGGGCTCGGCCGGCCTTCGCGTCACGGTCGCTTCCTCACCTGCCAGGTCGGCCCCGGCCGGCGCAATGCCCGCCACGGGCTCCACGTCGCCCGGCGCGGGCAGGTACGCGACGACTGCGTCAAGCAGCGGCTGAATCCCGATCCTCCTCAGCGCGGAGCCGCAAAAGACCGGAACGAGCGCGCCCCGAACCGTGGCCCTGCGGAGGGCGCGCCGGAGCGCCGTTGCCTCGGGCTCCTCCCCTGCCACCCATTGCTCCAGCAAGATGTCGTCCGTCTCGCAGATCGCCTCGATTAGCGAAGTCCTGGCGGTCGCCACCTGATCCGCCATGTCGGCAGGGACCGGTTCCACAGACGGCTCCGCCGCGTCGCCCCGCCAGACCAGGGCTTTTCCCTCGATCAGGTCGACCACGCCTCGGAAGTCGCCCTCGCGCCCGATGGGAAGCTGGAGCACCACGGCGTCCGGCGTCAGCCTGTCGCGGATCTGCGCCATGACGCGCTCGAAGTCGGCGCCCCGGCGGTCGAGCTTGTTGACGAACAGGAATCGGGCCAGCTTCCCGCGCTCGGCGTGCAGCCAGATGCCCTCGGTCTGTGGTTCGATCCCTCCGACGCCGCAGAGCACGATGACGGCCCCGTCGATCACCCGGATGGAACGCACGACTTCAGCCGAGAAGTCGATGTGCCCCGGCGTGTCGATCAGGTTGATCCGGTGGCCCCGCCAGTCGCAGGTCGTCGCGGCCGAAGTGACGGTGATGCCGCGCTCCCGCTCCTGCGTCATCCAGTCCAACTGCGTGCTGCCCTCGTCCACGCTGCCGACGCGATGGATGCGGCCCGTGTGGTACAGAACCGCTTCCGACGTGGTGGTCTTGCCCGCGTCCACGTGGGCGAAGATGCCGATCACGCGCACTTTGTCGAGGGAGTTGCTCTTCTTGGTTCTCATGTTACCTGGTCCGGCACCGGCCAATGAACGCTCCTTCCCCGTCCGCCGTCGGACCCTCGGGGACCATTCCCCTGCACGCAGGCGAACGCGGCGATCACAAGGAGAAAGCCTCGGTTGCCCGTGGCCCGCGTGGCAATGGCCGATCAGTGACGTAGCGGAGTCACGGGCCGGTGCGAAGGGATGGAGGACGTCGGCGACCCGGGCAGCCCCTCGAAGTCAGTTTAGTGCAGGAGGTCCACGCGCGCCCTTCGTAATGCCGTCGTACGTCCGTGCTGGTTTCCGGCGGCGCCCCGTCTGAGGAAGGCAGAAAAGAACCGAACGTACTATCCATTGTACCCCATCCCGACCCTATGTCAAGGCGCGCAAACACGCGGCTTCCGCGTGACCGGCCGGTCGCAGGCATTTATAATGGTACATGTCCGCCACCGAAGAGCCATCCCATGCATGAGCTGTCACTCTCGGAAGGCATCGTCCGCACAGCCCTGGCCGCCAGCGGCCGGGAGCGCCGCGTGACGGCGATAGCTGTCCAGGTAGGCGCGTTGTCCGCGGTCAACCTGTCGTCGCTGGAGTTCTGCATGAGGCTCATCCTCGACGAGAACGGCCTGGAGCATGCCGAGGTGCGGCTGACCCCCGTGCCGGCCGTGGTCGAGTGCGAGTGCGGGCTCCGCTACGAGGCGAAGGACATGTTCAGTCCCTGCCCCGAGTGCGGCAGCTTTTTCCGGGACGTCATCGAGGGTAAGGACGTCACCATCGAGTACGTCGAGGTCGAGGATGGCCAGGATTGACCTGAATAGGTCGGCACAGGAAAGCAACAACGTCATCGCGGCGCGCAACCGCAACCTCTTTGCCCGGTGCGGCGTCTACGCGATGAACATGATCGGCTCGCCCGGCTGCGGCAAGACCTCCATACTTGAGCACACGGCGGACCATTTCGACGGGCGCGTGGCCGCCGTCATCGGCGACGTGAAGACGGCCTTCGACGCCGAGCGCGTCGCAGAGCACGGCATCCAAGCGCGCGCAATCGAGACCGGCGGAAGCTGTCACCTCAACGCCGCGCAGGTGGCCACCGCCATCGACGAACTGGACCTCGACGCCCTCGACTTTCTCTTCATCGAGAACGTGGGGAACCTGGTCTGCCCGTCCACTTTCGACCTGGGGGAGAACGCGAAGGTCGCCGTGCTGAGCGTCCCCGAAGGCGACGAGAAGATCCGCAAGTATCCGGCCCTCTTCGTGCGCGCGGACGTGGTGTTCATCAACAAGGTGGACCTCGTGGACCGCTGCCCGTACGACCTGGAACGCGTCAGGGAGGACGCACGCAAGGTGCGCCCGGGGGTGAGGATCTTCGAGACCTCCGCCACGCAGGGCACGGGCTTCGAGCCGTGGTTCGACTACCTCCGCTCCGCCCGGTGATGCGCAGAGGCAGCTTGCCCTGAGATCGCCGAAGGGAGCCTGCCCTGAGCCCGTCGAATGGGCCGGCCTTGTGGGTGTCCCCCGCTTCTGGTAGGATTCCGCGCGATGAACCCCCGGGACATATTCATCAACGCCCTGCACCGCCTTTCCGTCCCGCGTCCCGCTACCGGCACGGCCACGTCCGCAGTGACGGTGGACCTCATGGAAGAAGTCGGCGTGTTCTTCCCCGAAGCGCACCTCGACGCCGAAAAGATGGCCAGGCTGGCGGCCGCCGGCTACGAGCAGATCGGCTTCGACAACGTCATGCCCCTTTTCAGCGTGTGGCACGAGTCCGCAGCGCTGGGCTGCAACGTTGAGTGGGGCGAAGTCGACCGCATGCCAGGCTGCCGCGACCCCCTCTGCAGGATGGGTGAGGAGATCAGCATTCCCCCCGACCTTCTGCACAGGCCGGGCTGCAAGGTGCCGCTCGATGCGCTCGCGCTCCTGCGGCGCAGGTACGGCGACGAGGTCGCCATCGTCGGCAAGGTCTTCGGCCCGTGGACGCTCGGATACCACGTCTTCGGAGTGCAGGAGTTCCTGATCAACACGATACTGGACCCGGAAGCGGTGAAGCGCGCGATGGCCTCGCTCAAGGAGGTGACGGTCGCCTTCGGCAACGCGCAGATCGAGGCAGGCGCGCACGCCCTCTGCCTGGCAGACCATGCGACCCGGGACCTCTGCTCGCCGGACGCTTACCGCGACTTCCTCAGGGACATCCACGAGGAGCTGAACGCCCGCATCAACTGTCCCCTCATCCTCCATATCTGCGGCGACACGTCGGACAGGATCGGGCACATAAGGGAGACGGGGCTGCCGTGTTTTCACTTCGACTCGAAGGTGCCGGCGCCCGTGGCGCGCGAGCTTGCCGGCGAGCGCCTGGCCCTGATGGGCGGCACCGGCAACCTGGAAGTGATCCAGAAGGGCACGCCGGAGCAGGTCATCGAAGACGTCAACGAGAAGCTCCGCTGCCGGATAGACATCATCGGGCCCGAGTGCGCCGTCCCCTTGGACGCCCCGTATGCCAACATGAAGCTGCTGGCCCGGCAAGTGAAGGCCCGCCATGGCACCGCGGCCGGTTGACGCCGCCCCGGTCACGTCGATCCCCCCGGCGCCGGAAGCGATCGAGCACAGACTAACTCAGCACCTGGCACCACAACTGGGGGCAGGTCAAGACTGACCAATCTCGCCGATATTCTCTGTCTGATTGATCATTCTTGCTCGCCCTCGAGCCTCAATATCTTAGGCGCTATTGCAGAACCCGCTCCGTCGGCCCGAGGTCGAGCGAGAACGCCG
>CAZSET010000199.1:0-7528 GCA_964605915.1 uncultured candidatus Brocadiaceae bacterium | reverse complement strand
CGGGAGGATTCTCGAAGCGCTCGAGGGCCAGGTCGATGTTGGGGATGGGGTAGAGAAACACCCGCCGCTGCGTGCCGGGCACGAAGTAGAAGGAAAGCCTTTCGTAGGCAGCCAGCGCCATCTGCGGGTCGGCCGCGCGCTGGACTCGGCCCAGCTCCCGGTGCAGCGCGGAGGCCAGGTCGTCGGGCAGACGAAAGCGGCCGCGCTCGTCCAGGCTCACCGAATCCTGGTAGCCGAAGAGACGGACGAGCGAGCGGTTCCTGTTGTTTCCCATCAGTATCTCAACGATCCCATTTGGCTATTTGTCAGTACCCTTGATAACCCACGTGTCTAGGGATTCTAAGTCGTAAAGCCGTGTGCAAAGGTAAGTACAGCATTGCTTTTCCCAGATTATGATTAGCAAAACGGTCGCAATATTAGCGCCTGCGATCTGCCTTGTCAAGCCTTTTTTCTGGCCGGTTTCCTTGCAGCGCGTTCCCCCCGAGTGTGCCGTCAGGCGAGGCCGGAGCGGAAAGGGGGGCAGCCTCCTATGGGGAGTATGTTGAGCAACGGGATGGTTCTTATCTGGTAGCAGACACATGGCGAGTTGGCTGTGTTGCCGTCCGAAGATTTCCCGTGTTCCCATTGATTTTCGCGGCAGTCGCCGCGCGGGGGACCTCGGCGCAGGGGCGGAGTTCCGGTCCCACGCATGCGCACGCCCGTGCCCGACGGCCTGCCGGGGCTCCCCGGCAGCGCCCGGACGAGCGGCCGCTGCGGAGTTGGCACGGGGCGCGCGGCGGGTTAGAATGGCGGCTTCTTGGGAACGGTTACGGCGGAGGGAGCGCGGGGATGGTCGTCCTTGGACTCGACTGGGGCCAGAGCAGGATAGGCGCGGCCGTCAGCGACGAGCTCGGAATAGCGGCGCACTTCGCGGACACCATCGAAAGGGACGGGCAGGAGCTGGACAGGATCGCGGACCTTGTCCGCCAGCGCGGCGTCGAGCGGATCGTCGTCGGGATGCCGTTGCGGATGGACGGCGCCGAGGGCGTTCAGGCCCGCAAGGTAAGGGGGTTCATGAAGCGGCTGCGGAAATGCCTGCCCGACGTTGCCGTTGAGGGGCAAGACGAGCGCCTCACATCAGCGCAGGCCCACCGCGCCCTGTCGGAAATGGAAGCCAGCATGCGCAGGCGCAGGGCGGACGTGGACGGCATGGCGGCGCAGATCATCCTGCAGCGTTACCTGGACCGGCATGCCGCCGATCGCCGCTCGGAGGGGTGACGCGCTGCCGCGCCGGTGTGTGGTGACTTCGGCGCGCCGAACAAGGGGGGCTGGCCCGACCGGAGGCCGCTCATCGCAGCATGGAGCAGCGGGCGGCGCCGATCACGCCGGCGTCGCGGGGCAGCTCGGCGAAACAGACCTTCACGTTCCGTCGCGAGGCTTCCAGCGTGCGCCACTCCACTTCATCCAGCAGCGGCTGCATGAGCATGTCGCCGGCTGCCGTGACGCCCCCGCTGAAGGCGATGACCTGCGGGTTGAGGATGTGCATGATGTTGGAGACCGCGACGCCCAGGTAGCGCCCGGTCTGTTCGATGTTCTGCTGCGCGGCGGCGTCGCCCGCGCGGGCCGCCCTGTGGATCCGCTCCGCGGTCAGCTCATCGAGATGGTCGGCGAGGGAGCTCCGGGCTCCGGCCTGAACGGCCTCGCGCATCCGTCGGACCATGGCAGTGGCGCTGGCGTAGGCCTCGATGCAGCCCCGATTGCCGCAGCCGCAGAGGGGTCCGTCGGGATTGATGCTCATGTGGCCGATCTCGCCGGCCACGCCGTTGCCGCCGTGCCATATCCGCCCGTCCAGCACGATGCCGCCGCCGATGCCGGTGCCGAGCGTCAGCAGCACCAGGGAGGAAGCGCCGCGTCCCGCCCCGACCCACTGTTCGGCCAGGGCCGCCACGTTGGCGTCGTTGTCGAGCGTGCAGGGCAGCCGCAGATCGTCCTCGATCATGCGGCGCAGCGGTATGTCGCGCCAGCCGGGCAGATTGGGCGAGAAAAGGACCACGCCGTCGGCAAGGTCTATGGTGCCCGGGCTGCCGACGCCCAGCCCGCGGACCGATCCGGCGCCGGCCGCCTCCATGCAGTCGCGCACGGCCTGGCAGATCCTTTCGGCCACGGTCTGGGGGCCGAGGTCGGATCGCGTCTCCGTCTGATGGCGCTGAAGGACGGCGCCCTCCGGCGAAACGAGGCCGACCTTGATGTTGGTTCCTCCCAGGTCAACGCCGGCGATGGCGTCTTTCACTGGTTCATGCCTTGCCAGAGGAACGGAGCGAAGTGATGGCGTGCGTTCACCGGGCCGGGGGATACTCGTTGCACAGGTAGTGCAGAGGCGGCTCGTCCTCTTCTATCTCGGGGAAGCGCCCGGCCGGCTCGGCGAAGCGATTGTCGGCCATGTCGTCATTGACGGCGGACACCTCGCCAACCAGAACCGTGCCGCCTCCCCCCCAGAACTCGTGATAGAGCCCCTGAACCAGAGATACGCTCTGGCCGGGCTTCAACCTGAGCAGGCCCCCGGCGGGCACCTCCGTCTCGACGCCGTCCACGCTCACCGTAACGGGTCTGTCCCGCTCAATCTCCTCATTCTCATCGGAGCCGTAGAGCTGGATGACCAGGTCGGCGCCGGCGCGGTTGATGATGTCTTCCATCTTCTGCCAGTGGAAGTGCATCAAGGCACGCTGGTTCTCCCTGCAGATGAGGGCCTTTTCGCAGTAGGACTTGCTGCCGGCGGGACCGCGGGGATCGCCGTTGCGGAGGGTGAACAGGAGGAGGCCGTAGCGGTCGAAGTCCCCCCGCCCGAAGTCTGCAACGTCCCAGCCCAGCATGTGGTTGCGTATCTCGTCGCACTCGTGCCCCTTGCGCTTCCAGTCGTCGGGAGTCCAGAACGCGAACGGCGGCAGGCAGAAGCTGCATTGTCGGATGAACTCGATGCCTTCACGGATGAAGGTGTTTATCTGCGAGCGTTTCATGGATCGGGTGTGTGGTGTTGAAACCTGGATGACGACGTAATAGTGTTGTTAAGCGGAGCGGATTCTAACTCGCCCCCGGGCAGACTGTCAAGGAGTGCGCTGAGCAGTCAGTTCAGGTCAGGTCACGGAGATTCGGACGGCGTGAGTCAGACCGACCAGCAAGTGTCGAAGCCGTTGTGCTGGGTTCTCGTCGGCCCAACGGCGTGCGGCAAGAGCGCCGTCGCTTTCGAGCTGGCGCGGCGGCACCCGGTGGAGATTGTGTCGGTTGACTCGATGCAAGTTTACCGCGGGATGGATATCGGCACGGCGAAGCCCACCATGCAGGAACGCGCCCTTGTCCCTCATCACATGATCGACGTGCTCGATCCAGACCAGACGTGCAACGTTGGCTGGTTCAGCCGCATGGCGCTGCGGGTGACGGAGGGGATCCAGGCCCGCGGCAAGCGACCGTTTCTGGTGGGCGGAAGCGCGCTGTATTTGAAAGGTATAATATGGGGCCTGATGGAAGGGCCGTCCTGCGACCAGGGGCTGCGCCGCAGGCTGTGCCGGGAGGCCGAGAAGCACGGCGGGCACGCACTGCACCGGCGGCTGACCCGGGTGGACCCTCGGGCCGCCCGGCGCATTCATCCCAACGATGTTAAACGTCTGGTCAGGGCGCTGGAAGTACACGAGCTGACGGGCAGTCCGATCAGCGGGCGGCAGAACCAATTCGAAGGCCCGCCCAGGCTGGGCGACCGCATGGTCGGCCTTCGCTGGCCGAGGGCACTGCTGTATGATCGCATCGACCGGCGAGTCGACCGGATGATGGAGGCGGGCTTGCTGGAGGAGGTGGCGGGCCTGCGTGACCGGCTCGGTGCCCAGGCGCGCCAGGCCCTTGGCTACAAACAACTTCTGGCATATCTGGACGGCCGCATTGACCTGGACGAAGCAGTGAGGCGGATCAAGCGTGATACCCGCCGCTTCGCCAAGCACCAGCTGACATGGTTGCGCCATTTCCCCCAGGCGCGTTGGATCGACGTGGCCGAGTACGATGGCCTTTCGGAAGTGGTACAGAGGTGCGAGAAGGCTTTGCTCGTCGCTGCTTGACAGCGATGTGTGGTTCCGCTATCATTGCGCCGAGCCCTGGGCAAGGAGGTGCTGCCTAAATGGCAAGAGTGATCTGGGGTCTAGACTTCGGCGATTGGAGCCTGAAGGCTGCCCGCGGAACGTACGATAGGAAGACCGGCACCATTACCGTCGACCTGCTCGACGAGATCGTGTACGGCCAACTTCCCTGTGGCTATGAGGCCAGTCCCCTCGAGAAGCACAGGGCAGGTATCGTTGCGTTCAGGCAGAAGTATCAGATGGGGGGAGGCGACGACCTTTGCGTCGCATTGACGGGCAGCGAGGTGTTCCACCGTTTCATTCCGGTGCCGCCCGTGCCCGGGCGCCTCGACGACATCATGCGTTACGAGGCCGGCCAGCAAATTCCCTTCGAGCTCGACGACGTCGTCTGGGACTTCCAGCCCGTCAAGGCGGAGGACGAGCGCGAAGAGGGTGAGGAGATAGAGGTCGGGCTGTTCGCCATCAAGAAGGAGAGGGTGGCCGAACTGATGGACCTGCTCGGCCCATGGCAGACGAACCTGCGGGTCGTGCAGGATGCACCGCTGGCCGCCTACAACCTGCTCGAGTACGAAGGCCTCGTCAGCGAGCCGCTCGTAGTGCTGGACGTGGGTGGCGGCACCACGGACGTGATCGTCCTCAACCCGCCGCGCTTCTGGGTGCGGACGCTGCTGGTGGCGGGCGACGATCTGACCAACGCGCTGGTCGAGCAGTTCGGCGTCAAGGCCGAGGAAGCCGAGCGGATCAAACGCCGGGCCGGACAGAGCGCGCACAAGGAGCAGATCCTGCGCATCCTCCAGCCCGTCTTCGATGATCTGACCAACGAGATCCAGCGTTCCCTCGGGTACTACAAGAGCCTGGACCGGCAGGTTCGATTCGAACGGGTTCTGACGCTCGGAAGCGCGCTGAAGATGACGGGCCTGCCCCAGATGCTGGCGGCAGCCCTGCAGTACCAGGTCCAGCCGCTCCGGCAGTTGCAGAGAATCCAGGTGGCCGAGTCGGTGGGACAAGAGAAGCTCCAGTCCGCCCTGGCCGGCTCCTGCGCAGCGCTTGGTCTGTTGGTCCAGGGAGCGGGAGAGGGCCGGCTGCACATCAACATGGTGCCCGAGGAAGTGGCCCTGGCGGGAGTCGTGGAGCAGAAGAAGCCGTGGGCGCTGGCGGGGGCCGTTGGCGTGCTGATCGCCGTCGCCCTCATGATCCTGGGCCAGGTGCTGTATGCCCAGGAGCTGCAGACTGCCGAACAGCAGGTCCCGCTGGGCATTCTGGATCAAGCCACCCAGATGGAGAACGAGTACACAGCTGCCCAGGCCGAAGTGACGAACTTGCGGCAGCGTCTGGAAACCCTCGCGACGCCCGGCGTAGACCGGGGGATCTTCCTGCGCGTGCTACCCGTGTTCACGGACGTGATCCACGGCAAAGAGGTGTACCTGAGCGACTTGGATTTCGTGTGGATGGAGGCGTCGGCGGTAGCGGTGGGCGTTGTGCCCTTGGCAACGGGTGGCGGCAGGCGTCCGGGCGCGGGAACGGCGATGTATGGCCCGATGAGCATACCCAGGGGAATGGGCGGGCCCACGGGGCTTCCCCCCGGCGCGCAAGTCACGGGACAGCGTGGCGTCAGGCCGACCGCGCCGTCCGCAGGCGCCAGGGGCCGACGCGCGACGGCCGCTGCCAGGGGAGCAACGGGCGAGGCAGCGCCGTCTGCCGGGCAGCAACTCGTCATGCGCTTCGCCTGCGAATCCCGCAAGATCGGCCTGACGTTCATCGAGGAAGAGGTATTCGAAGCCTTGCGCAAGGCGCAGTTCCCGGAGGACCAGGAACCCGCCTTTGCACAAGTCGAGATGATTGGGGACGTCAGGGACGTCTGGCGCGATCCGGTCAACGGACAGGACCTGGCGCAGCCCATGGATGACTCGGTTCGGTTCGCTGTCTTCCAGGGCTACGCAATAGTCAACACTGGTTCGGGGGCCGAGCAGCAGGAATGACGCGCTGCGCCGCATCGGCGGTACCGGCACGTAAACATGTGGCGGTTAGCCGCGGGAGGTAGAGGAATGGACTTCATAATACGCATGAAATTCTGGATTGCTGTGGGCGCCTTGGTCCTTATCAGCGGCGTGGTCTTTGGAGTCTGGTTTGTGCCCGCACGCGGGGACAATAGCGTCCAGATGGCCGCCTGGCAGCAGAAGGCCGCCAAGGTGGCAGACCTTGCCCGACGTGAGGTCCACAACAGCGGGGATGTCCAGAATCTGCAAGACCTGGCCACCGCTTACAGGAAGGATCTCGAGGGCATTACAGAGGGCCTGGGCAAGCAAGACCAACTGCTCGAGCAGCACTTCGTCGACTCGGAAACCGGTGACGAGCTTGGTCCGGGCACATGGAAGGACGTTTACGCGGAGAAAATGGACGCGCTGGAGGAGGAGATCAACAAGAGCTTCCTGTTGGCCCCCGACCAGCCCGTGATACGGAAGTACTACGGGAGCGAACGGCCGGACGAGCGGGAGATGCGGCAGGAAGAGAAGCAATACTGGCTGCAGAAGTACATCATGGAGAGCCTGGGCGCGTCCAACAAGGTCCGGATGGTTGTGCCCGTCTTCAGTGAGCTACAGCTCCTGCCTCGGCCCGAGCGCCTGCTGCACCCCAGCCACGGGGATCTGTTTGAACCCACAGCCTTCCAGATTGACATCGCAACGGATTACATGAGCTTGCCCATGGTCCTGGACAGGCTCCTGGCATGCGAGATACCGCTGAACATCACGTCACTTCGTGTCGAAAGACGCTCCGCGCCGGTTCTGACGGCCCGCGAACGGGAGACGGTCCCACAGCAGCGTGGGCTGCCTGGTCGCCCTCGGGCTGTCCCGAGCACCATGCCGGCCGTCGCTCCTCCGACAGGTCCCATGGGCCCGTTCCCTGGCATGGATGCCGGCATGCCTCCGGAGGCAGCGGCAGCGGCTGCGGCCGGCGAGGCAATGGCGGCCGCTGCGATGGCCCAGGCAGGCGCTATGGACCGTATGCAGTTCCGGGGCCCGACGGGCAGGGCAACGGGCGGCCGCAGGGAGCCCACCGGTGGCCGGGCTCCTGGCGCACGTGCGGGCGTTAGACGGCCCGCCGCAAGGAGCACCGGAAGGCTTCGAGCCGACCAGGAGCAAGCCGCAAAGATACCAGGCGGACTCGTGACCGTCACCATCTCGGGCTACGTTCTGGACTACGTGACACCGGAAGAAGGCGAAGAAGGCGGAGAAAGCGAACAGGGATAGGCTCAGGCCTGAGCCGCCATAACGAGCCGTACCCCCGGCGGAGGTCAAGTAATGCCGGTTAAGAAACTGGGTTTTTTCTTCCAATACTTCGACAGGATCGTTTGCGGCGTTGTCGCGCTCGGGATCCTGGCGGCCGTCCTCTACGCCGCCAGAAGGGCCGGCACGGTGAACCGAGTGGCATCG
>CAZSET010000198.1:0-7573 GCA_964605915.1 uncultured candidatus Brocadiaceae bacterium | reverse complement strand
TCCAGCGGTCCGGCCACGTGTCCACCAGGTACTTGCAGTAATCGTAAGCGTCCACTGTCCTCTCCTCCTTCGAAAAGCTGCATCGGCGGCAGGATAACCGTGAGATGTCTCTCCTGCAACCGAGGGCGCCGGCTCACTTCAGCGGGACGGGCTTCGCCCAGTCCCCTTCCATCGAGGGCGGCAGCATGAAGACGTTCCCGTCGCGCGTCGCGAAATAGAGACGCGACTCGGAGAACTCATCGGGGTTGCCGTCCGCCCAGAAGGCATAGAAATCCGGATGGGCGTTCACGGGCCGGCGCACGTAGGTGTGGTTCCGCTGGCTGCCGGCGGTCAGGTCCTTCACCTTGTCCCACGTGGCCCCCTTGTCGCGGCTGAGCCACATGGCCACTTCGCCGCCGGTGCCCCACTTCTGAGGGCCCACCTCGGTAGGGGCGATAACGCGCCATGCACCGTCCGACTCGACGTAGAGGGAGCCCATGTCGTAGTTGTGCCAGGCCTTCGCCAGGGGGCGGAACTCCCACTCGGACCCCGTCCAGCGGGCGGTGACCCACTCGCGATCGGCCGCGTGCGGCCCGGGCCGGTGATCGGGGCTGGTGATGTGCAGGATGACGGGCGCACCGTCCGCGTCGAAGTTGACATCCTTCATGTAGACCAGCCGCCCCTCAGCGTAGTAGTCGCGCACCAGGGCGGGGTTGATGACTTCGGTGAGCGGAGTCTCGACGGGCTGGCCCGCGGCCGTCGTCCAGGTACGGCCGAGGTCGTCGGTCCGGAGGAAGTAGAGGTTGCTCCTGTTGTCGGGCCGGCCGTCCTTGTGCCAGTTGAACGCCGTGATGACGCGCCCCTCGCGCTGCCAGCTCACCTGGTAGTGTCCGCCGAAGCCGGCGAGCTTGCTCTCCTGGCCCCACGCGCGGCCGTCGGCGCTCGTCTGCCAGTAGAGCTCCCGGCCCGCCGTGTACTTCGTGAAGAGCAGCAGGACGCCGCGTCCGTCCACCGCCCACGGCTGGGGATAGCACATGCCCTTGTGGACCTCGACGAGGTCGAAACCGTCGATGCTGTAGGGCTCGCGGCTGCGGTATTTGTAGCCGTCACGCGCCGTGGCGCGGCCGGCCACGAACACCCACACGTGCCCCCGCTCGTCCAGACAGATGCTCGGGTTGTCGTGCGGGTCGGTGACGCCCTGCTTGTCGTGCACGACGACCGGCCGCGAGACCGTGCCGGTCTTGTGATCGTAGCAGCCGGCCATCAGGAGCAGATGCCGCCCGGCCTCGATCGTGCCGCCCCAGACGAAGAACGTCTTCTCGGCCCCCGCCGCGTGGAGGGCCAGCGGCACGTGCTTGGCCGTGTAGGTGCCCAGGCCGCCCGAGTACTTGTCGCCGTACTCGCTTTTCTGCCCCAGCTCGAACCATATCCCGCGGTAGCCGTCCTCGTGTCTCACCTGACCGACCTCCTCGGGCCCCGCCGCACCCAGCATCGCGCCGGCCAAGGCCCAGAGAATGCACGCACCGAACTCAGAAAGCATTTGCTGCGCCGCCTTCCATCGGCGGCTACCTCCGCCTGATGACCTGGCCCGCACGCGTGCGCGAGAGCCGTCCGTTCCTCAACGCGACGTGGCCGTTGACGATCACGGCCCGGATGCCTTCGGGCGGCCGGAGCGGCTCCTCGTAGGTGGCCCGCTCCGATATCGTCTCGGGGTCGAACAGCACGAGGTCCGCCTTCGCGCCGACGGCGAGCAGGCCTCTGTCGCGAATGCCGAACTTCCGGGCCGGCAGCGAGGTCATCTTGCGGATGGCCTCGGGCAGACTGAGTAGCTTCCGCTCGCGGACGTACTCCCGGATGACGCGCGGGAAGGTGCCGCAGTTGCGCGGGTGCGCGACCGCCTCGTCGGGCAGGACCACGTGGCCATCGGTGGCGATCATCGAGAGTTCATGCGCAACGACTTGCCGGACATCCGCCGGCCGCAGCGCGTGGAATACACACGACGGGTCGCCCTCGACGATCAGGTCCATGGCCGTGTCGACGGCGCTGCGCTTGCGCGCCCGTGCGATCTGGGCCAGCGACTTGCCCTCCAGTGCTCTGTCCCGCTCGAACGTGCAGAGGACGACCTTGCCCGGCCCGCCGATCCAGGCGATCTTGCCGGCCACTTCGTCGCGGATGCGCCGCCGCAGGGCGTTGTCCTGCAGGCGCTCCGTCAGCTTGCCGTCCATCGAGATGCGGGGCGGAATGGCCACGGCCGACAGGCCCGTGTTGGTCGCGTCGTAGGGGTGAACGTCGAACGTCATCTCGACCCCTTCCCGGCGGTGCCCCTCGATGGCTTCCAGCACGCGCGCGACGCGGTCCCTCCGGGTGCGACCATGCCGGTGCAGCACCTTCAGGTGGGATATCTCGATGGGCAGGCGCGCTTCGCGACCGATAGCGGCTGCCTCCTCAATGGCCTCGAACACCTTGCCCCCGGCGCTGCGCTTGTGACTGGCATAGAGGCCGCCGTGCTGAGCGACCACCTTCGAGAGCGCGACCAGCTCGCCCACCTCCGCGTAGGAGCCCGGCACGTAGAACAGACCGGTCGACATGCCCACCGCACCCTCGCGCATGGCCCCCTCGACCAGCCGGCACATCGCGCGCAGCTCCTTGCGCGTGGGCCTGCGCCCCGCCATGCCCATCACCCGGTGGCGCACGGTGCCGTGGCCCACGAGCGTGGCGTAGTTGATGGCGGGCCCGGCGGCCTCGACCTTCTTCAGCCACTTCCCCACCGGCAGGTTGGAGCCGCCGCAGTTGCCTGAGACGGTGGTCGTGATGCCCTGCCGGAGGAAGTTCGCAGCAGTCGGGCTCTTGACGATGCCTTGCGAGTGTGCGTGCACGTCCACGAAGCCCGGGCAGAGCGCTAGGCCCGCTGCCCGCATCGTCTTGCGGGCCCTTGGCTTCGCGCCACCTATGGATGCGATGCGGTCGCCCTTGATCCCCACAGACGCCAGGTACCACGGGCTGCCCGTGCCGTCGTAAACCTCCGCGTTCTCGATCAGCAAATCCAGCATGACACGCCTCTCCCTTGTGCGAACACACGGGGATCAGTGATGGTCTTCACGCGGCCGGATGGGCCTATCCTTGAACTCGCGGATCAGCCTGGCCAGCTCCTTCGTGGCCGCCTGGTAGAGCACTTCGCCTTTCTCGGCAGAGGCGAGTGTCGGGTCGCCGAGAACTCCGGTGTGGCTGAACGTGCTCCACCATTCCATCATGCCGATCTTGCCGCCTTCCTGGAGGTCCTGCCACCAGAACTCCGACGGCAGCATGTCGTTCTCGGGAGCGGCTAGCTCTCTGCGCACCCCTTCCGGTCGCAGGTAGAGGTACATGGACGTTTCGGTCTCGTCGGCGTGGGCCACCCAGCCCTTCGGCGACTCGCGCACCTCCCCCACCACGTCCTTGACCAGCTCGAAGTAGCTGAACGCGGCGCAGATGACGTCGTTGTCCATGGTGGCCTGTCGCGCGACGACCTCGACCAGCGGCCTGTTCGAGCCGTGCCCGTTCACGATCAGCACCTTCCTGAACCCGTGGTGGGCCACGCTCCGCACGATGTCCAGCAGGAAACGCACGTAGGTGTCCCACGCGATGCCGATCGTGCCGGGAAAGTCGATGTGGTGCCAGTTGAAGCCGTAGCTCAGCGGGGGCATGAGCAACGCGTCGTCCGGCGCCAGACGGAGCGCGCCCTCGCAAACGCTCTGGCAAAGGAAGTTGTCCACGTCCAGGGGCAGGTGGGGGCCATGCTGCTCGGTCGAGCCGACGGGCAGTAGGATCACGCGCCTCTGCGCAACGGCTTCCTTGATCTCCGGCCAGCTCAGCTTGTCGTAGTAGTACGACCTGTCTTCAGCCATGGAACGGCCTCTCCCACTCGGGAAGTTTCGGAGGACGGAACCGAGCCATTATACCGGGCGCGCCGCTCTCCGCGAGGGAACGCCGGCGCCGGTTGCACGGGCCCGGGGCCGGGCGTAAGATGGCCGCCTGCCGAGACCGATTCCCGAACGGAGAGACATCATGAAGATCACCGACTGGACCGTCTACACGCCCGACGTGCTGCGCCACGTCTTCATCGAGCTGCACACCGACGAGGGATTGAGCGGATGGGGTGCCGCGTTCTCCAGCAGGCCTCAGTGCCTCGGCGCGTTGGAGTGGCTCAAGAAGTTCGTCGTCAACGAGAACCCGCTGGAGATCGAGCGCGTCACGGAGAAGCTCCACCAGATCACGTACTGGTTCGGACGCGGCGGCGCGATGACGCACGCGATCAGCGGCATTAACATTGCCCTATGGGACCTGGCCGGCCGGGCCGCAGGTCAGCCGGTCTCCGTGCTGCTGGGCGGGCGTTACCACGAGTCGGTGCCCGCCTACGCTTCCGTCCTGTTCGACCCCGTCAAGACGCTGCCGGAGCGCATTGCCGAAATACGCAAGCGGGGCTTCCGGGCCATCAAGCTCGGCTGGGAGCCGTTCGGCCAGCAAAGCCCGGCCCAGGACAGGGAACTGATCCGTGTGGCGCGCGAAGCCGCAGGCGACGACACTGCGCTGCTGATAGACGCCGGCGGCAGCTACCCGTACTGGCCCCTCAGGCTGAAGGACGCGCTCGAGCGCGCCCGCATGTTGGCCGACTACGGCGTCTACTGGTTCGAGGAACCGCTCGAGCCGGACGACCTTGAAGGCTACGCCCGCCTGACGGACGCCTCGCCGGTGAAGATCGCCCACGGCGAGGTGCTCACGCGCAGGCAGTCCTTCGTCCCCTACTTCGAGCGCCGCGCGATGGACATCGCCCAGCCGGACGTGACCAAGGTGGGCGGGCTGTCCGAAACGCGGCGCATCGCCTGGCTTGCCGAGCCGCATGGCATCGAGGTGGTGCCCCACGGGTGGAACACGGCCGTCGGCGTGGCGGCGGACGCGCACCTGGTCTCGTCGCTCCACACGCGCTCCTTCGTGGAGTTCAACGTGGGCAACCCGCTGGTCGAGGAGCTCATCGATCCTCCGTTCAAGCTCGACGCGGACGGCTGCCTGCCCGTGCCGACCGGGCCGGGGCTGGGGATCGACCTGGACCGCGAGCGGCTGGAGCACTTCCGGCAGACCGGCTTCGCCAGCGAGACTTGGCTATGGGACCAGCGCCGCACCTTCGAGGCACAATGACGGCAGCATGGCATCCGGCTCTTCTGCCGTGCGGCGGCCCCGCAGCTGCGCTTACTCGGCCCTGGTCAATGCTGGCGAGTACCGACATGAAGTGATACAATCCTACAGCGCAAATGGGGATGGCGCTCGTTCTCTTTTCATCGGGAACTCTGGGTGCAGAACGGCCGCCACCATTCTTCAAGCAAAACTGGCGCAGTTGAGGGGATGATCTAGAAGGCGCTCAGCATGGACGAAAACGTGCCAGAATGGATCAACGACCTGGGGTTGCGCATTCGCAGCCTTATCCAGAAGTATGACGTGATGCCGAGATTCCGCGAGATGGTCAAAGCCCGGTTCGAAGAGTATGACGCGAGGTACGAGAAGCAGAAGGAATGGGACGAACGCCGGCAGCACCACTTCGAGGATAAGGTCGAAGGTGACAACCGTCTGGAGAACCAGGATGCTGGGCCTCCAGAAGACGGGTGGGAGTGGGAGTACTACAGACGCCTCGTCCATGAGCCTGCCCAGCAGGGCTGGGATCTACGAGTGATTGAGATCGAGGGTTGGTGCCCGGCGGATCTGGTCGGGAGAAACAGGCCTGAATTGCCGCAGCTCCTGCCCCCAACTCGTGATCACACGCTCAGCTTGCCCGAGAAGTATGCCTGCCTTGCTGCTGTCCACGACGCTGCCCGCAGGGGTGCAGAGGCGATTGCGCCTTGGTCATGGTCCGGACGTGAGAAGTGGGAGGACCGGCGGGCCTTCGAGGAGGACAAACGGGCCATCGGGTTTGAGGCGCTCTGCAGCATAGCGGCTGAGCTGAACAAACAGGATGCGGCCTGGGTCGCGTCGTTGATAGCCGACATCGAGAAAGACCTGCGCGGCCACGAGCAGCGGATTCCTGAGCAGCGGGATGCCGAAGGCAGGGGTAGGGGCCACGTTAGAACAGTGTTCCTCAGTTCCACGGCGCTTGACTTGGGCGACCACCGCCGTGCAGTGTGCGAAGCCATTGAAGGCCTTGATGGATATCACTGCGACTGCATGGAGCATTTTGGCGCAAGGGATGCCGAACCGCGGGAGTTCTGTCCCGAAAGGGTGAGGCAATGTGACCTGTTCGTCGGGTTGGTCGGGCATCGCTACGGAAGCTGCCCCGAAGGGAGTGAGGAATCCGTCACTCAGTTGGAGTACGAGACGGCAGTCAAGGAGAACAGGCCCCGCTTGATGTTTCTTGCGGCCGATGGCTTCCCGTTCCCTGCTAACCTGCGTGAGGAGGACGCCAAGTACGAGAAGCAGTTGGCTTTCCGTCAGCGGGTTGGGGAGGACCGCGTGTGGGAAGCGTTCCGACATCCATCGGACTTGGCGTTAGCCGTTGTGAAGGCCATAAGGAACTGGGAGTCCCAGCAAGGAGCCGCTGCTCGACAATCTGACGAGCATGCAGAGGGCCCGAAGACTGTGGAAGAGCCCCTTTGGATTACCTCTTTCAAGACCTTGCGAGGCCTATTCCTCTCTGGAGCGGAGGAGAATACTCGGCTGACACATATGATGGTGCAGGCTTCAGATGACCAGCAGGAGAAGCTGGTGGGGCCTCCCAAGTATGCGGCCAAACAGTCTGCTGTGGCTTTCGCCGGCCTGATCATCCAGCATCCTGGCCTTGAGTTGCGAGACGGGAGACCGGTACGGCGACCGGGTGTGCTGATGTCGTCCAGCTTCCACGGAGACATCGACTCCTATCAGCGATTCCAGCCGTTGGCGCGGGACGCTGGGCGGCTGCTGGCGGATCTGCCGGCCGAGGTCTCAAGCAAGCTTCCTGCTGAGCTGCCGGCACTAGAAGCGGAACATGCGGAACACACTTGGATGTTGTTCGTCCATCGCGTGGCCTGGGCACAGTATCCGGGATCAGCGCTGAGGGCAAAGCGTAGAATCTGGGTAGGGAACAACTACCTGCCATACGACGAAGGCGAGTTGAAGAAGCTCGTGGAGCTTGGCCTGCCGGACGGTCTGGCGGACGAGATTAGGACGCCGCCGGGCTATTTCTTCAGCGAGATCACGGATAGTGTCTTCAAAGCATCAGTGTGGACGATTGACGTATTACTGCGCATAGATAAGGACTGAGGCAGAACAAGCCCGAACCGTGTGGCTGAACTCGTTCGCGGGTGCATCCTCCAGCATGGCCTGCCCCAAGTTCCTGCACCGAGGCGAGCTGAGCTTCCGGGGTGCGTCCTGAGAGGACACGTGGTCGCGAGAGGCGGGCCAGAAGAGAGGGGCGGCGAGGGCATTTGGGTCCTCAGTACTGCCCGTACTGCTCGGCCATGGCCAGGATGCGCTTGAGTCTTTCCAGATCATCGCCGACCTGAATGACGTGGAGCAGCTCGATTCCCTGGGCGGCAAGCTCCTGGGCGAGGAAGGTGGCGTTCGTGTCGGTAAGGTGTCCGCCGATGAGCTCGCT
>CAZSET010000197.1:0-7713 GCA_964605915.1 uncultured candidatus Brocadiaceae bacterium | reverse complement strand
GACGTTAGCCAGCCCCAACTCCCTGAACTGGTTTGCGATGTACTTGCCGGACTCATCGCAACCCGGATATCCGGTATAGCGGCTCGAATAGCTGGACAGGACCCGCACGTGCTCGGAGGGATCCACCGCCCTTAGGTCCCGGTCCAGTGCGCCTGCGGCCGCGCCCGCATCGGCTGCCAGAACAGGCGCAGCCGCCCACAGCAAAAGCAGTAACCACAAATGCCGCTTCATTGCCCGACCCCGTGCCGTTCTGGCTCTGTCATATCGCAAACGACCCTGTGGTAGCCTGAGATTATAGGGCGTGACTCTGCGGTGTCAACGGAAAACCCGCGCCCGCCAGTGCATCAACCAGACGGGGAACGAAAAAGGCCCGCCCCCGGGCTGACAGCCGCCCGCGCGCCTGGTAGAATGCCCCAAGAACACTCCGGAGGCCCAGACCAGATGGAAGAGGCGATCAAGAAAGCTGACACGCTCATCGAGGCGCTCCCCTACATCCAGCAGTTCACGGGGCGCCCGGTGGTGATCAAGTTCGGCGGCAACGCCATGGAGAACGCGGCCGTCCTGGACGACGTGCTGGAAGACGTGGTCTTCCTGTCCACCGTCGGCATCCGCCCCGTCATCGTACATGGCGGCGGTCCCCAGATATCGGCCGCGATGGAGCAGGCCAACCTCTCCCCGCGCTTCGTGCGCGGTCATCGGGTCACCGACGCGGCTACGCTCGAGGTTGCCGTCCGCGTGCTGACCGGCGAAGTCAATGAGGAGATCCGCCGGCGGATCGAGGCGCACGGCCGCCGGGCGCGATCGACATTTTCGGACGGTCAAAGCGCCCTGAAGGCCGTCAAGAAGATCCTGACCGTCCCGGGCCAGGCGGGAGAGCCGGAACAGCTCGACATCGGGTTCGTGGGGGACGTCGAGAGCGTGGATGCCGACCACATGCTTGCCATGGCGGCGGAGGGCTGCGTGCTGGTGGTCCCGCCCATCGGCAAGGGCGAGGATGGACAGCTCTACAACGTCAACGCGGACACGGCAGCGGGGGCCGTTGCCGCGGCTCTCAAAGCCGAAAAGATCGTCTTCCTCAGCAACGTGCACGGCATTATGGCCCGGGCCGGCGATACGGACTCCTTCCTGTCCACCGTCCAGGAAGCGGACATCCAGCGCATGACCCAGGAGGGCATCATAAGCGGCGGAATGCTGCCGAAGGTAGCCGCCTGCATCGCCGCCCTGGAGGCCGGGGTGCGGAAGGCTCACATCATCGACGGCCGCCTTCCTCACTCGCTCTTGCTGGAGATCTTCACCGACAGGGGGATCGGAACGCAGATACTGAAGGACTGATGGCCTTTCTGCCTGACCTGGCGGCAAGGGTTGCTTGCATGTCGCCCGCCGCCGTACGGCGCCCAAGCTGCGAGGCCATGACGGCCAGGCGTCCGGGCGGTCAAGCCGCCAGAAGCGCGATCATTCTCATCGTCGCGCTCGTCCTCGTCTTCAGGCGCCGCCCCCGCAGCGGCAAAGGGGCGCCACGCCGCCGCACTCCAAGAGCGGCGGGCTGGCGGCTACTGCCCCTCTTGGAGGAACTTCTCCCCCTCTCGGGCCAGGGCGGCCCCGAGCTCGCGGCAGCGCTCCGCCTCCGGCTCGCCGGGGGCTTTTTTGATCGAGACCGTCTCGCCCACTTGAGGTCCGATGCGCTGGAAGAGCTTCTGGAACGGCTCCAGGGCAGCGCCCCCGCCGCCATGCGTCATGAACAGGGCGATCGGCATGCCCTTGATGTCCTCGTTGCCTCCCCTTTGGGCGATGAGCCAATCGTCCATGAAGGACTTCATGCCGCCGGCCGGGTAGCTGAAGTAATCGGGCGTCCCGAACGCCACGCCGGCACAGTCGGCCAGCACGGCGGGATCCACGCGGCCCTCGTTGGTGTTCAGCGAGACGAGCTCGAACTGCCCCGCGGCCCGGATTCCCTCGGCGACGTGCTGCGCCGCCGCCTCCGTATTACCCGACTGCGAATGATAGATGACGGCTATCTTCTTCCCGCGCATCCTCATCTTCTCCTGCCAGAAGGTGCACTCACCAGTCCGGCAGCTCTTCGCCGGAACCCGATCGGAACTGCTCCCACAGCCGTCTGAACCGCTGCCCGTAGATTCCTTCGAACAGGTACATGCGGCCCGGGAAGTGCTCGCCAGCAAAGTCCCGGGCTTTTCTGATCTCGATGACCACGTCGATGGCCGGGTAATCGCTCGCGACGATCAGGGAGCTGATTCGGTCGGCTCTGCGCTGGAGCTCCCCGCAGTGTTCCTCCTCTTCCAGGCACTTGTCGCGCATGGAACCGCCTCCCGCTCCGCCAGCATTAACGGCCATTCTACCGCAACGAAGGCCGAGGCCCAAGGCGGCAGCGGAAAAGGGATTGCACTTGCCCTAGGCACCCGATATAATACATTTGTTGAGTTAACCGCGATCTGCCGTAGCACCGTGTTCCGGTCCGTCGCCACGCACAGGCGGGACCGGCGACCAGCAACCTAGTGACCTCGGCGAGGGAAGAGCAATGGCCAAGGGACTGACCGAGAGGCAGAGGGAGATATTCGAGTTCATCTGCCAGACCATGCGCGACGAGAATCGTCCCCCCACCGTCCGTGAGATCGCCCGGCAGTTCAAGTTCCGGAGCCCCAAGGCGGCCACCGACCACCTGGACGCTCTGGAACGCAAGGGCTACATCCGGCGCCGCAATCGCAAGGCGCGCAACATCGAGATACGCGAGGAACTGTCGCCCCAGGGCATTCCCATCGTGGGCCGGATCGCTGCCGGCGCGCCCGTGCTGGCCATCGAAAACCTCGAGGGATCGCTTTCCACCACGGGACTCTTCGACGTGGACGAGCACACCTTTGCGCTCGAGGTGGAGGGCGAGAGCATGGTCGGCGCCGGAATCCTGCCGGGCGACTACGTCATCGTCAAGGGCAACGGCAGCGTCGCCAACGGAGCCGTTGCAGCCGTGCGCATCGGCGACGAGGCCACCGTCAAGAGGGTGTTCATCGGCCAGGGGCAGGTGCGCCTGAAGGCGGAAAACCCCGACTTCGAAGACATCGTTCTGGACAGGAACTCCCCCGAGTTCGCTCTGTACGGACCGGTCGTGGGCGTGATGCGGAAGCTGTGACCGCGCCGTCTGCGCCCTGCTCCCACTGTGCCAAGCGGAAGCCGGCGCATTCTACGCGTGCCACTCACAGTCCAGGACCGCGTAGAGCTCACGATCGTGCCAGGCGTCCTTTCCCCAGGAGTACTCCTTCAGCAGCCCTTCACGCCGCATCCCCAGCTTCTCCATGACGCGAGCGCTGGCGCGGTTGGCCGGGTCGCACGTGCCGAAGACGCGGTGCAGGCCCAGATCCCCGAACCCGAACGTCACCACGCCGCGGGCGGCTTCCGTCGCGTAGCCCTGCCCCCAATGGCGCCGAGCGAGGGCGTACCCGATCCATCCCTGCCCTCGTTCGGGGGCGGACACGTGGATTCCGCAGCTGCCAATGAGCGGACCTTGCCCCTTGAGGACGACGGCCAGCTCGTAGTGCCTGCGGGGTCGTCCCCCTTGCTCGGCGATGGCCCGACGGATGAAGGAGCGCGTCTCCCCCGGCGTGTTCGGCCCCCACAACATGTATCTGGCCACTTCGGGGTCCGAGGCGTACTGGTGGACGGATTCCCAATCGTCAGGGCGGAAGTCGCGCAGCAAGAGCCGGTCCGTCTCAATGGGCGTCATTGCCCGGCCTGGGAGCTGGACTGTGGGGCCGGTTCGAGCACCTGCCGGGCCGCGTCCCTGATGCGCCGGATCACCTTTGTAACCTCGGATCGCTTGCGATCAGGGCGAGTGCTTATCATCACCGTCCGGTTCAGGATGTCCAGGGACCTCGCGCACATGTCGCGCGTGTACTTGCTGCGGCATCGCCTGTTCTGGGGCAGATTGAAGGGGTTCAGGGCCGGATGCTGGGCGCCCTGGTGGGCGAAGATCGGATCCCACTCCGTGTAGATGTGTCGCCCCGTCTTCGCGCAGACCGTCCCGCCGGCCAGTCTGGCGAACCGGTCGGCCTGCCCTTCCGAGGGCAGCGTGTACACCACGTTAGAGCCACACTCATAGTCCGGACTGTTGGAACGGGTGGCTTTCAGGCCGGTCTCGGCTGTCTCGCGGAGAATGCGTGCCTTCTGCCGCCGCAGCGCCCGTATGATGGGGCCGATCCGGTCGAGCTGCACGTTCAGCATCGCGCCTTCGATCTCGGAGGCGCGTGAGCCGTTGCTGGTGAAGGGAACCATGTCCTGCTTGCGGCCCGTCCAGTAGAAGCTGCAGCAGTCCACCATGCACCTGGCGCGCTGAGCGACGCGGTCGTCATTGGTGACCACGGCGCCGCCCTCGCCGCACGTCATGTTCTTGTAGTAGTTGAAGCTGAACGCGCCAGCATGGCCGATGGAGCCCAGCATCCTGCCCTCGTAGGCGCCGCCGACGCCCTGGCAAGCGTCTTCGATCACCAGGAGCTTGTGTTTCCTGGCCACGCGCATGAGGGCATCCATGTCGCACGGCAGGCCCCACATGTGGACGGGTATGACGGCCCTGGTCTGCGGCCCGATCGCTGCCGCCACGGCCCGGGGGTCGAGCGTTATGGTCTCGTCAACGTCGACGACAACCGGGATCGCGCCGGCCGCGACGACGGAGACCGCCGTCGCCATGTAGGTGCAGGCGGGCACGAGGACTTCATCGCCCGGACCCACGCCCAACCCGGCCAGCGCCGCCGTCAGAGCGGTCGTCCCGCTGGACGTCATGCAGACATGCTTCACGCCGAGGAACTTCGCGTAGCGCCGCTCGAAGCGCTCGCACTGGCCTCCTTTGTGATAGCGGAACAGCTCTCCGCTGAGCAGAACTTCGGCTATCGCGTCGATTTCCTTCTGACCAACCCGGTACATGTTCGGCCTCTCGCAAGGGATTTGGGGCGGGGATCCGGGCAGCACGAACCGTTGCAGGTGCCCGAAACCATGCTCTCGTCAAACCGGGCCGCCCGCTTGACCGAACCGCGGAGCGGCTGCAAGGAGATGGTACAAGACGCCCCCGCTCGTTTTCCAGGAAACGCTCAAGGACATACACTGGCCGGCGGCAACCGGGGTCAATCGCTGGGTTTGCCGCGCCTTTCGATGGAGGCGAAGTCCAGCTTGCCGAGCAGCCCGCCCACGTCCGTCCGCGTTTCTTCCTCCCGGCCCTCCTCTTCCTTCTCCTGGGGGGGCTGGGGCTCCCGCTTCTTGAGCATTCGCTGCTGCGTTTTGGAAAGACGGTCGGACACGACTGCTTTCTGGACCCGGCGGCTCTGCCAGCCGATGGTGCTCTTGGGAGCTTGCACCGCGCCTGAGGGTCTCTTGGAAGGAACGTCGGCGGCAGCAACGTGCTCGACCCTTCCCCGCTGCTCGCCTGTGCGGCGTCTGCGCGGCGGGGCGGCGCTGCGCTCCTTGGTCCCACCCTCCTTACGGAGAGACAGGGATATGCGCTGCTTATCGGTGTCCACTTTGAGCACTCGGGCCCTGACCTGGTCGCCGACACAGACGACGTCGTAAGGGCTCTCGACGTACTTATCCGCGAGCTGGCTGATATGAATCAAGCCGTCCTCGCCGACCCCGATATCCACGAAGACGCCGAAATCGGCGATGTTGCGAACGGTCCCATTCACCCACTGGTCGAGCTCGAGCTGGTCGAGCTCGAGTCGCTGCTGCCGCAGGACCGGGCCCTGCTCGTCGTGGCGGGGGTCCGGCCAGGGGTCGACAAGCTCCGCCACGATGTCCTTGAGCAGCAGATAATGCACTTCGAACTGCTTTTCGAGGTCGGCCAGCTTGATCTCGCTGCGGCCGGCTGCGATCCGTTCCCTGCCCTCTTCGGTACGGACGTCCTCGAGCGGGACCTCAAGCTGTTCACAGATGGCCTGAGCCACCGGGTAGAGTCTCGGATGGATGCGCGTGACGTCGAGCGGGTTCTCCGAACCCTCGACTTTGAGGAAGCCCGCCGCTCGATCATAGCTCGCCTGATCGATCTTGGGCACTTCGCGCAGTTGCTGGCGGCTGGTGAAGGGGCCGTTCTTTTCGCGGTACTCTACGATCGCCAGTGCCCTCTCCGGACCCAGGCCGGAGACGTACCTGAGCAGGCTGTAATGGGCCGAGTTGACGTCGACGCCCGCCTTGCACACGCACTCTTCAAGCACGCGGTCCAGCAGCTCTTTTAGGGCGCCGCCGTTAACGTCGTCTGCGTAGGGCCCGGGGCACAGTTCGCGCGGGCCGATCTTGGCCAACTCGGACAGAGGGTCGAGGAGCCTCCGGCACAGGGCCACGCTGCAGCGCTCCTCGGCGCGTATGCCCGGCAGTTCGTTGCGCGCGGCACGACTGGTCGAGTACGCGTCGATCCCCGCCTCCGGGACGACGGTGTAATATAGGTCGGGAAACTTCTCGGCCACCAGACCGGCGATCAGGGCCTCGGTCTCCTCGGCCCCCGTCCCGTCGCCGATGGCCACGACCTCGAGGCCATGTTCCTCAATGAGGCGGCTGAGCTCCTTGCTGGCCGCCTCGACTTCATTCTGGGGGGCGTGCGGATACACGGTGGTTGCCGCCAGCACGTTTCCCCGTTCATCCACGGCGGCCAGCTTGCAGCCGGTGCGATAGCCGGGGTGAATGCCCAGTATCCGCTTGCGAAGAGGCCGGGCCATCAGCATGCTGTGGACGTTGCGCCGGATGATGTCGAGGGCGAGGGCCTCGGCTCGCTTGCACAGCTCCCGTTCCAATTCCCTGGCAGTCACGTCCGCCAGCACCGTCGCCAGGCTATGCTTGATGCAGGCCACGATGAACTCGGTGCTGTTGAGCTTCTTCAGCTCCTCGCCTTTGGTCAGCTCACCGAGCGCGGACAACTCCGTTTCAATCTGCTCGAACTGGCTGGCGCCCCCGGCAACGTAGAGCTCGACAGCCGCGCGGGTCATCGCCTCCATAGGCGCATCGAAGTGATAGTCCAGCGCCTTGAGCCGCTTGCCCCGCAGGATGGTTAGCATGTGATAGGGATGGAGGCGGTCCGCCTTCTGCCGAAAATCGAAGTAGGACCGGAACTCGCGCACCAGCCTTCCCGGCAGCGATCGGGCGGCCCGCTTGACAACGATGTCCGCCGCGTCGCGGAAGACCTGGCGCTGGCGGTCCCGATGCGACTTCTCCTCGGCCACCCAGTCGCTGACGATGTGGAAGACGCCATCGAGCACGTCCTCGACGCCGGCCAGCCCCTTCTCAGCCTCCACGTAGGGCTCGGCGGCAGCCGCCATGTCGGCAATGAGTTCCTCCTGGGAGAAGACGGCCCTGGCCAGTGGTTCCAGCCCCTGGGCCAGTGCCTGGCGGGAACGCGAGCGCTTGCGGGGGCGGAACGGCACGTAGTAGTCGATCAGCTCCCGCATGTCCCGAGCCTGTTCCATCTTCTGCTCGAGCTCATCGTTGAGGACTTCGCGCTGCTTGAGCTTCTTGATGATCTTACGCCGGCGGGTGTCCAACTTGTCCAGGCGCCGGTTCTCTTCTATCAGCTCGTAGAAGCTGTCCGGCTCCAGCCCCGCCGCTAGCTCCTTGTGGTAGCGCATCACGTACGGGATGCTGAAACCGCTGTCGAGCAAGCGCAGAATCTCGGCGGCCTGGTCGGTGTTCAGGTGATACTTGGCCGCGACTTCCTTGAGGGCTTTCTCAGGCATAGCC
>CAZSET010000196.1:5723-7763 GCA_964605915.1 uncultured candidatus Brocadiaceae bacterium | reverse complement strand
TTCTTCGCTCTCCTGGAGGGCCTCTTCGGCTTCCTTGCGGTCAGTGATGTCGCGCGAGATGAGCAGTGCGGCGGGCTGTCCCTTCTGTCCGGTCACGACCTGGCCGGTTGCCTCCAGCCAGAGGTACGAGCCGTCCTTCTTCATGTAGCGGAACTCACCGGAGCCCTGCCCCCTCTCGACACCCTCCCAGAAGGTCCGAACCGTCCGTTCCCGGTCCTCGGGGTGGAGGAAATCGAGTGCGCTTCGTCCGAGCAGCTCCTCCTGGGTGTATCCCAGTTTCCTGAGCGTTGCGGGATTGACGTAAAGGTACGAGACGTCGTCCAGGCTGTGCAGCGTTATCAGGTCGGTAGCGTTCTCGGATATCTGCCTGTACCTGTCCTCAGCTTCGCGCAGGGCCTCTTCGGCCTCTCTGCGCGCCGTTACGTCGCGGGATATGGTCAGCGCCATACGCCTGTCGCCTTCGGAGGGAAGGACGCGCCCCGTCTGCTCCAGCCAGATGTAGGTCCCATCCCTCTTCCTGTACCTGACCTCGGCCGAGCCCTGCCCGTTGGCGAAGGCCTGCATGGCCCGGTCCAAGTCGTCCGGATGGATGAAGTTGGCCGGATCCTTCCCGATCAGCTCGTCCTCGGCGTAGCCCAGCGTCCTGAGCGTCGCGGGGTTGACGTAGAGGAAGAAGAAATCATCCAGGCTGTGCAGCGCGATCAGGTCCGTGGCGTTTTCCAGAATGAGGCGGTAGCGCTCCTCGGCTTCACGCAGGGCATCCTCGGCCTGCTTGCGCTCCGTGACGTCCCGGATGAACGCAACGACCGCGCAGACCTCGCCGGAAGCGTCCCGCATGGGCGAAAAAGATGCCGAGTGCCAGAACTCACCAGCGGGGAACTGGACCGGGAACTCGACCTGTAGCGGCTCCCCCGTCGCGAAAACACGCCCGATGTCGGCAGTCCTTTCGTCCGCCAGCTCCGGCGGGAGCAGGTCGCTCAACGAACGACCGACCATGTCCCGGGGCTCCACGCCGTAACGCTCGCGCAACTCGGGGTCACCCCAGACCTCCGTATGCCTGCCCTCCCGGTCGAGAACGGTGACAAGGGCCCGATTCAGCGAGCAAAGGACGCTACGGAACCGCTCCTCGCTGGCGCGCAGCGCTTCCTCAGCCTCGATGCGCTCCGTGATGTCGGTCACCACAGCCAGGATGGCCGGCTCGCCCTCGTAGGTTATGAGTTTGCTTGTGATTATGGCCGGTATTTCCTCCCCATCCCGCGTCCTCAACGCGTACTCGTAGGGGGGCACGTCCTCCCCTCGCAAGTGCCTGGCGTAGTTCTCCTTGATGGTCTCCACGGACGGAGGGGCGATCAGGGCGAGGAAGTCGAAATCCGGGGCGAGGAACTCCTCCTGGCTGTAGCCCATCAGCTCCTCGCACTTGCGGTTCGCATAGACGACCCGACCTCCCTTGTTGATGAAGATCATGTTGGGCGACTGGTCGGCCAGGGACCTGAACTTCTGCTCTGATTCGCGCAGTGCCCGCTCGGCCTCGATTCGTTCCGTGATGTCTGTGAAGATGCCGAACAGGCCGACCATCTGTCCCTCATCGTCGATAATGGGCGCCTTGACGACCTCCACCGTCCGCTCGACGCCGCCGACGACGTTCCCTTCGACCAGCGTCTCCGGCTGGCCGCTTCCCATGATCCGTTTGTCGTCCTCCCGGTACTTCCTTGCCAGCTCCTCCGGGTGCAAGTCGAAGTCCGTCTTCCCGATCACATCTTCGGGCCGCAGGCCCAGTTCGCGGGCGAACGGCTCGTTCGCGAACACGAAAACGGAATCCGAGTCCTTGAAGAAGATGCGCTGGGGGAGGCTGGCAAGCAGGATGCGCTGTTGCTCTTCGTTGCGCCGTAGCTGCCGGTGGGTTGCGCTCTGGACGAAGGCGTAAAACAGGAAGTACCAGACGGGCGGCTCTGCCAGTTTCAGATAGTCCTCCACCGGGCCGAAACCCAGTGAGACGCCGCTGCACTGAAGGGCGTTGCTCAGGCTTCGGAGTATGGCCAG
>CAZSET010000196.1:0-5713 GCA_964605915.1 uncultured candidatus Brocadiaceae bacterium | reverse complement strand
AGCAACAGCAGGGGCAGTCGCACGTCGCGGACCCACGTGCCCTTCGGGCCGGCCACCACCAGCACGAAGGCCGTCAAGGCCGCCAACAACCCGACCAGCTCAGCCGCCCCGATGAAGCCCATGGCCCTCCTCCCGCTGGGTCGCGAAGAGCCGCCAGCACCACATCGCCAGGACCAACGAACTCACCGCGTAGCAGGAGTGCTCAACCGCGTTCAGGATGTCGCCCCACAGCACTCCTTTCACTGCCCCAACCGTCCATCCCAACAGCACAACGCTGAAGGCCGTCACCAGCGTCCCCCACGCGGGCAGACGCCTGAGGGCCGGTCGGTGCAGCAGCACGAACACCAGCGCGCCTATGCCCACTATGAGCCGGATGATCTCGCGTTCCTGCACTGTTAACTCCTCAGGTGCGGCGGGACCGGACGGCAGAACGCCTGGGACGGCGCAGTCTGCTGGCCCAGTCCGCGCCAATACGCTACGACGCAAGTTCCGTTCCAGACGCTCACAGATTAGCGAGCGTGCAGATGCCAGTCAAGGGGGTCGGGCCCGACCGGGTCCGGCGCGGCAGCCGGCCCGCCCCGGTGGGGGGACGTCTCAGGGGCTCCTGGCCGCCCCCGCATGATTGATTCCGTTCCGCCGCCAACCTATAATCGCATGTAGAGGCGCGGGGTCGTTCTTCGCGTCGATAGGCGGATAGGGCGTAAGGAGAGGGAGCATGCGAAGCGTGACCCGCAACCGCGTGATCGGCACTTGGGCAGTCTGCCTGCTGCTGGCGGCCTCACCCGTATTCGCCCAGGAGCACGCGGAGCAGCCGCCCTCCGTCGGCGAGATCGTGAAGCTGGCGGTGGCCAGCTACAGGGGCCTGAAGACCTATCAGGATTCCGGCCAGTTGACTATGGACGCGGAGGTACAGGGGCAGGCCGTGAAGCGCGAGTTTCCGCTGAACGTCACCTACGCCGCCGGGCCCCGGTTCAAGCTGAAATCGGAGGTGCCCCAGGTTTATTGCGACGGCCGCCAGGTCACCACCTACATCCCCATTTTCAGCCAGTACATCGTAGAGGATTACGGGCCGAAGTTCTGGCAGGAGGGCGTGGATCGGCTGCGCGTTCTGCCGCGCGCGCTAAGGCTGGACCAGTTCTTCACAGCCGAGAATCCGGTGACGGAGTACACGAGGCTTGTCTCAGATGCGCAGGTGAAGGGCTTGCAGACCGTCGGTGAGTACGACTGCTGGGTGGTCCAGGGCCATTGTCAGATCCCGGGGAATCAGGCCGTCCAAGCCACCATCCCGCTTACACTGTGGCACCGCAGACAAGACGGTTTGATCGTGCAAGTGAGGGCCGATCTGACGCAGTCGCAGAATCCGGCGCAGTTCGGTCACGTGGTGATCGTCTACAACGCCGGCAAGATCATCCTGAATGCAGAGCTGCCGCCGGATGCCTTTGTGTTCCAGCCGCCGGAAGGCGCTGAGAAGGTCGCCGCATTTGGCCCGCGACGGGCGCGACAGGCCGACCCCGCTGAGCTCGAGGGCAAGGCGGCCCCGGACTTCGAACTCAAGGCGCTGGACGGCAGCACTGTCAAGCTCTCCGGCCTGAAGGGCAAGGTGGTCGTGCTGGACTTCTGGGCGAGCTGGTGCGGCCCCTGCCGGCAGGAGATGCCTGAGCTCGAACAGCTCTGGCAGAAGGTGAAAGACAAGGACGTCGTCATCTTCGGCGTCAACCTGGGCGACTCGGCCGAAGCGGCCGGGAAGGCCGCCGACTCCTTTGGCGTCACTTTCCCGATCGTGCTGGACTCCAACGGTGCGACGGGCAATGCCTATGGCGTCAGTGGCATCCCCACGACGGTGATCATAGACGGCGCCGGCGTGGTGCGCGGCCGGCACGTCGGGTACCGTCCCGGCGTCGGCAAGCAGATTGAGGAAGAGATAGAGAAGCTGCGCGGCGCGGAGTAGCCCGTGAGGGCCCAGAGGGCGGGATCGATGGTACGCAGGATGGCACCTTGAGCGCAACGCTGGACCACGTTATCATATGGCGCTCCCCGACGGTCGGGGAGCGGACGCTGTGCAGGGCGCCTGTGTCCTCCCGGTAGGTACCTTCTGAGAGCGTTGGTGGACCTGGAGCGGAGAGCGAACGATGGCAAAAGTAGAAGATGCGCTGCGCGACCTGATTCGTTACCACGGCAAGCGCGCCGCCGCGGAGATGCTGGGTGATCTGCCGGCGCAGCTTCGACATGCCCGGCGGGAGATCCGAGCCTTGCAGAAGGAGGTCGAGGAGCTGGCGGGCCAGGTTAAGGCCCTGATCGCAGCCAGACAGCGTGCTATGGCTGTGCCTCCGGCTCCCCGGGACGAGACTGAGAAGGTCCGTTTCTCCAGGCGCACGCTGAGGAGCATTCGACGTCGGTTTGACCTGACCCAGCAGGAACTGGCCAAACTGCTCGAAGTATCCCCCGTTACGGTCACAGCCTGGGAGACGGGCAAGTCGCGTCCCCGCAAGGCGAATCTGGCCCAGATTGTGACGCTCCGCGAGATGGACCAGACGCAGGTGGACGAAGCCCTCGGCCGGGAATCCGTGGTGCAGGTCGTACGGCCGGGCCAATTGAAGAAGCTGCGGGACCGGCTCGACCTGACGCAAGCCGAGGTGGCCGGCTTGATCGGCGTTTCCGTAGCGTCCGTTACCTCCTGGGAGACCGGCAAGACGACGCCGAGCCGCCGGATGCGCCGCAAGATCGGCGAAGTGAGAGGCATGTCCGGCGCCCAGGTCGACGAACGGCTCGGCAGGGGAGGCCTTCGCCGTCCCCGTGGCGTCCCTAAAGGGGGCCCCATCTCCCCGGATGAGATCCGGCAGATTCGCCTTCAGGTCGGCTTGAGCCAGCGCCGGATGGCGGAGAAGCTGGGGGTGTCCGTCAATACGATTTCGAACTGGGAGACGGGACGGACCGTCCCCCGCGGCGGCAACGTGCAGAAGCTCACGGAGCTGCGTGCGAAGGGGGAGCAGGCCGGCTGAGCCACCCGTCCGGGCGGCCTCCTGGCAGCTTGCTTGGCCTCAACGCGTTGCTCCCCTGGCGCACGTGATGCTCTGCTCCCGGTGGCTGGATGCGTCAAAGGGCCGAGCCGCGGCTCGTGGGAGAGCCGGCTGGCCCCCCTGCGATGGCGGCCGTAGCCCCCTTCAGCTATAATGTGGGTCTACCCTCCTCGGGCGAGCTGGTGGGTGCTGGCCCCTCCGTAACGTCTGGAGCGATCGATGCAGAGAGAATTGAAAGATAAGGTCATGAACCTGCCGCCGACGCGCACACTGGCGGCTGATCCAGCGTCCCTGGCGGACATCCCGGAGGGCGTGCCGGACCTGCTGGAGCGCATGTTCCCCTTCACGGAGGTGCCTCAGACGGTCTTTGGGGGCACCGCCCATGAGGAGATCGACGGGGAGCTGATCGAGTTCGACTTCGAGCAGCGCAAGAACGACCCCCTGGTCCTGAGCGACACCACGTTCCGCGACGGCCAGCAGGCCCGCCCGCCCTACACGCGCCAGCAGATGATCGACCTCTACAGGCTCCTGGGGAAGCTTTCCGGGCCCGCCCAGATCATCAGCAACACCGAGTTCTTCCTCTACTCCGACAACGACGTCAGCACGGTGGAAGCCTGCCTGGACATATACGCCGACAACCCTCACTGCCCCCAGCCGACGGCCTGGATACGGGGCCTGCGCGACGACGCCCTCTACCTGAAGCTCATGCAGCACCTGGGCATCAAGGAGACGGGCCTTCTGTCCTCCTGCTCCGACTACCACATCTTCCTGAAGCTGAAGAAGAACTGGCAGACGGCGGCGGAGGAGTACCTGACCATGGGCAAGATGGCCGCCGAGCGTGACATCCGCGTGCGGTTCCACCTGGAGGACGTGACCAGGGCCAACATGGACGGCTTTGTCCTTCCCTTCCTGGGGATGGTCGCGCGGTTTGCGGAGGAGCTGCCCGAGGAGCTGAAACCCAAGGTCAGGCTCTGCGACACGATGGGCTTCGGATTGCCCTACCCGAGCGTGGAGCTGCCCCGTAGCGTGCCCAAGCTCATCTACAAGGCCATCCAGGCCGGCATCCCGTCTCGCCGGCTGGAGTGGCACGGCCATAACGACTTTCACCTGGTCATCGCGAATGCCGCCACGGCGTGGCTGTACGGATGCGACATCCTGAACGGCACGCTGTTGGGATTCGGGGAGAGGACCGGCAATCCGCCCCTCGAGGCGGCCGTCCTCATGTATCGGTCGCTCAAGGGGGCCAACGGCACCGACGCGGGCGCCATCACCGAGATCGCCGACTATTACCGCGCGATGGGCGTGATAATCCCGGCCGACCACCCGTTCGTGGGCGACGACGCCACAAGGACCCGGGCCGGCATACACGGCCACGGCCTGGCGATGGACGAGCGCATCTACCAGATCTTCGACACGTCCAGTCTGTTGGGCATCCCCCCGTCGATCACCATTACGGACAAGTCGGGCCTGCAGGGCATAGTCTACTGGGCCCAGTGCTACCTGGCCGAAACGGTGGCCGAGCGGACCGGCATCGCCGTCAAAAAGACGCGGCTGGTCGAGATCGCCAAGTGGGTGGACTACCAGTACGACGACCTTGGCCGCACCACCGGCATATCCGATGCGGAGATGGTCTCGCAGATGCTGCTGCACGTGCCCGAGGGCGCCGTCCCGGCCTACGTCAACAAGGAACACGGCCTGAAGGGCGAGGCCCGCGTGAGCGCCGACGACTGCGGGCCCATCATCGGGTGGGTCCAGGACGAGAAACGGCGCCGGAAACGGGAGGCCAGAGCGCAGGGCTCTGGCCCTCCTGAAGGCATCAGCACCGAGGTCATGCGGCGGCTGATGGTCGAGCACCTGCCGCATCTGTATGAGTGATCTCGCGCGGGGGGACGAAACGGCAGGCCGGCGGCCGGCTCGCGCGCGTGCCGGGCGGGGGAGCTCTTCCCGGCGGGGCGTGCGGCACGGCGCTTGCGAGGATCGTTCGAGGGTGATCAGCTTGCGACGGCGGAGCCAGGCCGCCGGCCGCAGCGACATTTGGCCCAGACGTGTGGCCTGGGTGCCTGACGGGCCCGTCTGCCTGAGCAGAGGGAAGATGCGACCCGAATCCCAAACGAGCCGCGTCCCGTATACGCTTGCGCTCTTGGCGCTGGCGTGTGCCACGGTTCTGGCGGCGTCTGGTTGCGGACCGCAGTACGCCATCGAATTCAGCGAGGATGGGGAATCGTGGGTGTCCTCGCTCACCACGGAATCAAAGCCCGTGGCGCCGGACAACGAGTACATGCTGTACATCAGGGTGCGGCACCTTCACGGGCTCCGATCGCTGGTGTGGTTCAGGTTCCAGACCTCCGACGTGGATCCCGAATGGCAGCCGGCGTACTACCAGACCAGTCCGCCCGTAACCGACCCGGGCAACGCCGTCGAGATCGAGGAGGGAGAGGAGTTGTGGTGGTCTCCCTGGGGCCCGAGCACAATGTACCTGGCGATAAAGGTGACGGAACCGGACATCCCCACCTCCCATCTTCTGCCCACCTTCTCGGTGAGTGGCAAGGGCTTGCTTCCATGGACTCCGTGGCACAATCTGGGCAGCGTTTCCCCCCATATCCTGGTGACCGGCAACTTCATGTTCAAGCCCGGGGAGGCGGGGGTGGGCACTGATTGGCAGGCCGCCGATGTAATACACGAGGACATCGTTCTAA
>CAZSET010000195.1:0-7799 GCA_964605915.1 uncultured candidatus Brocadiaceae bacterium | reverse complement strand
CCGCTCTCCGGCGAGCGGGTCCTCCTTCTCCTTGGCCTCCGGCAAAGAGAGAGCGCCGAGGCGTATGCCGTCGCCCGCGCCCCCCGCATTTGCCATGTCAACTTGAATCGTGTCGTGCGAGACGTAGTATCCGGGCGAGCACTCAAACGTGATCTCGAGCGTGGCCCGAGCGCCGGGCGCCTGCTCGGGCTCCGGCAGGCGAGCTCGCACCGCGAAGCGCGTGGCGGCGGCGTTCTCGGCGATCAACGCGTAGCGGGGCGCCTCCATCTCTGCGCACACGGCATGGGCAAGCGCAGCGATCAGAACGAGCCCCACCACGCCCCTTGCTGCTCCGCGGCGGCATGCGTTCATCCGATACCCTCCCACACTCATTCTACCACGCCTCCAGTTCGCCCACGATCTCCTCGACCAGGTCTTTGACGGTGGCGATGCCAAGCGCCCGCCCCTGGGCATCCGTCACCACCGCGAACTGCTGCCGTGCCTGCCTGAGCGCCCACAGCGCGTCAGCGACGGAGGTGCCCTTGCGTAGCGACAGCACTTCGCGGGCAAGCTCGGCCGTGGGCGGCGGCTCGCGCTCGATGCTGGCCACGTCGATCACGTTGATGACGCCGACCACTCGCTCCCGTCCGTCGCGGTACACGGGAATGCGCGAATAGCGGTGCGCACCGAACGCCTTGAGCAGATCGTTGTGGGAGGCCGTCTCCGGCACCATGACTGCGTCGGCAAGCGGCGTCATGACCTGCGCGACGTCCAGGGACCTGAGCCGCAGGATGTTCTCGGCCACCGTGCGCTGGAAGCCGGACAGCACCCCGTGGGCCGCGCCCTCGGTCAGGTGAAAGCGGAAGCTCTCTCGCGTGAACGCCGGACGCAGCGGAGCGCCGCTCTTGCCCAACAGCAGGTGCGGCAGCCCGCCGACCCACCTCAGCAACAGAGCGACGGGATAGAAGACAGTCTGCGAGACGCGCAGGGGCCAGATGGCCCGGTACATGAGGACGTCCGCGTGGTGCTGGAAGAAGGACTTGGGCATGATGTCGCAGAACACCAGCAGTATGGGCGGCAGGATGATGCTGCTGTAGAGCTCAGCGTGTACGCCGGCAAGGAGTTGGTTCAGCTTGCCGGTGCTTAGAACCGTCGCCACGTATACGCCGACGTTCGTGCCGATGAGCAGCGTGCTGATGGCCAGCCGCGACCTGCGGGTGAAGTTGAGCAGCGCCCGCGCAGCGGAGTGTCCCTGCTCGGCACGCAGTCGCAGCCGCAACCGGTTCACGCAATAGGTGCCCGTCTCGCTGCCGCTGTGGAAGCCGGCGAACAGGGCAGCGGCCGCGATGAGGAGGTAGTCACTCATCTCGGCCCCCCCCGCTCGGCGTATCCCGGCAGCTTCGTCAGCACGGTGGCGGCGCGGCGGCCATCCACGGACTCGACCGTGAACTCCACGCCGTCCAGGCGCGCGACGTCCCCCTCCTCGGGCACCTTGTCCAGCAGCGTCATCACCAGCCCGCCCACGGTGTCCACGTCCACGTCCGGCAGCTCAACGTCGAAGGCTTCCTGCCACTCGCGCAGGCTCAGGCTGCCGCGGACGCGGAACAGTCCGGGCGCCAACTCCTCGACGTCCGGCCCCGGCTCCGCGTCGAACTCGTCCGCTATCTCCCCGACGATCTCCTCCAGCAGATCCTCCACGGTGACCAGCCCGGCGACGCTGCCGTGCTCGTCCACGACGAAGGCCATCTTCTTGCGATTGCGGCGGCACTGGAGCAGCGCCTCCTCGACGCTGGCGGTCTCGGGCAGGAAGGGAATCGGCCGGACCAGGCTCTCCAGGCTCTGGTCCTCCGGCTTGAGCAGCAAGTCCTTGATGTGGATGACGCCCAGCATTTCGTCCATCTTGCCGTCGTAGACCGGGATGGCGGTGAGCTTCTCCCGGCGGAACAGCGGGAGAAGATCGCGCGCGGGATCGCGCAGGTTGAAGCTGACCATCGCCGTCCGCGGCACCATCAGCTCGCTGAGCTGCACCTCGGACAGGCCGATCACGTCGGCCAGCATCTCCCCGGCGCTGGCGTCCACAACGCCTTCCCGAGCGCCCAGGCTGACCAGCATCCGCAGCTCATCGGCCCGCACGCCGGGCGTGCCGTGCCCGGCAAGGGAGGCAATCGTATCGGCCGCCTTCTCCAGCGGGATCACGACGGGAAGCAGGGCTTTCTGGATGACAAGCAGGGGGAAGGCAACGGCCCGACCGACGGGATGATAGAAGGTGACCGCGAAGTTCTTCGGCATCACTTCGCCGCCGATCAGGACGACGAGCAGGGATCCGACGCCCAGGAGCAGAACGCCCGACCGGCCGACCTCCGGTTCCAGCTCCAGGATGAGCAGGTAAGAAACGCTGAAGAAGACGACGTTGACCAGCATGTTGCCGAAGAGGATCGTGATGAGGAGTCTCTTCGGGCGGCCGCGGAGGGAGGCGATGGCCCGGTCGGCGCCCTTCGCGCCCTTCATGCGTGCCAGCTCGTCGGGCTGGAAGCTGAACAGCGCCGTCTCGGATCCGCTGAAGAACCCGGAGAGGCAGAGGGCGACCGCCAGGACGATGAGTCGAACAGGTAGGTCAGGTATGTCCACTGACGCAGGTGAACCTCAACAAGACGCGGAAGCGCGAACCCCAACTCCGCATGCAGCGTGCTTGGGTTCACCATACGTCTGCGCCGCTCGGAAGTCAACCGTGGGGGGCCAGCGGCGCCGAGCGGGAGGCGCGGCGCGCGGCACCTCCGCCGGCCTCCGGCGGGGCTAGCCATTCTGCGTGTCCGCCAACACTATCCTGACTCGTTCTGTCAATGGTGCATTCGTCTAGAACGGGCACGCCAACACAATGCCCAACGCGTTGATTGCGCTTGTCGAGGAAGGTAGAATCTCCATAGGGGTGACCATGCTCAGCGTTCCTCAGGTCAGGGCGATCATCGGTTCTTATCGAGTGTCATTGATCTGAAGACTACGGAGGTGCTAAGCAAGTGGCTTCCGTCGTCACAAGCCGCCGAACGACAAGTTGGAGACAGAGGGGGTGAACTAACCACTTGAACCACGTGGAGGGGGGCATGACACCGAAGGTCTTCATTTCCTACAGTTGGACCAACCAGGCGCACCAGGAACTTGTCAAGGAGTGGGCGGATCGGCTTCTTGCCGACGGCGTGGCTGTGGTGTTTGATATGTATGACCTGAAGGAGGGGGATGACAAGTATGCGTTCATGGAGCTCATGGTGACCGATCCGGATGTCACGCATGTGGTCTTGGTCTGCGACAAGGGCTACGCCGAGAAAGCTGACGGCCGCAAGAAAGGCGTGGGAGCAGAATCTCAGATTGTGTCGCAGAAGATATACAAGAAAGTGGAGCAATCCAAGTTCATCCCAGTCGTGTGCCAGTTTTCCGAAGATAACGAACCTTGTCTTCCGACATTCCTTCGATCTCGCATTTGGATCGATTTTTCCTCGCCAGAGAAGGTCAATGAGAATTGGGAGCGGTTGCTCCGTCTGCTTTTTGGCAAGCCGTTACACCAGAAACCGAAGCTGGGAAGAGCCCCCGCATACGTTACGCACGATGCCGCTACTCCGTCAAGCCCGGCTCAACCGAAATACAGATCTCTGCGTCAGGCCATCCTCGAGGACAAGAAGGGGATTAACCTCTATAGGCAGGATTTTCTTGAGGCGTGCATGCAGTATGCGGATGAGCTACGCGTACGCGAGCGTCCAAATGTGGAGAAACTGGGCGAGAAGGTTCTAGAGGATTGCGGGAAGCTTGTCTTGGTTCGTGATCATATCGTTGATTGGGTTCTTCTCGAAGCTGAAGCGGCACCATCAAGCGACTTCTCGGAAGCACTCATCGATGTGTTGGAGCAGCTGTGCGAACTGAAGTCGCGTCCCTCGGAGGTGAACCAGTGGAATGACGCTTGGTTTGAGGCCCATGGGCTCTTTGCTTACGAGACGTTCCTATACATTGTAGCTGCGCTACTGAAGGTTCGGGCATACGAAGACCTTCACAGTGTTTTTGCTTCGCACTACCTTGCGCCATCCACCGAAAGGTATGGGGAGAAGCGGTTTCAGCGATTTGATGCATTCTACGCGCACTCCAAGACCTTGGGCTCTGTCCTCGCGCCGGAGGGAAAACGGCTGCTGAGCCCAGCCGCCGCACTTGTGAAGAGACAGGCAAACAGAGAAGACCTCCGGTTTGCCGATATCATTCAGGCGGACCTGCTGGTTCTCATGATGGCCTTTATCACCCCGGAGACTCGCTGGTATCCCCAGATGCTGTATTACGCCAGCTATTCGAACGAGTTCCCTTTCTTCCTGAGGGCGAGTCAGCATAACAACTTCAGGAAACTGGCCACAATCACTGGGATTGACGATGCTAATGCCTTGCGTGAGGCCGTGAAAGAAGGGCGTGAGCGGTTGAAGGCTGGGACATCGGATGTTCGTTTTCGTCTCGGCGGGAGCTTCTGGGATTATATGAATATGGAGAAGCTCGACACAATCAAGTGATCGAACAGCGCGTTTAGAGAGCCGGGCAGCCCAAGGCCGTATGGGGCGCGACAGCCATGCGGCTCCTTCTTCCCAGCCGTTGTAGCCGGAGCGGCAGCTTCGGCGGGCCCGGCTGTGGCGCTTACCGATCAGAACGACTGCGCCGTGAGTGACCCGAATTGACTTGACAGGTCGGCGCCTTCGGCGTACCTTGAAACTTCTTGCGGCCGGGGCGCTGTGTTTCTCCCGCCCGGCCAGAAACCAGAACAGGAGGCGCCGATGTTCTTTACGGGCATTGCCGACGAAGCAGGCGACGATATCGAGACGCAAATCAAGGCTCAGAAGGAACTTGGGTGGAAGCACGTCGAGCTGCGCAACATAAGCGGCGTGAGCCTGACCGACCTGTGTGACCGCACCTTCGACGAGGTCGTCGAGAAGGTGAGCGACGCCGGGCTCGGCATCTCGTGCTTTTCCGCCCAGCTCTGCAACTGGGCGCGCCCCATCTCGAAGCATCTCGACATCGACCGCGACGAGCTGGCCCGCGCCATGCCCCGCATGCGGCGCGTCGGCTGCGAGTTCATCCGGACGATGAGCTACCCCAACGCCGGCTGGCCCGAAGAGGAATGGAAGGCCGAGGTGATTGACCGGCTGAAGGTTCTGGCGAAGATGGCCGAGGACGGAGGCGTTACCCTCGTGCACGAGAATTGCCACGGTTGGGGCGGGCTCGGTGCCGAGCAGACGCTCGAACTGCTCGACTGCGTCGCCTCGCCGAACCTGAAGCTGGTCTGGGACACGGGCAATCCGGTCGGTCAGGGCCAGGACGCCTGGGAGTACTACGACGCCGTCAAGGACCACATCGTTTACGTGCACATCAAGGACGCCAAACCCACGGACGGGTCCGTGACTTACGTCTTCCCCGGCGAGGGCGACGGGCACGTCAGGGAAGTCGTGAAGGACCTGCTCGGCAGGGGTTACGCGGGCGGGTTCTCCATCGAGCCGCACCTGGCGGCAATCGTCCACGAGGGCAAGGCCGCCTCGGAGACCGAAAGCTCATATGACCTCTACGTCGAGTACGGCCGGCGGCTCATGGCGCTCGTCGAGGAGATAAGGTGACGGGTGCGCCCGACCCACAGATGGCCGCCGGCGCGCCAGATCCTGAGCACTTGGGGGCTGGAGGTCCCTTATGACACCACGGGTTGACTTTATCGCCAAGATCCAGGAGATGTATGACGACGGGACGGGCCCTGTGCCGTACGGGACCTTCATGCGCGTTTTCAACGAGCTTCTCAAAGACCCGCGCGAGGTGATCCCGTGGGAGCCGACGGACGCCCTGCGCGAGTACTTCCGCGCAACATGCATGGCCGTGAGCCTGGACGTTTCGGACACGCAGGGACGTGCCGAGCAGCGGATCAAGGAGTTCCGCACGAAGATTCTGCCCGTCTGGCGGGAGGAGCTTGCGCCCGGGGACTTCGCCGTCTACGAGAGGCTGCTGGAGGGCGAGCGGAAGAAAGAGCAGGGCGCTGCCGAGCGGGAGCTCGCACGGCAGGCGGCGGACGAGCGCTCGCGGCAGTTGCTCGCGCGATTGGGGCTCGCAGATCTCGAGGAGGAAGCAGCGGCGCCAGCGGTTGCCGAGGACGTGGAGCTGCCCAGGCGAGTGGCCCAACGCTTTGCAGACGTGGACGAGCTGTGCCGGGCCATCCGAACCGGCAATCTGAAGGTGCACTATGCCCCGCGGGACGAGAAGACGAAGTTCGCCTACTACAAGATCGACAACCATGAGGTGACCGTCAAGCTGGCCAGCGCGGAAGGGCAGAACTACGTGGTGCTTACGGCCGATGTCGGGCGCTCGGACTTCCCCGACGCCGAGGGGGAGGTGGACGATTTCGCGGCAGAGATGAGATACATCAGGATGTCGCCGTACTCCTACATGCGTAAGGACCAGGAGTTCGTGTACACCCTGAGGGTGGGGCTGAGCACCACCAACCTGGCGTGTGCGACGGTCGAGCCAGGGGGCAGCGCTGAGGTAATCCGCCGCATCCAGAAGCTTCATTGGGACCTCGGCGAACTCACTGAACGCATGCGGCAGTGACGGCGCCCCGGCCGAGCCTGCTGTCTCGCCGGCCGCCTCTGAGGCCCCTTTGAGGCCGGCGCGTCGTTTCCTTTGCCGCGTTGTCCCGTGGCGGAGAATGCACCCATCGCACTACGGATCGATCCATTGAGGGCCACGATCATCTCCACGGGGGAGGAGCTTGTCAGCGGCCGCACTGCCGACACGAACGCGTCTTTCCTGGCGGCCGAACTGGGGCGGTCCGGCTTCGACGTGCGGCGCCTGTTGGCGCTCGGGGACGATCCGGGGGCGCTGAAGGGGGAGATCCTGCGTTGCGCGCAGGATAGCTCTGTGATCGCGATCAGCGGCGGACTGGGACCGACGGCGGACGACCGCACGCGGCAGGCCATCGCCGAGGCCGTGGGTGCGGAACTGGTCGAGGACGCCGACTCGCGTCAGCACGTGGCGCACCGTCTGCGCGGCTTCGGCCGCGAACTGACCGAACACCACCTGGCGCAGGCGTTCTTCCCGGCCGGGTCGGCGATCTTCCCCAATCCCCGGGGCACTGCCAGGGGGTTTGCGTGCCGCCTGGCTCATGGCTGGCTCGTCGCCATGCCGGGCGTGCCGGAGGAGATGAAGGCGATGTTCGCCGAGAGCGTGCTGCCCTTCCTTCTGCGGGAAGTGCCGCCGGTCGGGGCGATGGCCGTCGAGACGGTGAACTTGTTCCCGGCTTCCGAGTCCGAGGTGGACGAGCGGGTGCGGGACCTGAGCGCTGCGGACCGGAATCCGGTGCTGGGCATCACCGTCAGGGACGGCGTCATCTCCGTCAGCGTGCGGGCCTGTGGGAGCGATGAGGCCCGAGCGCAGGAGTTGGTCGATCGTGACCTGCGGACGCTGGATGAGCGGTTCGGGCGTTTGGTGTTCGGCCGGGGGCGGGCGACGCTGGCCTCTGCACTCAACGAACAGCTCGAACGCAGGGGCGTGACCATTGGAGTCGCGGAGTCCGTTACGGGCGGACTGGTGGGCGACATGCTGGTCAGCGTGCCGGGCATATCCCGGTTCCTCCTGGCCGACGTGGTGGCGTACGATAATGACGCAAAGGTGCACCTGCTGGGCGTGCCGACCTGGGAGATCGAGGCCCACGGGGCCGTCAGTCCTCAGGCTGCCGAATCCATGGCGCGGGGCATCTGTTCGGTGGCGGGGTCGCGACTGGGCGTCAGCACCACCGGCATTGCGGGTCCCACGGGCGGGACGCCGCA
>CAZSET010000194.1:0-7800 GCA_964605915.1 uncultured candidatus Brocadiaceae bacterium | reverse complement strand
CTCTGCCCACACTACAATGGGCATTATTCCGATTTACCCCTTCACAAATTCTGAGACGCATCCGGGCCCCATTCCCTCGCATTAGGCCGCCCACGCCGACTCAAAGCTGGCCCAAACGAGGGTCCCCAGCGCCAAAGGGGCGGCCAGCCGCCGCAACTCCATGCCCTGCCCGCCGCGTGCTCCTGTCAATCTACACTTGATCCTGGTAGTATCCTGGTTGAGGTGTTGGCGTTCCAATCCGAATGGCAGCGGGAGGGCCGAATGAGCGGCATCTTTGGCGTCGTGTCGCAGTCGAACTGCATGGACGATCTCTTCTACGGGACCGACTACCATTCGCACCTGGGCACGGAGTTCGGCGGGCTGGCCATACAGAACGGCCAGGTGCACCGCGAGATCCACCGCATAGAGCACGGGCAGTTCAAGAACCTCCTGGACGGTTTCTACCGCAGCTACGCCGGCGGGATGGGCGTCGGCGTCGTCAGCGACTCCGACCCCCAGCCCATCATCGTCGAAAGCCGCTTCGGGGTCTGCACGGTCGTCACGGCCGGCCTGATCACCAACCGCGACGAGCTGGGCCGGGAGCTGATCCAGCAGGGCATCACGTTCAACGAAATCCAGGAAGGCCGGCTCAATCAGACCGAGCTGGTCGCCAAGATGATCGCCCAGAGCGAGGATATCGTCACCGGCATCGAGCGCGTGTTCGAGCGTATGCAGGGCTCGGTGTCGCTGCTGCTGATGACTCGAGAGGGCATCTACGCCGCGGGCGACCCCCATTGCCGGCTGCCGCTTGCCATCGGAACGCGCGAGGGGACGGTCGCCGCGGCCAGCGAGACCTGCGCCTTCCCCAACCTGGAGCTGAAGGTCACGAAGTACCTCCGGCCCGGCGAGATCGCGTTCTTCGACAGCTCGGGCCTCAAGACAGCCGCCGCCCCGACCGGCGCCAAGAGGGTATGCGCTTTCCTGTGGATCTACACCGGCTATCCGGCCTCGGCCTACGAGGGCGTCTCGGTGGAGACCGTCCGCGAGCACTGCGGCCAGGCGCTGTCGCGCAAGGACTCGGTCGAGGTCGATCTCGTCTCGGGCGTACCGGACAGCGGCACCGGCCACGCCATCGGCTACGCGATGGAGAGCGGGCGCCCGTTCCGCCGGCCCCTGGTGAAGTACTCGGCCGGCTACGGCCGCAGCTACACGCCCCCCTCCCAGGAGGTGCGCGACCACATCGCCAAGATGAAGCTCATCTCGATCGAGGACATCACGCGCGGCAACCGCCTGGTGGTCTGCGAGGACTCGATCGTGCGCGGCACGCAGCTCAGGAACCTGACCATCCAGAAGCTCTGGAATGCCGGCGCCGCCGAGGTGCACATCCGCGTGGCCTGCCCGCCGCTGATGTTCCCTTGCATCTACAACCTGTCGACGCGTTCGATCCACGAGCTGGCAGCCCGCCGCGCCATCCGTGCGCTCGAAGGCACAGACCTTGAAGACGTGACTGCCTACCTGGACCCGGCGAGCGAGCAGTACGGCCGGATGGTCGAGTGGATCCGAAAAGACCTGAACGCCACTAGCCTGATCTACCTTACGCTGGACGAGATGTACGAGGCCATCGGCCTGCCGCGCTGCGACCTCTGCACGTACTGCTGGAACGGCGCCACCGGGTAGGCCCCCCTCGAAACCAGCGACGAAGATGACAACGGTTCTTCGACACGGATGTGCGCAGATAAAGACGGATGGAAGTCCAGACGGGATATCTTGGGGCATTACATCCGTGACAATCCGCCGTGATCCGTGTCTCAATGCCGTCTTGCCGTTGTGTCTTACCCGGCCTCCATCCTGTACATCCTGTCCATCCCTGTTGAATTGCCGTTGTTCCTGCCCGTCAAGCCGATGCGGCTTGACCTGGGCTCTGGCAAGCGGTAAGGTGGCCGCCGCAACTAACGGGCAAGGGGGTAGCCATGCGGGCGGGTACCAGGAGGGTCTCCGCGGACACGCTCAGCGAGATCGTACGGCGGATAGTTGAGACCGCCGATCCGGAGCAGATCATCCTGTTCGGCTCCGCAGCCACGGGCAACATGGGGCCCAACAGCGACGTGGACCTGCTGGTGGTCAAGTCCGGGGCGAACCGGCTTGAGCTCGCAGGACGCATCTATGTCAACCTGCACGGCGTGGGGGAAGCGGTGGACGTCGTCGTGGTGCAGCCGGAAGACCTGGAGCGCTACGGCGAGAGCCACGCCCTTGTGATTGCCCCGGCACTCAAAGAGGGAAGGGTCATCTACGATGCTGGACAGAAGGCCGCCCGATGACCCGGTCGAGTGGCTGAACCGGGCCAAGAGCAACCTGACGCGCGCCAGGGAAGACAGCCGGCTCAAAGGTGTCTACCTGGAAGACCTCTGTTTCGACGCCCAGCAGGCCGCTGAAAAGGCGATCAAGGCCCTGCTCATCAAGCGGCGAGTCGAGTTTCCCTATGTCCATGACTTGGCTCGTCTCCTGACACTCCTGGAAGAGGCCGGGCAGCAGATACCGGAACGGGTCAAGCAGGCGGAGGCGCTCACGCCCTTCGCCGTGCTTGCGCGGTATCCGGCACTGATCGAGCCGGTGACCGAGGAGCAATACCGGCGCGCGCTTGACATGGCCCAGACGGTTGTGGACTGGGTGGACGAGCGCTTCGTCAACGGCTGACACGGCGGCGAGCGGGTCAGCGTGGATGTCGCTTCCGGCTTGACCCGAACGTCGTCCTCCGTTAGGCTGGCCGCCGTATCTGATAGGTCAGGGGGGTGGCCATGAGGGTTCGATTGTCAAGGTCGTTGGGGGGATTGGCAGGCGTCCTTCTCGTGATCGGCATCGCCGCTGCGATCGTCTCCGCCCAGGGGCGGTGGCCGGAAACAGCGTATCTCCCGCTTGGCGACGAAACCGCTCTCGTCGCGACGCCTCTCAAGCAACCAGCGCCGACGACTCCTGAGGCGCACACCTCAACCGCCGTGCCTCGCCTGAGTGTGGGGCCAGGTGCAGACTATGCCCGCATACAGGAGGCAATTGACGCTGCGCCTGCGGGGAGCGTGATCCAGATCGCGCCCGGGACGTACGTGGAGCATCTGACCATAGCCAAGCCCCTGACGCTTCGAGGAGCGGGATGGGAGCAGACGCGGATAACGGTGCCGCTGGAGTCGGCTGCAGATGCAGAGGTTGAGGGAGCAGACCGTCCGGAGCCACGCGACGAACACAATGGGGAGCGGAGCGCTGCCGGTCAGACTCGCGACTGGCGAACTGTAAAGCAGGCACTGGTACTGGTTCAAGGGGCAACAGATGTGGCCTTGAGCGACCTCGCACTGATCGGCACGCGCTCGGACGCAACGGGGAAGTTCGTGATTGCGCGCGTCGCTCTCCCCCTGAGTCGAAGCAAGGCCAGCATTTCACGGTGCGCGGTGGCCGGCGGCTGGGAGGGGATCGTTATTGGCGGCGATTCCTCAGCACATGCCGCGGGCGTCCTGGTGACGAGTTCGGTGCGCGGCCTGCGCGTCGGAAGTGACATCGATGCGGGGAAGGCCGTAGTTGTCGGAAGCGAGGTCCGGAATTGCGGTATCGGCATCTGGGTCGCCAAGGGCACGGCCCTTGTCTGTGGCGTTCGCTTCGCGGGGCTCATGAACATAGGACTGAGATACACCACCGCGTCTCCCGTTGTTGTCGGGAATCTCTTTAAGGGCTGCAGCGTGGCCGGGATAGACACCGGAGGGGAAACGGGAGCGCTCATAGCCCAAAACACTTTCCTCGACACCTATGGTCTCCGCCTATCGGGATTTTACGAGCCTGGTAAACGCCCCACGGAGGTCCGAAAGAGCGACTGGCACAACGGACACCACGCTGACCAGGTTCTGACGAGTACGTTTGTGTCGAACTCCTCTGGCATTGACATCACGGATGCGATGGCTGGAATGCTGATCGAGGCGAACGTTTTTTCCTGTTGCAGCACGGCCATAAGCTGCAACGCGGTGCTTGCCCGCAACAAACCCGAAGGCACGACGGAGTCTCCTCGGTTGAAGGACAACGTCTTCTGGAACAACGATTCGAATTTCGTCACCTTCGTGCCCGATGTGGAGTTGGGCGCATCAGTGGGACGGGAAAGCACCTTGCCGCCGGGCAACCGGCTGACCGAGCCGCCCTTCGCAGCGCCGGAGAGGGGGGACTACACGCTGCACTGGCCTGCCGATGAAGCTGCGCCAGCCGGAGCCGGCAATCACATTCCGCTCGAAAGCGAATGGCCGGAGTTGCCTATCGAGCGCGAGTACGAGGCCTATCGGCAGGGCCATGCGGAGCAGAAGTAAGCTCGTTACCGCGAAAGGGATTGCCGGCAATGAGGAGCTTTCGGCTCACACGTCCTGAATGCAGGTATTGCGGAACGCGGGATTGCGTGCGCCTCGTCAAGACGTGGCGGAACATCGCCAGGGCCATGCTCGCGGTGGTCGTCGCCTTCTTCGCGGTAGATCTCGTAGCCCTCGAATGGCGCTGCACGCGAACGGGCAGGCGGTTCAAAGCGCGTAGCTGAGCCCCGTCCGGACAGGGACTACAACGGCTCTTTCACACGGATTAACGCGGATAAAGACGGATGAAACGGCAAGACAAAGACCGAAGTGGTTGAATCCGTGATCATCCGTGTCGATCCGTGTCTAAATGCCATTCTGCCTTACCCCCGGGCCTTCATCCTGCCTATCATGTCCATCCCTGTTGAACTGCCGTTCCGACCCCGCTACTCGCCCCCGTATGCGTCGCGCAGAAGCCGATCGTACCTCCTGTAGATGCGCAGCAGGTGCTGGTGCTTCGCGTCGGCCGGCTCGTCCGCCGCGTCCCCCAGCCCCACAATCTTGCGCAGGGCCGCCAGGCGTTCGTCCATCGTGATCGGCCCGTCGCCCAGCCGGAGGACGGCTTTCACGGGCAGATGATCCGAGCCCACAGGCTGCCCCCCGCTCAGGGCGGGCGAAGTGTGCTCGTTCTCCACGGGGGCGAAGGCCACGACCCGCACGCCGCCCCCCTTCTTGACCCAGACGTAGTCCACCCCGTGCCCGAACCCCTCGTAACCGTTGTCGCGCAGGATGTCCAGCTCTGGGCTGTCCGTCGGGTGGATGTTGAAGTCGCCCACATAGACGTGCGGAGCCAAGCCCTCGTCCGCGATCGCCTTCTGGTTGTAGGGCGATTCCTGCGCGCGGATGGACGGATCGCGCCAGTGAAGGTGCGTGTCATAGACGTGCACGAGCGTGCCGTCGTCCAGCCGGACCGTCACCCGTATGATGCCGACGCCGGGCGTCCCGCCGTGCGAGAAGTCCTTGCCATCGACGACGGGGAACCGGGACAGCACGGCGAACCCGTGGAACCGGCTCCTTTCCTGTATGAAATAGTGCATGTTCAGCCGTCGGGCCAGCTCCGGCACGGTGCGCATCTCGCCGTGGCTGCCGTTCTCGTCGCCCTCCGCGTCATGTTGGGGGACGACGCTCTCCTGAAGGGCGATGATGTCTGCGTCCAGCGATCGGAAGACCTCGGTGAAGAACTCGAAGTAGCCGGGCTTGTTCGGGTTGGGATACCACTCGGTGTCCGCCCAGACGTTCCAGCGCGGTTCGCCTTCGGGCCTCACGCCCTGGAAGTGCATCATATTGTAGGAGACTATCGAGACGTCCCTTACCTCTGCGCCTGGGCCTGCAAGCGCGCAAACCCCGGCGGCAACGACTAACGCGATGCCTATGCCAACGTGTCCTGCTCCCATGACAATCACTCCCAATCTGCTCTCTTGACAACGAACCGGCGGCGAGCGGCCGGCACCAAGGCCGCCGCCGAGGCGCCGCACGCCACCGCGTCCGCTCCGCCGGCCGCAGGAACGAACTCGTCCGTCACGGCATGCGCAACGGCCATATCTCCGAGCATGAACAGCAGCGTGTGCTTCTCCATGGGATGCCCCTGGTCAGGAGACTTCACCTGAGCTTGCGCCACTCGTCGATCATCGCCAGGGTATTCTCCCACGGCATCATCGGATGCGTGGACGAGACAGCAGCCAGCAGCAGGCCGGTCTTGCCGAACGCGGCGAAGGTGTCGCGCACCGCCTGGCGCACGTCCTTCGGATCCCTGGCATACATGTGGAACGTGCTGCTCGGTCCCGTCCAGAAGCTCTTTCGGGCGCCGAGTTTCGCGTGCACAGCATGCGCATCTATGTTCTCGAAGCCGATGTCCAGATGGATGATGCAGTCGAAGTCGATGCCGTCCAGGTAGTCGAGCATCGGCATGATGCCGCTGTGCACCGTGTAGGCGGCGAGGGCGCCGCCGGCGTGGATCGCCTCGACTTCGGCGCGCAGCCTGTTCCCGAGGAACCGCTCGAGCATGGCCGGGCTGTAGAAGTCGCCCGTTTCGTAGAACCCGTTGCGGCGTATGATGTCCACGCCCGCCTCGGAGGCGATTTCCATCAGGCGCACGCTGCACTGATGCTCCAGTTCCAGGAATCCGTCCACGAGGTCGGGGTTGTCGATCACCATCGTGCATATCTGCTCGGCGCCGCAAGCCATCAGGGCCGCCGTGAGCCCGAGGCCGATGCTGGCCATCGTCGGCAGGTTCAGCGAGTCGGCGAGGGCCTTGCGCTCCCGCACGACGGCGCGGGCGGCCTCTACCTGCGCGTCGGTCCGCGGAGGCAGGATGACGTGGCGGAGGCATTCGAGATCGGCTTCGGTCTGGAGCCAGGGCTCGCGGTAGTGGCCGACGAAGTCGTGGTAAAGCGGGATCTCGTCGCCGAAGGGCCACAGTTCGCTGGCCTCGACGGCTGCGTGCAGCTCGCCCGACGGCGTTTCGTAGGTCTTATGCAGGACCTCGCCCTCCTTCCAGACGCGAGCCGTCACGCCGTCGGCAGGGCAGTAGGCACCGTCCCACCAGCCTATCTCGACAACGGGATCGACGCCAAGGACGTTGATCAGGTAGTCGCGGCTGTCCTCATCGGGCCTCCAGGGATAGTTCCAGGGCTTTCCGCGCCGCTGCACTTCGGTCAGGTGGCTGAAGAACGGCGCACAGGGGACGTAGTCCACCGGCTCGCGCCGAACGGCGGCGAGCACGCGATCACGCGGGGTCATAGGACGCACTGTCGCCGACATGGAGACTCCTTTCCCGTACCGAATCCCGCCCAGGTTCCTCCCCTCCCGGCGTAGACGGATTGCCGGTCAAAGGCCCTCGCAGCCGAGGCCGAACTCGTCCAGCCAGTCCTTCATGAGGTCCATGCCGATCTGTACCTCCCTGGCCATGGCCTCCCGGCCGATCCACCTCATGTCGTCGATGGGGCTGTGGAACGGGGCGGCCAGGCCGCCGGCCCGGCCTTCGCGCCCGTACAGGTCGCCCATCTTCCACCTGGAGGCGGAGACCCAAATCGTGTCCACGTCAACCTCGCTGAAATAGGCGCCGTCGCCTCCGCCCCAACCGGTGCGGACGCGGAAGTTCACTCCCCCCCGGTCCTCGGCGTAGGCACGCACCCTCTCTATCACCTGCTCCCCGCCGCGCACGGAGATGCGGGGATCGGACTCTTTCGCCCCGACGCCGTCGAAGATCAGCAGTCGCTTGATCTTCCCGGCCTCGTCGGTGCAGTTCTCCACGTACCACTTCGAGCCGAGAATCCCGAACTCGTGGCCTCCCCAGCCCACGAACCGCAGCCGGGCGCCGCATTCCACGTTCGAGAAGCGCTGCGCCATCTCCAGCACCACGCCGATCCCTGCCGCGTTGTCGTACGCTCCCGGCGAGCCAGGTGCCGCCTCGTGGTGCGCGCAGATAAGGAATACAGGGCCGTCCGCAGGC
>CAZSET010000193.1:0-7843 GCA_964605915.1 uncultured candidatus Brocadiaceae bacterium | reverse complement strand
AGCTTGCCAACCGCCGCCAGCAGGAAACGCTGAGCAAGGCCGCCCTCGAAACGCTGGCCATCGTCTCCTACAGGCAGCCCATCACGAGGGCCGAGATAGAGGACATCCGAGGCGTGCAGTCGGGACACATCCTCCGCTCCCTCGTAGACAGGCGAATGCTGAAGGTCGTGGGCAAGAGCGAGGAGCTGGGCCGGCCGCTCCTCTACGGCACCACGCGCCATTTCCTGGAGGCCTTCGGCCTGCGCTCCCTCAAGGACCTGCCGCAGATTTCGCATGCCGGCCGCCGCGGCTCCCCGAAGGTAAGCGAATGAAGGCAGGGGCGTGGCCATGCACCTGAGAAAGCTGCGCGACGCCGTCCACAAGGACATCTACCTCACCGACGAGGAGATGGCCGCCCTCGACACGCCCCAGATGCAGCGGCTGCGCGGCATCCGCCAGCTCGGCGCGGCCTACTACGTCTACCCCAGCGCCCAGCACACCCGCTTCGAGCACTGCCTCGGCACATGCTGGATGGCCAAGCGCATCGTGTCCTGCATGGAGTCGGAGGGCGGTTTCATTCTGCCCGAAGAGCAGAAGCGCGCCGTGTTCCTGGCGGCGCTCGTGCACGACGTCACGCACATCCCGTTCGGCCACACCTTCGAAGACGAGCGCCGGCTGCTGGAGCGACACGATCGCAGCCAGGCCAGATACGACTGCCTGCTAGGAAGCGGCGAACTGGCCGAACTGCTTGGCTCCTCGGATGCCGGACGACTGGTCCTGACCATGCTCTCGCCCGGACGGGAGCTGCCGCCCCCGCAGCAGCACCTGTGGCAGATCGTCAGCGGCACGATCGGCGCCGACCTGCTGGATTACCTGAAGCGGGACAACTACTTCTGCGGCCTGTGCTACGAGTTCGACGAGCGCGTATTCCACTACTTCCGCGTGGCGGACGGCCACCTGGTGCTGGACATGCAGCACGGCGGCTTCTTCCGCCGCGACGCCCTCAGCGAGGTCACGAACCTGCTGCGCATCCGGTACGTTCTGAGCGAGCGCGTCTACTACCACCACGCCAAGATTGCAGCCGGCGTGATGATATCGAAGGCCATCGAGGGGGCCCTGGCGGCCGGGCTGGAAGAGCAGGACCTCTGCCGCTTCACGGACGACGCGTTGCTGCATTACCTGGGCGATCGCTTCGGCGCAGACCCCGCCCTGTGCGAGCTGTTGAGCGACTTCCGCCACCGCCGGCTCTTCAAGCGCTGCTACATGCTGTCCAGAAGCATCGGCGAGGACCAGGTGCGCCAGGCCGTGCGCAGCTACCACCTCAACGAGGGCCAGGAGCGCAACGCTGCCGAGCGGCGGATTGCCGACGCGCTCGGCACGGACGAGCACCGCGTGGCCGTCTACTGCGCCCCGGCGGAGATGGCCCTCAAGGAAGCCGACGTGCCGGTGGCCATGCCGGGCGGGGAGTTGACGAAGCTCTCGGCGTTGAACAGCGAGGAGGTCCGCGTCCTCAAGCACCAGCACCAGGCGCTATGGAAGCTCTACGTCTTCCTTTCGCCGACGTTAGCCGAGAAGGCTGCGGAAGCGGGACGCGTCTGCGAGGAGATCATCGGCCACCCGAACGAGCTTCCCGCCGAGAAGCGCGGCGGGTGCCTCTGAAGCAGCGCTCCTCCGCCCCCTGCCTGTTACGCCGGCCTGGCAACGCCCGCTGGAGGGCCTACATCGGCCGGCGCGTCTCGAATCCCGTTCGGGGGGGAACGTCGCCCCGCCGATGCCACACGTTGCCGCTGCGGCCCGTCGTGTAGATGACGGCGCCCCGGTTCTTGAGCGCGGTGACGAGGTCGGGGTGGGGGTTGATCCCGACGCCGCTGCCGGAGATGTAAGCCAGCGCGGGCCTGAACAGGTCCAGCAGTTCGGGATCGAGATTGTGCTTGCTGCCGTGATTCGGGACCTTCAGCAGGTGCAGCCCCCGCGCTTTCTCCAGTTCGGGACACGCGCCGAATGCGGCCCGCCCCGCATCCCCGCAGAACAGATACTTGTCCCCCTCGTAGACCAGCAACAGTATCGCGGAGGCCTGCTTCTCCGCCTCGGGATCGTCTATGGCGGCCGCCAGCACCTCGTCCGGCGCAGCCGGTCCCGATCCCGCCGTCTTCCGGCGCCGGAATGCGATGCCCTGCTCCACCATCCGGTCGAGCATCTTTACGTCGGCGTAGAACTGGACACACTCCTCGAAGAAAGCCTGCGTGGGGCCCAGCACCTCCATGGGTCCGATACGGTTGTTCGCATCGGCGAACGGCTCTTCCACGGCCACGCCGCGCCCCTCGAGGGCGGTAATGAGGCGCTGGGTGGTCTCGACCGAGTCGGCCAGATGCGTGGCGACGGTTCTGACTGCTTCGGACTCCGCCTCGTCCGCGAGCCGTCGGGCCATGCTAACGGCCTTCGGCACGTCCACTCCGTGTTTGGCCAGGTCATGGATCCAGGCCCGGCCAATGCGGTCGGGCTCCAGGTTCTCCACGACGTGCAGCAGCCCCCCGGCGTGGTCGACGTCGATGTGGGACAGAACCAGATGGTCCACGCGCCCGCCGTAGTAGGCGTCCAACTGCCGGAGGACACGCTCTCCGTCCTCCCAGTCCTTGCCCCCATCGATCAACACGACCTCCGGTGGACCATCCAGTTGGACCTCGATGATAAACGCATCAGCGTCACCGACCGGCAACATATCGATCTGAAGTCGGGACATGCTCGTTCTTTCCCTCTAACAAGCTATGAGATAAGGCCGAGGTGCAACGTAAGTAAGGCCGCCGGAAAACTAACCCAAAACCGACGCACCGTCAAGGGCACCGAACTCGACGCTGTCCCTCTCAGGGCAGTATGACGCGCATGTGTTCGGCCAGCACGTTCTGCGACGGGTACGCATGCCCACGGTGCTGCGTGAAGCCCTCGGCATACGCCACGCCCGCCAGCAAGCCCGCTTCGCGGGCGCTCTCCACCATCATTCGGACGTATTCATCCACGCCATGCTGCTTGCGCAGCCACTCCCGCTGGCTGCGGTGGCAGGACAGCATCTCCTTCTTGCGCTCGAGCACGTCGTCGATGTCCACGTAGAACTGCGACCTGATCGGCCGGCCCAGGATGTCTTGCAGTTCCATGGGGGGCCAGTAGTAGAGGTAAGGAACGCGCGGGAGCGGCGGCGCCACATCCGGACATCCCGTGGCGAAGTTCGGCATGGGGGCCGCGAACACGGCGGCACGGACAGCCCGGCTCACCTCTTCGTGGTCGACCATGTAATCCTGAGGGAAATGCGTGAACACCACGTCCGGAGCGACCCTCCGCACTTCCTCCACCACCTTCCTCAGCAGCCCCTCACTGAGCAAGATGCTGCAGTCCCGTTCGTCCAGGCCGGAATAGCCGGCGCCGAGCAAGGCGGCCGCCTCCTCCGCTTCTCGGCGACGAATCGCCATAATCCGTTCGGGCGGCTCCACGGCGCTCCCGCAGTCGCCGGCCGCAACCGTCGTGACGTGCAGGTCGAAGCCGGCGCGGCCGAGCAGGAACAGCGTGCCGGCGCACATGAACTCCACGTCATCCGGATGCGCTCCGACAGCCATCACCTTCATGGCGGCCGCCCTCCCAGGCTCAAAAGCCCGATCGTGGGCGTCATACCCCTCTCCCCGGATTGTAGCGAGACCGGCGGCAAGCTGTCAAACCGTTCAGGGGCCCGTTCAGAGTCGCCGCAGAGCTTTTCGGTTGCGTTCCTGGCCGACAGCGGTTAGAAGATGTCTTTGTCCGTCTGCGGCGCCATGGACAGGTGTCGCCAGCTTCATGATGGGGACTGCAAATGCGAATTGACAAGGTCAGAGTGGGCATAATCGGCGTCGGCGGAATGGGAATCGGTCACTGCAAGAGCTGCCAGGAGGTCGAGGAGGTCGAGCTCGCGGCCGTGGCCGACATGAGCGAGGCGCGAGCCAAGGAAGCCGGGGAGCAGTTCGGCGTTCCGTCATTCGGCAGCCATGAAGACCTGATCGGCTCGGGCCTGGCCGACGCAATCATCATCGCCACGCCGCACTACATGCATCCGCCCATCGCCATAGACGCGTTCGACGGCGGCCTGCACGTGCTGAGCGAAAAGCCCATCGCGGTCCGCATCGGCATGGCGGAGAAGATGGTCGAGGCGGCGAAGAGAAACGGCAAGGTCTTCGCCGTGATGTTCCAGATGCGAACGACGGGCGCCGTCAAGAAGGCGATTGAGATGGTCAAGTCCGGCCAGGTGGGCGAGCTGAAGCGAACGCTGCTTATCTCGCCTGAATTCCGCTCCCAGGCTTACTACGACTCCGGCACGTGGCGCGCCACCTGGGGCGGCGAGGGCGGCGGCGTCCTGCTCAACCAGGCCCCCCACATCATGGATGTCTTCGCCGAGCTTGGCGGAATGCCCGCCAAGGTTCGCGGGCGGTGCGCCACGCTCATGCACGAGATCGAGGTCGAGGATCACGCCGAGGCCATGCTCGAGTACCCCAACGGCGCAGCCGGATACTTCTACGTCTCCACGTGCGAGGTCGGCCCTCGCGTGCTGGAGGTCGTGGGCGACGCGGGCAAGCTGCAACTGCAAGGCGGCAAGCTCTCCTTCTGGCGCTTCGAGCCGCCGATCGACGAGTTCAATCGCACGAACACCGAGATGTGGGGCTCGCCCAAGACGGAACAGGTCGATCTCGACGTCGAGGAGTGCGAGAACGGCCACAAGGTCGTGTTGCGCAACTTCGCCCGCGCCATCCTCTACGATGAGCCGCTGCTCTCGCCCGGCGAGGCCGGCCTGAAGTCGCTCGAGCTGGCCAACGCCATCATCCTCTCCTCCCACAAGGACGAGCCGGTCCAGCTGCCCATCGACCGCGGCGAGTACGACGAGCTGATCAGGTCGCTTTGCGCCGCGTCAAGCTTCAAAGGCGACTGGGCCGAGACGAGCACGGAGACCGATCCGGCGTTCAAGAAGAAGTGAGCGTCCTTTCGGCGGCGGATTCGGCGGCGGCGGAGCCCGGAGGCCGTGCAGGTTTACGCCGTCCAGCCCTCCATGTGATGGAGCATGGCCATCGCGTTGTAGATGGCGTGTGTCCAGACCGCAACGCCCAGCCCGCGCACCAGGAAGACGATGCCCAGCAACGCGCCGCAGATGGCGCGGAACGCGAAGTCGTAGGTCCGGAACTCCTCCCCGAGCGGGCCGATGTGGTGCGCGGCGGCGAACAGCAGGCTCGATATCACCAACGCCACGGCCACGCTCCACTTCCTGTCCCACATGAAGACCTTGTGCAGGACCCACGCGCCGCCGCCCATAAGCAACAGCCGAAAGAACAGTTCCTCGTAGACGCCCGCCCCCAGCGCGACCAGCAGCGGCCCCGAGAACCTCAGATTGATCGCGAAGAGCACCTGCGAGGCGCGCTCGTCCACGATCCCCGCCAGGGCCGGCGCGGCCTTGTAAAGCAGTCCCGCATACAGGGCGCCCTCCGCCACCATCGTCCCCACGATGAGGAAGCCGGAAGAGGCCGACCGGTCGCCGCGCCACAGCACGGCCACGAGGGCCACGACCAGCACGACGTTCAACACGTGCGCCGCCGTCAGGCCGACCAGGCCAAGCGGGCCCGTCAGCCACACCTCCGCAATGTTGCGCACCGAATACCCCGCCTGCACGATGCCGCAGTGGTAGAGCACAATGAGGGGCAGGATGCTGACGATGCCGAAGGCGAAGGACCGGGACTCGCGGTGGTAGCTAAGCCCTTCCTCGCGGGCCGCACCATCGTCTCTGCCGCTCATGATGCCACCTCAGGATAACGCGCCGGCCACCATCAGCAGCGCGCCGGCGGGCAGGCAATAGGCCGCGAACCAGTGCAGGCGCCCCTTCTCGACTACGCGCAGCAACAGCAACAGGCAGACCGTGCCGGACAGCGCCGCCACCAACGTGCCGGACGCCAGGACTCCGACCTGTATCGTCCTCTGCCCCGCCGAAGCGCCCGCCAGCGCCGTCTGAAGCCCGTGGCGCAGCTTCCACACCAGCGCCCCCGCCAGCGCCGGCACAGCCAGCAAGAACGAGAACCGCGCGGCCTCTCCGCGCTCGACGCCCAGAAAGTAGCCCGCCGTGATCGTGATGCCCGACCGGCTTATCCCCGGCAACAGGGCCACAGCCTGGGCGAGCCCGATCGCGAGCCCCCGGCCAGGTCCGACGCGGACACTCCGGGCCCGGGGCGCAGAGCGGGACCCCAACAGGATCAGGCCCGTCACGCACAGGAAGGCGCCGGCACTCCACAGGCTGTCGAAGACGCGTTCCACTGCCTCCTCGAACGCCACGCCGACGATGGTGACCGGGACCGTCCCGACCGCAACCGCCAGCGCCGTGGCAAAGAGCGGCGCCCGCTGCTCAGCAACCCGCATGCTGCCGCTCCGGAGGAGGACAAGCCCGCCAAGCACGCCGTCGCGGACAAGCTGCCACAGCGGGCGGCCGAACACGACCAGAATGGCCAGCAACGTCCCAAAGTGCAGGGCCACCTCCACGATGACCCCCGGCGACTCGACGCCGAGGAACGCCTGGGCGGCCACCAGGTGGGCGGAACTGCTGACGGGAAGGAACTCCGTTGCCCCTTGCAAAAGGCCGAGCAGGATGGCCTGGATGGTGTCCATGCTGGCTCCGGCGCTCGGATGGAGCGCGATCCACCAGGGCGAAGGAGTATCTGAGTGCACCCATGGCGCCGGCCTAGCATTCAGCTCGGACGCGCTGACCGGCGCAACGTTACGGCGCGGACAGGCCTGCCAGCGCCTGCTGCAGACCGGCGAGTTTGGCCTCCACGCCCTTCATTCGCGCCCGCAGATTCGCCAGCTCGTCCAGCTCGCCCAGCAGCAGCTTCTCCTGAAGGAACTCCCGCTGGATGGTCTCATCGAGTGCCGCGATCTTCTTGCGGAAATCCTCGACCTCTTTGGTGAGCCGGTCATCCGCCGAGAGCTGCTTGATCTCGGCATCCAGCGCGCCCGCCTCCTCGTTCACTTTCTGCAGAGCTGGCAGTCCCGCCAGGGCCGGCCCCGCGTCGGCCACTCGGTCAAGAGCGGACCCCAAGGCGCTGCTCAGACTGATTGCCTCTGGGACCGTCCGGGGCGGGGCGGAGGCGCCTGCAAGGGCCTGTTCCGCGGCCGCGAGAGCCGGGGATTTCCCGCCAGCGGCCGTCTCGAATCGCTGCGTCACGGCCACGATGTCATCCTGCAGCGTTTTGGTCCTCGCCTGCAGGCCCTGGCGCACTTCCTGGACCTTTGCCCTCACGTCGGCCAGGCCCTGTTCGTAGGACTGGACTTCGGCGTCGGCCTGCTCCTTCGTCAGATCGGCCGTCTTCAGCTTGACGGCGACCTGCGCTTTGTCCTGGGCCATCTGGCGCAGGACGTCGAGCACGTCCGACAGCGCACCCCGCCTGGCCCGTAGCTCGGCGGCGTTCTTCTTCTTCTCCAGCAACGCGAAGAAGGCCGGCTTGAGCCCCTTCCAGAGCTCTTGCTGCCGGATGGCGCTCCCTTCGACGGCCTCGCCAAGTTGCCCCGCCAGGTGCTGAACTTCCGCCTGGTACTGCGCCAGAATGGTCTGGGGCAAGGCGGCCTTCTCCTGGCGCGCCGTCTTCTCCCCATCAGAGCCGCGCACCCAGTCCCGGATCAGGAAGATCTCCCCGCCTGCCGCGTCTTGTGCCGCATCTTCGGGCCACGGGTAGGGCCGGGAGCCCACGACCATCGCGGCCTGCTGCCACTCCTGCCAGGTCCCGATCACGCGCGAGAGCTCGGCGTAGCGCTGGTTGAGCCGCTTGGCCAGGCGCGCGTCGGCGTGGGTCTCGGGCGCGCCGAGACGCGCCTCGAG
>CAZSET010000192.1:0-7847 GCA_964605915.1 uncultured candidatus Brocadiaceae bacterium | reverse complement strand
GTCGAGCATGGCCTGGAATGCGGAGACGCCGCTCACCCTCCTGCCGTTGATCTCCTCGACGAACTCCATGGGTGTGATCTGACCGACGGCTGCCGCGGAACCGGGCTCTATCTCATAGACGACGACCCCGGCGAACTCGTCGGGCAGCCTCAAGATGCGGCGCACCTCGTACGTGACGTCCTTCACCGTCAGCCCGGTCGCCTCGTTCTTGTACTTCTCGGCGCTGTTGAGGTCCGGCGGAGCCTTCTCAATAATGAACTCCGCGGACCGTGCCTCATGTCCGTGGCTGAAGGTCAGGATGACCTCCGTGCCGACGCCAAGGCCGGTCAGCAGGCCCGTCAGGGAGTTCCTTCTGTTGAACCAGCCGCGCGCGGCAAAACGCGTCCCGGCGGAAACGGAGCTCGCGTAGCGGCGGCTGTCCAGGCCGCCCCGGTAGTAGCCACCTGCGTCGGCGCGGAGCAGGTGCTCGCCCACCTTTCCCTTCTCCTGGACCTTCAGCAGCAGATCGCCGGGCTGGATGCCCAGCCTCTGGGCGGGCGAATCGTCGTAGACCAGGTTCACGAGCAGTCCATAGCGTCCGTCGCGCGTATCTTTCTCAACGTCCAGCTCCTTGGCCAGTTCGGGCGTTATGGGCTGGAACTCCACGCCAAGCCACGCGAGCTCCTTGCGCTCTTGAGTCCTTTTCACCTTGATGCGCGGGTCGAGGTGGGCCTGAGGGTTCTGAAAATGGTCCTTGACGTCAGCAAAGGCAAAACAGCGCACGCCGTCCCCCACCCCGCCGCGGTAGTAACCGGTGGACGAGCCATAGCCCGACCGGAAGCGAAGCGCTTCCTGTTCGGCTACGCTCTCGTAGCGCTTCTCGTGTGTCGCGAAGCCGTAGAAACGCCCTTCCGGCGTAAGCACAAACGACCCGGCCAGGAGGGGACGCTCCGGATCGCGGAAAGCCCTGTCCTTGTAGCCCTTCTCCGTGCCAAAAAACCGGTTGTACTTGGGCAGGGCGTCCTTTGCGCCAAAGCGATGCTTGACGGACACGTCCACGAATATGGTCAGGTCGTCGATACGCCTCGGTTCGTAGAGGTCCGGCGCGGACTCCAGCGGCTGCGACGGAGCCACCAGCATTCCTCCGAACTCCTCGAAGCCACCGACGAACTCCGCCGGCACCTCTCCCCCGTCCGCCAGCACCACCACGCGGTCGATCCTCTCGACCTTCTCGCGGTCCAGCTCATAGGGGACGAAGATCAGGTCGGCGCCCACCGCCAGGCCGTAAGTGATCCATTCATCCTCGGGCACCCGCTCGCCGGACGCGCTGCGAGCGTAGTAAGACGGACCAGTGCGCCGTTCCTCCTGACGGAAGCGGAACTTCACGCCCCGCGTCCAGCGGTCCACCTGCCTGACCGCGCCGTTGACGGTCTGGCGAAGCTCGGCGGTCGAGAGGGCTTCCGCCGCCGTCGGCCAGCCGGCGAAGTAGTTGGCCCGGTCCGCCATCCGAATCAGGACGGGCCAGACCACGATGGCGGCCACGCGGCCATCGGTGTCGAACAGCAGGCAGTTGCTCACCGGCCACTCGTCGCTCTCGAGCTGCTCGACGTCGCCGTTGCCCAGCGGGAACATCTCCAGTTCGTCCCCGTGGGTCAGGTAGCTGTTGAGCTTCAGCGTCCGGACCCGAACGTCTTTCCTGTCAGAGAACCGTGTGACGTCCGCCAGCAACACCTTCTGGCCGTTCTGCACCGCATCCGCTGCGAACGGAGGCATCGTCACCGCGAGCTCCGGCGCAGCCGCCTGCAGCAGCCACGCGCTCTGTTGGGTGTAGAGGCCGACCACCTGGACGGGATAGGACTCGCCCGAGTCCATGACCAGCTCCAGGGAGGCCACCGAGTCCAGGTTGATGTCCGGGTCCGCCATCACGAAAAGCCCCTGCTGCGGATCGACCAATATGGCGTCGAGCGTCACGGCGCGTCTGTCGATCGCGAGCTGCAACGCCAGGGCGTTGATCCAGCCGTAGGCGAAATGCTGCTCTATCTCGCGAACGGCGCTGGGGTGGAAGTCCTTGAAAGTGAGGCGGACGTCGTAGAAGAGCTGAGACGCCGTCTCCCTGGCCCTCTGCATGGCCGCAAGTTCCGCCTGCTCTTCCAGGAGTTGCTCGGCCTCCAGCGGGTCCACGTCAGGTTCCGCCCGGCAGGTCCGGGCCCCGGGCCAGCACGGCTGGAGGAGTGACAGCAGCAACGAAATGAAGACGACCGTCGAGCGCTTCGCGATTTTCACTTCTCCTCCTCATACTCTGCGTCGCGCTTGTTATAGTCCAGCAGGACGAGCTGGGCGACGCCGGCGCGGAGCACCCGGAACAGGACCTTTCTCTGCCCTTTTGGCCTCTGGTCCAACTCCTGGTAGCTCTTTCCCGCCGATTCGAGCGAATCGATGTCCTGCCCGCCGATCTCGATCACGATGTCCCCCTCCCGCAAGCCGCCGCCCCAGGCATTGCCGGGGCGCTTGACGCCCTGTACGTAGACGCCGCGCTTGCGGAAGTAATAGATGGCCCTGTCGGCGAACTTGTTGATCTCCTTGATCGTCATCTGCCATTCTTTGCAGTCGAAGTCCTCCCCTTCCACCTCGCCTTTGATGATGGGCGTCAGATTTAGGGGGGAGGACCGGCCGTCCCGTTCGACGGTTACGATCGCCGGCTTGCCGGCGGGCAGATGTGCGAACGCCGTCCTGACGGCCGTCAGGTCTTCGACGAATGTGCCGTTCACGGCCTCGCCGTTCAGCTCCACGATCAGGTCCTGGGGCTGGAGTCCGGCCTCCGCCGCCGGTGAGTCGGATTCGACGTGGGCGACCAGCACGCCGCGCTCGGCCTCGACGATGGTATTGCTCTCGAAGTCCTTGAGGGCCTGGAACGTGATGCCGGTCCAGACCCTCTTGACCTCTCCGTGCTCCTTCAGGTCGGCCACTACCCTCCGGACCACGTTCGAGGGGACGGCAAAGCCGATGTTTTCGTACCAGGACGTGCCCAGGGTGGTGATGCCGACGATCTCGCCCTTGGTGTTGACGAGCGGCCCGCCGCTGTTGCCGGGGTTGATGGCTGCGTCCGTCTGTATCCACAGGTTATAGCGCGAAAGCTTCTCGCCCAGGTAACGTTTCGTATTGCTGACCACCCCGAAGGAGACGGAACGCGTCAGGCCGAGCGGGCACCCCATGGTCATCACGAAGTCCCCTTCCTCCAGCTCCGAGGAGTCGCCGAACTCGGCGTACGGCAGCGGCTCGGAGCCTTCGACCGTGTCTATCTTCAGCAGGGCGATGTCGGTCTCCTGGTCGTGACCGACGACGGAGACAGTCACTTGCTCTTCATTGAAGAGGACGGCGCTGATCTTTGTGGCCTTCTCGGCCACGTGGTGGTTCGTGACGACGTAGCCGTCGGGGCTGACGATGACACCGCTGCCTATCACCTGCCGTTCGGCCTGTTCGCCTTCTTCGAAGGTTTCCTGGATCGGCTTGAGGTAGACGATGACGGGGTAAACCTTCCTCTTAGCCGTGTTTATGAGGCGCACAAAATCGGTCCTTTGCTGGATCTGCTGGAGCCGCCCCATCTCTCCTTCCACGCGCTCCACGTGCGCCTTCGACGCGCAGCCGTGGGCAGCCAGCATGATCAGAACCAAGAGCAGTCTCCCTGGCGTTCTGAGCGTCATCTAACCCCTTGCGCGTCCGGAGAAGGTTGGCAACGTCGTGGCACCCGGCCTGACTACATGGATTCTACGGGCGCCGGAACGGCCCGTCAAGACCGGCACCGGCGGCAGCACCTGGCGCCTGGCCCTGCCATTGACAGACAGCCCCATCTGAAGTTAGAATCGCAATTCCCTGAAGGAGGCGGGAGGAGCTGCCTTGAGCGGCTCTCCGCACGTCCCTGCCGCAGCCGTGCTCCCACGATCATTCGAGAGGACATTCAGATGGCAGTACCCAAGAGGCGCACCAGCAAAGAGCGCAAACGCAGGCGTAGGTCCCATCACGCACTCACCATGCCGAACACCCCCAAGAGCCAGCGCGTGCGGGCCGAGGGGAGCCGGTCAAGGAGATTCTTCTGCAGCAACTGCAACCAGCCTAAAGCGCCCCACGCAGTCTGCCCGAACTGCGGCTACTACCGTGGCCGTTCCCTTGTGGAAGTGGAGAGATAGCGCAAGAGGTAGAGGGCCTGGCCTCTTGCCGGTAACCGCGGACCATGGCAAGCTCTGCATCGGCCGACGTGCATACACGATCCTACGCCGCCCGAGTCGCTCTCGACGCGACCGGTGGCGACGCTCCTCTCGTGGAGAGGCTGGCCGGAGCTGTCAACGCCGCCTGGCTCTACAGCGACACCGAGGTGATTCTGTGCGGCGAGCCGGAGCGGATGGAGCACGAGATTCACAACCTGGGCGGCAGGCCGGACAACGTCACGTTGGTGGCCGCGCCCGAGCGCATCGGAATGCATGAGTCCCCCGTCCGGGCCTTCCGGGAGAAGAAGAAAAGCCCCATCGTGGTCGGCGTCGAGATGATGGCCGAGGGCCGGGCGAACGCGCTCGTGAGCGCGGGCAACACCGGGGCGGTCGCGGCCGCCAGCAGCCTGAAGTTGGGCAGGCTCAAGGGCGTGCTTCGGCCCGGAATCGCCGCCGCCATGCGTGTCATCAACTACCCCGTCGTGGCCATCGACGTCGGGGCCAACGTCGACTGCAAGCCGAGACACCTGCTTCAATACGGCATTATGGCCACCGTGTTCGCCAAAGAGGTCCTGCGCATCAAGGACCCCCGAGTCGGCCTGCTGAACGTTGGCGAGGAGGCCGCCAAGGGCAATGATCTTACCAGGCAGGCATTCGAGCTGCTCTCGCAGGCCGACCTGAATTTCGTCGGCAATCTGGAGCCCCAGGCGCTGTTCGAGCACGGGTGCGACATCCTCGTGTGCGACGGCTTCGTCGGGAACGTGCTGCTGAAGTCGAGCGAGGGCCTTATGATGCGACTCCTGGCGTGGATGCGCGAGCAGGTGGAGGGCAGCTTGCGCTATAAGCTCGGCTTCGCCCTCTGCAAGGACCTTTTCATGCATTTGAGGCAATGCGGCGATTTCAGCGAGTACGGCGGCGCCCCATTGCTCGGCGTCAACGGCGTCATCATCATAACTCACGGCACATCGGACAGACGCGCCATCCAGAACGCCATCCGCGAGGCCAGGGCCTTCGTGGAGCTGGGCGTGAACGAGCATATCGAGGCGGCCGTCCAGAAGAGCGCGCCCCCGCGGAACCGGCCCGCCTGACCGGCTGCCTCTTGTCCCTTTCGATCGGCAACGGAGCCCCGCGAGAGACCCATGTATACCTGCCAGCGTCTGCCAGTGGAGATCGCCGGTCTGGGCAGCTACCTGCCGGAACGCATTCTCACCAACCAAGACCTGGAGGAGATGGTTAACACGTCCGACGAGTGGATCTACCCCCGAACCGGCATCAAGGAACGTCACCTCCTGGCAGAGGACGAAGCAACCAGCGATATGGCTGTGGCCGCTGCAAGAGACGCCCTCGAGGCGGCCTCGATGACTGCGGCCGAACTCGACGCCATCGTAGTGGCCACGTCCACGCCGGACCATTTCTTCCCCGCGACGGCTTGCCTGGTGCAGGCGGCCCTGGGCGCACAGGACGCCATGGCTTTCGATCTGGAGGCCGCGTGCAGCGGGTTCGTATTCGCCTTTTCCTGGAGTGCCGGCATGCTTGCCTCCGGAATGGCTCGCAACGTCATGGTCATTGGCGCCGAGGCGCTTTCCCGGTTCACCGACTACGAGGACAGGCGTTCCTGCATCCTGTTCGGGGATGCGGCGGGCGCCGCCGTTCTGCGGCTTGCCCAGAACGGCAGCGAGGTGATCTACAGCGAGATGGGCTCCGACGGGTCGTGGCCGGAGATTCTGATCCTCCCGGCCGGCGGGTCCCGGCGGCCGGCTTCGCACAAGACCGTCGACGACCGCTTGCACTACATGAAGCTGCAGGGACGGGAGGTCTTCAAGCTCGCCGTCAACAAGATGACCGAACTGCTGCAAAGGCTGCCCGAGCTGACCGGCGTGTCGCTGGACGAGATCAAGATGGTCATCCCGCACCAGAGCAACGTCCGGATCATCAAGAGCGCCTTGCAGAGAGCCGGGATGGACCTGGACAGGGCCTATATGAACATTGAGCGGGTGGGCAACACGTCGGCAGCCTCCATCCCACTGGCAATGACGGAGGCTGTCCAGAACGGCCAGCTTGAGCGCGGGGAGCTGGTGTTATTCCTTGCCTTCGGTGGCGGCCTGACCTGGGCGTCGACCTTGATCCGGTACTGATCCTGGGCCCCTGCTTCCCGAACACGAGCGTGCGACCAATGAACGGCATAGTGCTCCTTTTTCCCGGCCAGGGGGCTCAGACAGCAGGCATGGGCCAGGATCTGGCCGAGAATTATCCGAGCGCGCGCGCCGTGTTCGACCAGGCCAACGAGGCGCTCGACCTGGAGCTCGACAGGCTCTGCTTCGAAGGCCCGCTGGAAGAACTCTCCCGCAGCGACGTCGCCCAGCCGGCCATCCTGACCGTCAGCATCGCGGCCTTGAGGGCCATGCGGGAAGAGGCCGGCGCTTCGCTGGACCCGATGGCCACGGCGGGCCTGAGCCTGGGCGAGTACTCCGCCCTGGTGGCGGCCGGTGCGGTGGACTTCCGCACAGCCGTGCACCTCGTCCGCACGCGCGGCCTTGCCATGCATGAGGCGTGTGAGGCGAACCCCGGGATCATGTACTCGATCATCGGGCTCGAAGACCACCCGGTGGAGGAGGCCTGCGAATCCGCACGGGAGCAGACCGGCGGAGGCGTCTGGCCGGCGAACTACAATTGTCCGGGGCAACTCGTTATCAGCGGAGAGGACGAGCCCGCGCGTGTGGCGGCCGACCTCTGCACGGCAATGGGAGCCCGGCGCGCCATCCGGCTGAACGTGGCGGGCGCCTTCCATACGGAACTGATGCGGCCCGCAGCCGAACGGATGGCCGCCGAGCTGGACGCCGCGTCCATTAATGCGCCCTCGTGCCCCGTCGTAGCCAACGTGACCGGCAGTCCCGTAGCGGATGCCGACGAGATACGGCGGCTGCTGGTGGCCCAGATCGTGAGCCCCGTCCGATGGGTGGACTGCATAAACTGGTTTATCGCGCAAGGGGTCGAGCGGTACTACGAGGTGGGTCCGGGCCGGGTCCTGCAAGGGCTTCTCAGGCGCATAGACCCGTCGAAAACGTGCTCTCCGATCAACGCTGCGCAAGACGTCCGGACATATGCGGAAAGGAAAGACACATGAAGCCGCTGGAAGGTAAGACAGCCATAGTCACCGGCGCTGCGCGGGGCATCGGCAGGGCCATCTGCCTGAAGCTCGCCGACCAGGGCGCCAACATCGTGGGCATCGACGTGATGCCTGATGCCCTGGAGGAAGCAGGGGCGCTCGTCCGCGAGCTAGGCGTCGAGTTCCTCGCTCTGCAGGCCGACGTGTCCCGCGCGGACCAGATGAAGGAAGCCGTGACCAAGGCCGCCGCCACGTTCGGCAGCGTTGACATCATGGTGAACAACGCCGGCATCACCCGCGACAACCTGCTCGTCCGCATGGGCGACGAGGAGTGGGACCAGGTGCTGGCCATCAACCTGAAGGGCGTCTTCAACGGGATCAAGGCCGTTGCCCGTATCATGTCCAAGCAGCGCAGCGGGCGCATCATCAACATCGCCAGCGTTGTGGGCATCACGGGCAACGCCGGCCAGGCCAACTACGCGGCCAGCAAGGCAGGGGTGATAGGCCTGACGAAGACGGCCGCGCGCGAGCTGGCCAGGCGCAACGTGACCGTTAACGCC
>CAZSET010000191.1:0-7993 GCA_964605915.1 uncultured candidatus Brocadiaceae bacterium | reverse complement strand
GCCTGGCACTGCCCAGGACCGTCATCGCCGTGCTCGAGAACTACCAGCAGGCCGACGGCACGGTCATCGTGCCCGAGGTCCTGCGCCCGCACATGGGCGGACAAAAGGTCATCGGGCCAGCGTAAGATGATAGGCGGCACGACCATCTCCGGCTTCGTCATCACGTACAACGAAGAGGCCGCCATTCGCGACTGCCTGGAGAGCATGAAATGGGCGGACGAATTGGTGGTGGTGGATTCGTTCAGTCAGGACGCCACGGTCGGAATCGCCCGCGAGTACACGGACAAGGTCATCCAGCGCGAGTTTGCGGGTTACGTGCCGCAGACTCGCTTCGCCTTCGAGCAGACCACCTGTGACTGGGTCCTGTGGCTTGACGCGGACGAGCGCCTGAGCGACCGGGCCATCGCGGAGATCAGGGAAGCGTTCGAGCAGCCGGGCAAAGGCGCGTGCGACGGATTCTCCTTGCCGCGCAGGACCCACTTCCTGGGCCGCTGGATCATGCATGGCGGCTGGTATCCGCAGCGCAAGCTGCGCCTGTTCCGGCGCGCGGCGGCCAGAATCGCTGGCGAGCAAATCCATCCCGAAGCGGTTGTCCCCGGCCCCGTGCGGAGGCTGAAGGGCGACATATTGCACTTCAGCTTCCCGGGGGGCGTCATGGACTACGTGGAGCGTTCCCAGAAGTACGCGGAGATAGCGGCGCAGGAGCGCTTCGCGAAGGGCAAAAGGGTGGGGCCGGCGGGCCTGCTGCTCCGGCCACCCCTGGCTTTCCTGCAGAGCTACTTGCTGCGGCTCGGCTTCCTGGACGGGGTCCCGGGCCTGACGGTGGCTGCCGGCAGGGCATACCACAAGTTCATGCGCGACATGCGCTTGTGGGAACTGGCCAGAACGGGGGAGTAGGAAGGCGTCGGGCTCCCTGCGCGATGTTGCCGCTGCCGGGCGGCGAGGCGGGGTGCCGTTCCTCTTGCCGCAAGGCCCCGGCCCTCTATAATGTGGGCCGTTTATGGCAGGGCGGAAGGGGAGATTCAGGTGAAGATCAGCTCGATCCTCAAGGGCCCGCGGCGCGTGCGGCGTATGGGTCACATCGCCCGCAGGGCAGCGATGCACGGTCTTGGCTTCCTGCTGGGGCGCATGGACCTGCAGCGCTACGTGCCGCGCTGGCTGCGGCTGCGGCGGGTGGCCGGGGAGGTCCATCCGGAGGAGTTGCCCGTCCGTTTTGCGGCCGTGCTGGAAGAGCTGGGGCCGACCTTCGTGAAGTTCGGCCAGATGCTATCGACCCGGCCCGACATTCTGCCCGACGAGTACATCCGCGAGCTGGAACGCATCTGTCACCACGTGGCTCCGTTCTCCGGCGAGGTCTCGCGGGCCATCCTGGCCGAGGAGCTGGGGGCGCCGCTGGAGGAGTGCTTCGCGGAGTTCAAGGACGAGCCGCGCGGCAGCGGCTCCATTGCTCAGATCCACGACGCGACGTTGCGGGACGGCACGCCGGTCGTGGTGAAGGTGCGCCGCCCACGCATCCAACAGGTCATCGAAGACGACGTAGCCATAGTGGCGTTTCTGGCGGCTCAGGCGGATCGCGTCGAGGAGTTCCGGGCCCTGCGGCTGCCGATGCTGGCTGACGAGTTCGCCAGAGCCATCAATCGGGAGCTGGACTTCATCGCCGAGGCGGCCTACACGCACAAGTTCCACGAGAGCTTCAAGGACGACGCCCGCATCGAGATCCCGGAGGTGGTATGGGACTACACGACGGAGCGCGTGCTGACCATGCGACGCCTGGAGGGCACGCACCTGAGCGAGGTGCTGGGCCGCGACCACGTGCCAGGGAACCGTAGCGAGATTGCGCGCACGATCATGGACGCGTACCTGCGGCAGTTCTTCATCATGGGCGTCTTCCACGGCGACCCCCATCCGGGCAACATCCTGGTGACGCGCGACGGGCGCGTGGGGCTTCTAGACTTCGGCCTGGTGGGAAACGTCAACGCCCGGCTGCGCCGCAACCTTGGCGTCTGCCTGATGGCGCTTGGCGACGGGCAGTTCGAGCTGGTGGCGGAGGTATTGACTGAGATCGGGCGGCTGCCCGATGACGCCCAGGCCGACGAGTTGCGTGGCGAGCTGGTCTCGCTGCTGGATCGCCATAGCAGCGTGCCGCTGGAGAAGCTCGACTTCCAGCGTTCGTTCCAGGACGTTATGCGCGTTATCCGGAAGTACAAGGTGGAAGTCCCGCGGGACTTCGTCCTCATGGGCAGGGCGTTGGTCGTCATCAGCGGCATAGTCACGCGGCTGGACCCGGGCCTGAACGTGGCCTCGCTGGCTGCCCCCTATGGCGGGAAGCTCCTGCGGCAGAAACTGTCTCCCGCCGGGATGCGGCGCAGCTTGACCACGGGAGGGTACCACCTGGGCAGCCTGGTGGCGGACGGCCCGCGCGAGGTCCGCCGGCTGATGCAGAAGCTCCAGAGAGGGCTCTTCGAGTTCACCATCCGCCACGAAGGATTCGAAAAGGGCCTGACGGAACTCGACCAGACCGGCAACCGCCTCTCGCTCAGCATCATTCTGGCGGCCATCATCCTGGCGTCCTCTGTCCTGCTGGAGGCGGAGGTCGGCGCCATCAGCGTGCTCGGTTCGCGTGTCAGCGTGCTCGGCTTGCTGGGGTTCCTCTTCGGTCTGGTGCTCGGCGTGTGGCTAGTAGTGGGCATCTTGCGGTCACGGCGCGTTTAGGCTCTACTACTGTAGGTATCGGGGATTCCCTGGCAGCTTCCGAAAGGGAGAGAGCAGAATGGCCGGTTACTTCGAGAGATTGCTGACCGACGGCTCATCCAATGTATACGAGGAAGAGTATGAGATCAGCAGCGACAACTTCCCGTCTATGGAGGGGCCGGACTGGTGTATCAGCAAGCTTACGCTGAAGGGCGGCAAGCAGCACGGCGTCGACGTGGTCGCGATCGAGAACGGCTGCCTGACCGTGGTCGTTTGTCCCACGCGAGGGATGGGAATCCTGGAGGCCTTCACGGAGGAGGTGATGCTGGGCTGGGATAGCCCCGTCAAAGAGGTTGTGCACCCGGCCTACGTGGCCGAGGAATCGCGCGGCCTGCTCGGGTGGCTCGAGGGGTTCACCGAGCTGGTATCTCGGTGCGGCCTGGCCTATCACGGCGCGCCGGGCGAGGACGTGGTCCTGAGCAACACCGGCGCAGAGACGCGGGTTATGCTTCCCCTGCACGGCACGATCGCGAACACGCCCGCATCCAGAGTCGCCGTGATGGTCGATCTGGAGCCGCCCCACACGTTGTCCGTCGCCGGGGAGATGTACGACACACAGATGTTCGGTTCCTGCTACCGCCTGCTGTCCACGGTCTCGACGGTTCCGGGCTCCTCGGAGTTCACCGTGAGCGACGTGGTTGAGAACCTGGGCGGGACGAACTCGGAACTGGAGCTGCTCTATCACTGCAACTATGGCCCGCCCGTGCTGGGCGAGGGCGCACGCCTGCTGGCGCCGGCGAGCTTCGTCTGCCCGCGCGACGCGGAGGCGCAGAAGGGCATGGCGGCGTGGGCCACGTACGGGCCTCCCCGGACCGGCTTCGCCGAACAGTGCTACTTCCTGCGCATGCACGCCGATGGGCAGGGGCGAACGTTGGTGGCGCTGGTGGACCCGGAGAAGAAGCTGGCAGCCACGCTCCGCTATTCGGTCGAGCAACTGCCCGCCTTCACCATCTGGCGCAACACGGCAGCGGAAGCCGACGGCTACGTCACCGGCCTGGAGCCGGGGACCGATTACCCGAACCAACGCGCCTTCGAGAGGCAGAAGGGGCGAGTGATCGAGGTGCCGCCCGGGGGCACGTACGAGACGCAGCTAACCTTTGGCCTGGTTACGGGCGCCGAGCAGGTGGCGGGGCTGGAAGGGGAGGTGGCTTCTCTGGCCGAAGGCAAGGAGAGCACCATCGCCGAGGAGCCGCATCCGGATTATTGCCCGCCGTAGGGACCCGGCACTGGCTGCCGTACGGCCAACTGCCCGAGGACGCGAACTCATGTTCAAGAAGCTGCGCAGGCAGATCGAGGAGATCCGCTGGGAGAATGCGGCGAATCCCTCCCGCTGGGTGCGATTCGCGCAGCACCAGGTGCGGCTCTACTTCTACATCCTGCGCGAACTCGTGCGCAACCGATGTCCCCAGCAGGCCGCCGCCCTGACGTTCACTACGCTTCTCTCGCTGGTGCCTCTCTTTGCCGTGGCGTTCTCTTTCTTCAGGGGTTTCGCGGCGCTTGAGGACGTCGAGAGCAAGGCGCAGGACGCCATCTTCAGCACGTTGCTGGCTGGGCCGCTGCTCGAGCAGAGAGGCCTGCAGGAGACGAGGGAAGCGGCCTCTCCGGCACAGCCGGCTGACACGGCGCATGTTTCGGTCGAGGAGATGCTGTCCGAGGCGGATGCTCGGCCACGCTACGCGGGGGTAGGTGCTACCCTGGCCCTTTACTCACAGGCGCTGGCCCGCGGCGCGGATGCCGCGCAAGTCCGGGAAGGGATGAGCACCTTGCGATTGGCGGCAGTGCCTTCCCTCTCGCGGCAATTCAGCCAGATGACGGTTGACGCCCTGGACGCGTACTTCCGGGCTGCAGGCGTGCGCCGCGCCACCGCGCCGGTGGCGGACGACGTGCTGGCCGACGCGGAACGCAGCTACTCCACCGGCCTGGCCCACCTCAGAGGACGGGAGTACGGAAGGGCACTCGAGGCGCTCCGTCTGGCCGAGAGCATGGGCTACCCCGCCCTGAAGACCCGAAGTGCCCGGGCCGAGGTGCGCGCGGCCATGGCTGACGCGGCCGCAGAAGGGGGTGACCTCGCCGCCGCCGCCGAGCAGTACCGGGCTGCCCTGGCCGACTACTGCGATGCCATTGTGCTGGCCGGCCCCTCCGGCTCCGACAGCCAACTGGGGGACCTTGCCGGCCACCATGCACGGGTCCTCAAGAAGCTCGGCACGGCCTTGTTCGAGCTGGGCAAGAGCAAGGTGGAGGTCTGTCAGTCACTCCAGCAGTCAGGAGCGCCGAACGCCGGGGAATCGCTTGCGGCAGCCGTGGCGGAGTTGGGGGAGGCGGCAGCCACGCTCCAGCACTCGAGCGAGGTTCACGCCTGGCTTGCCAAGGCGCTGTGGGCCGCAGGACAGACCGATGACGCGCGCCAGCAGTATGAGATAGCCATCGAGAAGAGCAACGAGGTGGCGGCACGCGGCATCAGCCTGGCCGTGGCCGACTACATGCGGCTTTTCATCGACAAGGTCGGGCGCGCCGAGATCGGCGTGCTGGGCATCCTGTTTCTCCTGGTCACGGCAACGTCGCTGCTCAGCACGATCGAGAAGACCTTCAATCTCATATGGCAGGTAGGCCAGAGCCGCCCCTTTTGGATCAGGTTCACGTCGTACTGCACCCTCATCTGGTTGGGGCCGGTGCTGATAGGGGCGTCCCTGTGGGTGCGGGAAGGGCTGGCCGGCTACATCCAGGCCGGGCTGGGCAACCTGCCGATCCTCGGCCATGCCGTGGGGATCCTGACCACCGTGGGCGAGCATGCGCTGCCGTTCCTGACGACCTGGCTGGTGCTGGTGGCGCTTTACAAGTTTCTGCCCCACGCGCACGTCGGGTTCACCGGCTCGGCGTGGGGGGCGTTCCTGGGCGCCGTGCTGCTGCACGGTGCGCGCCCCCTGTTCGCGCTCTACGTGTTGAAGGCGATCCGGTACGAGAAGATCTACGGTTCGCTGGGGGCGATCCCGCTCTTCCTGCTCTGGCTCTGGCTGCTGTGGCTCATCGTGCTCTTCGGGGCGGAGGTAGCCTTCACGATCCAGAACGTGGGACTGCTGCGCTACCGCGACAAACTTCACCGGCTGTCCAGCATCTTCATCGACCGCTATCTGGCGGCCCGCATCATGATGTACGTGGCCCGGGAGTTCTGGGAGACCGGCGAGCCGGTGACCTCCAGCAGGCTGGCGGAGATACTCCAGATCACGCCGGAGGAGGCGTCCGACGCAGCGGGCAGGCTGGTCAGGCTGGGCCTGCTGACGCCCGTGGGCGAGCAACGGGACGAGTTCCATCCGGCCCGCGACCTGTCCAAGCTGCGCCTGAGCGAAGTGCTGAGCATAACGGATCGCTTCCGAGACGAGTCCCGCTCCGTCAGGCCGGAGGACAAACCCTACGAGGACAAGCTGGAGCAAGTCTTCCGCTCGGCCATTGAGTCGCAGGGCGAAGCGCTCAAGGAGATGACGTTCCACGACCTGCTGCGGGAAGTCGAGAAGGATCGCAGCAAGTGGCCCTCTCGGGCGCCGTCGCAGCAGCAGTAAGCGCAGGCCTCAACAGAATGCAGATCCCCCGTGGCCGCACTGCGGGCATCGCTGCGGCCGATCAGCCGGCCCCTTGCCCTTCGCGTTCGGGCCTTCGCTCAAGGAAGCTGCGCACGTAGGCGTCTTCGCTGGCGCGGACCTCTTCGGGCGTGCCCACGTCGACCACCTTGCCGTCTTTGAACATGGCGATCCTGTCCGCGATGTGCATGCTGCCGGCGACGTCGTGCGCCACCACCACCATCGTTGCTCTGTAAAGGTCCCGGATCCCCAAGACCAGTTCGTCGATGCCGGCGCTGATAATGGGATCGAGGCCGGTGGTCGGTTCGTCGAGAAAGAAGATGCTGGGGTCCAGCGCCAGGGCGCGGGCGAGCCCGGCCCTCTTCTTCATGCCGCCGCTCAGCTCGGCCGGCATCAGTTTCTCGGTGCCTGCCAGCCCGACCTGCCGGAGCTTCAAGCTCACCGTGATCTCGATCACCGGGTCGGCCAGCCTGGTGTACTCCCGCAGGGGGAACGCGACATTCTCGCCTACCGTCATGCTGTTGAACAGCCCGCCGCTCTGGAAGAGCACGCCGACGGACTTGCAGAACTCGCGGTACTCCCTGAAGGACATGTCCGCCAGATCCCGGTCGTTGATCTCCACCGTTCCGGAGACCGGCTTCTGCAACCCGATCAGGTGGCGCAGAAGGGTGGACTTGCCGCAACCGCTCTGCCCCATGATGACCAGGATCTCCTGGGACTTGACGGCAAGCGAGACGCCGTGCAGGACCTCCTTCTCCCCGTAGGCGGCCACCAGATCGCGCACGCGAATCATGCGTTCGTTCCCCTCAACCAGTCGGCGAGAGCCCGTCAGAAGGCTCCGAACAGGGCGCCCCCCAACGTGACAACCGGCGACTGCTCCCGATAGGCGTCCACGATGCCCTGGATGTCCTGCATGAGTTGAGCGATCTGCCCGTAAAGCTCGTCGCTCATCACCAGCTTGCCGACGGTGCCCCGGCCCTCCGCTATGGCGGCTGTGGTCTTTCCCAGGTCGTCCAGCGCGGACATGAGCCGCTCGTACGCCTCGTCGCTGGCCAGCAGCTTGCCCAGCGTGCCGCCGGTGTCGGTCAGCTTGGCCGACACCTTTCTTGCGTCGGCCACCAGCAGGCGGACGTCCTCGGCCACCTTCTCGTCCTCCAGCAACATGGGGAGAGCGCCCTTGCCTTCCTTGAAGAGCGCGGCCGCGTCGCTGATGGTGCCCATGGATTCCTTGACCTGCCCGTAGAGTTCTTCGTCAGTCAGCAGCTTGCCGATGGTGCCCTTTCCGTCCCTCAGGTCTTTGGAGACGTTCTTCAGGTTCGCCGTGAGTTCCTTCGCGTCGGCCGTCAGCGTTCCAAGGTCGGCGGCAAGTTGATCGTCCATGACGAGCTTGCCCAACATGCCCTGGCCCTCTTCCAGGCGACCGGCGGCCTTGCTCAGGCCGTCTACGGCGCCGCGGACTTTCTCTCCGAATTCCTTGTCTGTCAAGAGCAGCGCCAGCGCTCCCTCGCCCTCCCTTAGGTCCTTCGTAACGGAGGCGATTTCCTCGAACGCTTTGTCGAACCCCTCCTTGATCTCGCTCAGGGTGGCTCGAGCCGTCTCAGCGACTTCCGTGATGCTCGGAGCCACGGCCGTATTGGTCATTTCGTCGCCGTCTCCAAGGACGGCCGCGG
>CAZSET010000190.1:0-8013 GCA_964605915.1 uncultured candidatus Brocadiaceae bacterium | reverse complement strand
GGTCGTCGCCCAGGATCAGAGGCAACGCATGTTCGACCCCTGCGACTCCCAGCGTCCTGACCATGCGCAGCGCCGCGCGCCTTTCCGGACGCGTGCGGGCTCGCCGGATCAGATCGGTCAGTCGCGCCGTGTTCCGGTCGAACAGGACACGCAGGCGCTCTTCGGCCTGCTCGACGGGGCCTTTCCGGTAGCGACCTCCGAGGACCTGCACCAGCCGGTCAATCTCGCCGACCACGGCGCGGTCGAATGAGTCGTCGGGGCAATGGTCTTTCAGGGCCTTCCTGGTCATTCGCAGCACCTCCTCGCGCAGCTTCCGCCGGGCCCGGTAGAGGCGGCACTCGACGGCCTTGCGGGTGACGCCCAGGAAGTCGCCGCACTGCTGCTGATTGAGGCCGTCGCAGTAGTAGAGCGTGACAGCCGCTGCGTCGGCGGGGGAGAGCCGGGCGAGAGCGGCCGCCGCCAGTTCGTCCGGCATCGCGCCGACTGCCGTGCCGGGGCCTTTGACGGGCGGCTCTGGCCTTCTGTCCCTGAGAGACCTCTCCCGTTGCGTGCGCCGCAGCCAGAGCGCGCACATGTTGTCGGCGATGGCCCGCAGCCAGGCGTTGAAGCGGCTTGCGTCCCGCAGTTGTGCCAGCCCGGCGAACGCTGCGACGAACGTCTCCTGGGCGATGTCGTCTGCCCAGTCGAAGTCGCCGATCCGGCTCACGATGTAGGCGTGCACGGACGCTCGGTACCGGCCGACCAGGCGCCCGAAGGCAGCGGTGTCGCCGCGAGCGGCTTCCTCGATCAGGTCTTGCTGGTCATCGCGATGGCTCATGGACTCGACGCGTGGCCGCAAAGGGGCAGGATGGCGTTCCGGCGTCCGCTATGTTAGTTGCGCACAGGGCCCGGAATCCCTCACAGGAAACCGCGCAAGCGCCCCGTCCGCCCCACGGGTGCTACACGCGTGGGGGCATCCCGCTCACTTCGCAGGCTGCTTGCGGCGTCGGATCATCAGCCAGATGATGGCGATGAGGGCAACCGGCAGGAGCCAGTTGAACCCCCGGCCCCCGCCGCCTGCCGCCTTCGCCGCCGCCTCCGGACTGAGCACCTTGTCCTCCGGCGCGTCGGGCACGAAGAACGCGTCGGCCAGCTCGCCCGAATAGCGCACGCTCTCCGCGATGAAGTCCAACTCGCGTTCCAGGTCCGCGAACACGTCCTCAGGCGCCGCGCAGAACAGCTTCAGGGCCATTGCGTCAGAGCCTGCCGGTCGGATGAAGTAATGAACGAGCAGGTGCGACATCCTGGGCGCGTCTTCGACCGGAGGCGGGGCGCCGCACCCGCCGCGAGCCTGCAGCGGCGCCGTGAAGCCGAACCGGTGAAGGATCATGCCGTCCCTTGGCTCATAGGACTCCGAGACGTCCTCCAGCACTTCACCGGTCTGCGTGCGAATGGCCTCCTTGAACGCGTCAACGTAGGCCTCCAGGTCGTTCTCATCCCGCATGAGGAACGAACGGGCCCCGAACTCGCACCACACGTTCGCGGGGGCGTCCTTGTGGTTCAGGACGAACACGAGGTCCGGTGAGACGCGCGGACCGGCGCAGCCGCCTTTGGCCTGGGCGGCCAGCGCCTCGGGATCGTAGTACTCCCAGTAACCCGCCGGCAGCCGGAACTCGATGCGGCGCGCCGAGTCCTTGATCAGGATGCCGGACGGCGGCGCCTCAACGGCATTCTCCAGGACCGGAGCGGATTGCTGCGGCGCATCGTCCGGCCCGGCCCAGATCGCCGGCGCCGAGCACAAGGCGACCGCGAGAGCGATAACGATGGAACGCCTAACCTTCACGGGGAGCCTCCTCTCCGTCTGCCTCTGGCGGAGCGCCAAGTTCGACGATTTCGGAAGATATGCGTCCCTCGTGCAACCGCGTGGTGATGCGCTCTCCGGTCGAGAGGCCCCGCACGGAGCGCAGGATCCGTCCGTCCGCCGCAAATGTCACGCTGTAGCCGCGTTCAAGGACTCTCAGCGGGCTCAGAGCCTCCAGACGCCTTCCGACGGCCGCTGTCCGCTCGCGCAACAGCCCGAGGTGGTGCGCGAAGAGGGTCTTGAGCCTTTCCATGACGTCGTCGACGCGCTGCGCCCTTTCCTGGAACGCGGCTTCCGGCTTGCGGAAGGCGTAGCGCGCGGCGAGCGCGTCCAGTCGCTGGCGCCCGTGCACCACCATCCCTTGCAGCGCGACGGCCAGGCGCTTGGCGCGCTCGTCCAGCATTCGAAGCACCTCGTCGTGATCGGGCACGACCAGCTCGCCCGCCTCCGTCGGGGTAGCGGCCCGGACGTCCGCCGCGAAGTCCGATATGGAGAAGTCGATCTCGTGTCCCACGGCGCTCACGATCGGTATGGCACTGCGATGGATGGCGCGTGCCACCACTTCCTCGTTGAAAGGCCACAGGTCCTCAAGGCTGCCGCCGCCGCGCCCGACGATCAACAGGTCCAGATCGGGCCGCTTCTCGTTCAGCAGATCGATGGCCGCGGCGATCTCCGCTGCGGCTTCGGTGCCCTGAACGCGCGAGGGGAGCAGGTACAGCTCGACCGCCGGGAACCGCCGCGATATGACGTTGATGATGTCGCGGATCGCTGCGCCGGTGGGGCTGGTCACCACGCCGATCCTGCGCGGGAAGCGCGGCAGGGGCTTCTTGATCTCCTCGCGAAAGAGGCCCTCCTTCTCGAGTTTCTCCATGAGCTGGCGGAACGCAAGCTGGAGCGCGCCCAGGCCCCGGGGCTCCACCCAGGAGATGATGAGCTGGTAGCTGCCCCGCGGCGGATACACGTCGACGGCGCCGTGGGCCACGACCTCCAGCCCCTCCTTGAGCTCGAACTTGATGGCGGACGCGATCCCGCGCCAGATGACGCCCTGGAGGACGGCGTGCTCGTCCTTGAGCGTCAGGTAGACGTGCCCCGACGAGGCCCGGGTGACGCGCGAAAGCTCCCCGACGACGTACACGTCCGGAAACGCCGTCTCCAGCCGCTCCTTGATCTGGGTCGTGAGCTCGGAGACGGTCAGCACCCGGGCTTCCCGGTCGCTTCTGGATGAAGGCACCGACATGCGATGGTCCCGGCAATTGCGTTGACCTTGCGGCATCCGGCGGGCGCCCTGCGCCCGTCAGCGGGCGGCGCGCCTTCGGTCGTCGTAGAACCCCCAGCCCGCCGGCCCGAAACCGAAGACCAGGGCGAAATCGTCGTCCGCCTCATCTATGTGGAATCCCATGTCCAGGACCCACTCGTGCAGCAGGCGTCGGATGACCAGCCGCGTCTCCAGGTTCTCCTCGTCCCCCGTGCCGAGGGAGTCGAACTCATACTGCTCCCTGAGCAGCAGGCAGTAGCGATCGCTGAGTTGGTACGACAGGTTCAGCGTCACCGTGGAGCTCAGGTCCGATATCCGGTCGTAGTCGAGCGCCGCCGCCCACCTGGGCAGATAGTCGAGCATCATGCCGAAGTTGATCACGTCCGCCTGGTTCTCTAGCCCGATCCAGTCATCGCGCGAGTGGACCGAAAAGTGGTCGGAGAGGTAGAGCGCCAGGTCGGCCCGGATGTAGTCCTCATCCAGGGCCTGCACGACCGAGTCGCTGGAGCGAGCCACGTAGGCGACGTCCAGCTCCGCCAATTCCACGGACCGCCAGCGTCCCTCGCGGAGGCGCTTTGTGTGCAGGCGATGGCGCAGACCGACGACCGTCTGCGTCCCCGTGTCAATCGCGTCCACGGGATCCATCTGGATGAACTCCGCGGACTCCGCGCCGGACACGGACAGGGCGTCGAAGCTTACGTAGGGGATGACGATGTGCCGCAGACGGTTCAGGTCGAGCAGCTTGCTGGTCGTGGGGAACGAGCGGGACAGTACGGTGCTGATGGTGATGCCGCCGCCCACGCCCGAGCGCGCCTCTTCGTCCTGCCACGCACCGGCCTGCATGGCGCTCGTGTCCGTCCAGGTGGCCAGCGCCCGCACGAACGGGTCCACGCGGAACATGCCGATCGAGAAGGGGATCGAGAGCTTGTGCTCGGTGTGCATACGGGCCAGGTCGGGCGGGTCCGCGGGCGAAGGCGTCAGGATGTCGCTGAACTCGAGATCGTACACTCCGCCCTGGATCGAACCCTCGTAGACGAACCGCCCGAGCGGCAGCCCGACGATCTCCAGGTCGAACGTGGGTCTCTCCTCAGTCTGCGTCAGGAAGTCGTTGACGCGGCGCTTGTAGAGGAAAGCTAGGTAGGTGGAGTTCCGCAGGTAGCGGGCCAGCAGGTAGCTCTCCGGCGTCTTCTCCTCCTCGAAGTCGGCCTCGAAGTACTCGTTCAGGAAGCCCTCGTCCGAAAGGTGATAGTACTCGGCGTCGAGGCGCCACGCGGCGTCAAGCTGCGACCGATGCTCCAGGTGCAGGCGCCCCCGCTCCTCCTGCGGGACGGGCAGTTCGGTCTCATCCTCGTCACCGGTGTCGTGGACGTAGTAGCCCCGCAGCCGGCCCTTATGTCGCGGATAGGGCTCCTGGCCGAACTCGTAGAGAAGCTCGGTGCCGATGGCCGGCCCCCGCGAGCCGTAGTAGTCCAGGTTCACGGTCCAGTTCTCGATCCACGCCGGCGGACTGCCCAGGTCGAAAGGGCGCCAGGTCGTCTGAACGAAGAAGCCGAACTTGCCCGAAGAGCCCAGCGCGTAGTCCGTCAGCAGGTAGGCCCGCCGGCTCAGGTCGATGCCGATGAACGGGAGCCCGATGATGTCTCGCGGCGTCTCGCCCACCTGGAGGCGTGGATTCCAGGCGTGCAGCAGCGTGCTCGGCTTCTGCCGCATGACCTGGACCGTGTCGGCCTTGAATTGATAGTGCGGGCGCGCGAATCCACAGGTGGTTGCGGAGACTTCCTTCATGATGAGCGTCTGGCTGTCGATCAGGAACGTCTTCTCGCCGCGGAACACGTAAACGGTTTCCCGCTCCGCGGCGGGGTCGGCAAGCCTTACCTCGGTGTCGGTGGCCAGGCCGCGCGCCCTGCGCGGGTTGATGTACACCTGGTCCGCCCGTATCGAGCGGAAGACCCCGGTGACGTCCGGCTCGCCTTCCGTGAGCTCGGTGCCGGGCGCGGCGCCCGGCTTCCTCTCCAGGCGGATGTTGCCCTCCGCGTAGATCTCGTAGACGTTGCGTGCCTGGTGGTACCACAGGACGGCCGCGTCTGCCCGCACCTGGAGGTTGCCTACCTCGCCGTGCACGTCCCCGACGTAGACGGCTGTGATGGGGTCCTCAGCCGCGGAGACGTGCATTTCTTCTGCCTTGAGCCCACGCAGAACCGTCTGAAAGACCTCGACAGGCCCGGGCGCCGGCACCTCGTCCCAGCAAGTGTCCTCATCCAGGTCCTGGGTCAGCGACTCGGCCCTGAGAAGCAGGCTGGAGCGGGCCGGCTCCTCGGAGCGGACCAGGGGGCAGTCCCAGGCGAACGACAACGTGCTGCTGAGCCGCAGGTAGAGCGCGCCGCACTCGCGCAGCTTGTCGCCTTCGGCCAGGAGCACGCGCTCACCTGGAGCACCGTCTTCGCCCGGGATCCCCTCGGCGTAGACCCTGAGCGTGGCCGCCCGGACCTCCGGATCGGACGAAAGCCGGCGGTCGAACCACACCACGAGACGCGGCGCCACCAGCCGCACCGGTCCCTGCCGCAGCAAAGCGCCTTCCGGCGCGACGAACACACGCACCCCGTCCTGCTCCCACGTGCGGACGTTCTCCGTGCTCTCGAGCTTCAGGGCGTGGAAGTCATGCTGCCCCTCGATCAAGGCGGCCCGGACGCCGCGCGCCGCCCAGCATGAAGCAAGCACGGCGGCAAGCAAGACCGTCGCCCTTATTCGGTGTCTCTGCATGTCGTAGCGTATGGCGCTTTTGCCCGGAAACATGGGAGAAAGCGACTGCCGATCGGACGCATTGCCCCGGGACGGTTGCACGGGGCCAGCAATGTCTTATCATATTCGGGCATTGCTGTAAACCAGACTTGCGGAAGCCCGGGCGTCCGCCTTCCTCAGCCGTCCAGACGAGCAGGACGGCGCCAGAGAAAAGCCGCGCGCTGCTGCGCGAATGTGCCCCGGGCGCGGGAACAGATCGGCCCATGGACGTCGAGCGGCACAATCTGGCGGAGGTCGAGCGGCTCAACCAGCGCGGCGGCCGCACGCTCAGCATCACAGACCTGATCGACGCCGGGACCATCTCCGCGGAAATGGCCGCCCTCTGCTGGCTCCTCGTGTCCGAGGGGGCCAGCTTCTTGACGGGCGCCGTCCCGGGAGGCGCCGGAAAGACCACCCTCATGGCGACGCTCCTTTCCTTCCTGCCGCCGGGCGAGCGAATTCGGAGCGTGGGAAACCGCCGCGTCATAGACGACGCCTTGAGCGGCGCGATTGAGCCGCCGGTCACCCTTCTGGCACACGAGATCGGTTCAGGCCATTGGTACGGCTACATCTGGGGCCGGGACGCGGCCGACTTCTTTGGCATTTGGCGGCGCGGCTTTCGGCCTGTCTCCTGCCTTCACGCGGACAGTCCTGAGCAGACGCGCGAGATGCTCGCGGGCCTCGGCGTCTCGGAAGAGGACCTGCATCACGTCTCCCTCCAGCTCTTCATGCGCGTCAGCGGCGGCTGGGCGCGGTTGCGGCGGCGGGTGGACAGCCTGCACTGCGTCCTGGACGGCCGGCTTCGACCCATATACCGCTGGCGTGAATCGGACGATCGCTTCGATCGCCTCGTCGACCGGGAGGATGTCTGTGACGCCCTGGCAAGCCGACACGGGTCGCCGCGGGAGGAGTTGCTCTCGCGGTGGGATTCCCGTCAGGCCTTCCTCGAGGGACTTCTCCGTGAAGGCGTCCGCACGTTCGAGGCCGTCCGGCGGCGCGCCGTGAGCCATTGCGGCGCATGAACCGCGTACCTTTGCATGGCGTCGCGCCGCGCATTACACTTGCCCTTTGGCGCATTAACGGTTTCTGCCTGTGAGGTATCTCCCGTGGCCCAGAACGAGAACGCCGCCCTTCACGTTGTGTTCACGATGGACTGCCTCCCTGCCGGCGGACGGGCGGAGGTCCACGGCCCGGACCGATGGGACGACGGGGCGGCCGCAATCATGGCCTTCGCCGAATCGCTCTCGGAGGAGGGCTTCACGCCGACGCTGTTTGTGGCGCCCGAAGCGCTGCCCCGGCTTGCCAAACAGGTGCGCGAGCTCTACTCGGCGGGCGTCGAACTCGGGATGGTCTGCCACCCGCAGCTCTCCCAGTACCAGGCCTACCTGGGGGCGTACAACTTCGACCGGCAGCGGGAAATCGTGCAACTGGGCAGGGCCATGTGGGAGAACGCGCTTGGCGAGGCACCGACGACGTTCCGGCCGGGGTTCTTCAGCGCCAACGACTACACGTTCCACGTGCTCTGCATGGAGGGGTTTCAGCAGGGCAGTTGCTCGCTGCCGGGGCGCGTCGACAACGAGCAGTGCAGCGTCTGGCCGAGGAGCTATCCCTTCCCGCACCACACCGACCCGCTGGACCGTACGGCACAGGGGACCATGGAGTTCTTCGAGGTGCCCGTGACGAGCGACTTCGAGGCGGCACCCTACGTGAGCTTTGAGACGTACACCCCGCCCCATCTGCGCATCGAAGAGCCGGACGTGCACGAATACGCCCGAGACCTGGTCAAGCGCCACATGGGCCGCATGCTGGAAGACAAGGTGGCCGTCCGGACCCTCACGTTCGTTACGTCGAATCTGGTCGGATGGCACAAGGACGACGACCCGCACGCCGAGCGGCTGCGCAACCTCTGCCAGATGCTCAGGGAGGTGGCTGACGAGCTCAACCTAGACCTGACCAGCAGCTCCGTGGCGGGCGTCCACGCGGCATGCGACGTCGAGCTGGGCACGGACCTCGACCTGGACGACGTGGAGTAGGGGAGGGCGGTGCCTGTTGGCCGGCAGCAGATAGCCGGTAGCAGGTAGCAGATGGCCGGTAGCCGGTAGCAGATAGCAACGGCTTCCCGGCCGCTTCTTGCTTCTGC
>CAZSET010000189.1:0-8065 GCA_964605915.1 uncultured candidatus Brocadiaceae bacterium | reverse complement strand
GGAAGTAAGGCTCTCGCTTCGTGATGATGGTCGATCCGCCGAACGGGCTGACGCAGTCGATGCCGTTCGAGAAGAACAGCGTGCCCTTCGGGGTAACCAGCCACCACTTGCCGTTCAGCTTCTCGGTGCGAAACCAGCCTGTTGCCGTCAGCTTCGGTCCGTCGGCCCAGCCGCCGTATTCGTCCCTGCCGGGCAGGGACAGGGGGCTGCCGAGTGCCGCGCGTTCGGCTTCTCGCTGCTGGACGAGATCCTGTTCCTCGTGCACCTTGCCGGGCCAGTTCTGGAGGGTGTACTGGCCGAACCGATCCACGAACGCGGGGACGGCCGCCTCGGGCGAGCCAGCCTCGCCCCACAGGCGCAGGTTGTCCACGATCAGCCTCTGGTCCGGCAGCGGGCCCCAGAGGGCCACGACGACCGCCGTCACTTTGTCCAGGTCGAGGACCGTCCCGGCCGGCGTCGTCAGGGGATAATCGCCGAGGGACGGATATCCCCGCATGCCCCACAGGGGTCCGGCGCCCTCCGTCTTGAACCGTAAGGCGAGCACCTCCGTCTCGCCCGGCTGGAGCCATTTCATCACCTCGTTGCAGTTGATCTTCTGGCTGGGCCGGGCGCCCTCGTTGTCCACCCGCAGGAACACGCGCGCGGCGTTGCCCCCGGGGTTGGTCACGTCGACGGCGACCCCTCCGCAGTCGCTGAAGTCCCACACGTCGGCGGGTCGCACCGTGACGTTCGGCCACTGGGCGTCCGTGCACGTGAGCTGCAGGGCCTGGCCCGTCCCGCCCGGCGAGGGCACTGTGGCGGCCGCCGCTCCCCAGACGTGGACCTGCAGTTCCGCGCCTGGCGTCGTGTCGAAGTTGTAGACGACCTGATCTGCCCGGCCCGGATAGGCGGCAGCCACCAGGAAGGCGGCAACGGCCAGATATGCTTGCATGGGTGCGCTTCCTATCGATTTCGGGCGGCTGCAGGTCTCAAGCCGAAGCGTAAACAAGTGGCGGCAGCTTTGCAAGCTGCGGATGCTGCCCCACGCCTTCAACATGTCGGCAGGTGCCCGGGCCAAATGCGGGGCTACCGGAACCGGCCCGGCAGGATGCAGCCGCAGCCGGGGCAGGCTCTGCCATCCAGGTCGATCCTCGGCGGGCCGGGGGCGGATCGCTCGATCAGCAGCCGGCCGCACTCTGGGCAGCACGTGTTCTCGGCCGGATGGCCGAAGACGTTGCCGATGTAGACGAAGCGCAGCCCTGCTTCCAGCCCGATCTCGCGGGCCCGCTCCAGAGTCGCCACGGGCGTCCGCGGCAGGTGCGAGAGGTCGCCGTGGGGCACGAACCGAGTCACGTGCCACGGCGTCTCCGGCCCCAGCGCCGTCGTGATCCAATCCGCGATGCCCTCCAGCTCGGCCTCGGAGTCGTTCATCGTGGGGATGACGTTCGTCACGCACTCGACGTGCATGCCCCACTTGCTCTTTGCGCGCTCGGCCACTTCCAGGATGCCCCGGAAGGCGGGGAAGTTCGCCACCCGGCGATACGTCTCCTCGGAGAAGCCCTTGACGTCCACCCGGTAGGCGTCCAGGAACGGGCCGATCTCGTCCAGCGCGTCCCGGGTCAACGAGCCGTTGGTGACGTAGTTCGTCAGCAGACCCTCGGCCCTGGCGAGGCGGGCGCCGTCCAGCGTGTACTCGAACCAGATGGCCGGCTCGTTGTAGGTCCAACTGATGCCCAGCAGGCCGCGGCGGAGGGCCTGCTCGACAAGCCGCTCGGGCGGCAGGTAGTCGAGCTGCGACAGTGCCTCCGGGACGCTGGCGTGGGCCAGGTCCCAGTTCTGGCAGCCGGGACACCGGAAGTTGCAGCCCAGGCTGCCCGCCGACAGCATGACCTCGCCGGGATGGAAATGGAACAGCGGCTTGCGCTCGACCTCGGCCAGGTGCAGCGTGGCGACCCGGCCGTACGAGAGCGGCACGAGCTGGCCGTCCCGGTTACGGCGCACGCGGCAGAAGCCCAGCTCGCCCGGCCCGAGCACGCAGCCCCGCTGGCAGGCCATGCACCTGAGCCGCCCGTCTGGCAGAGCTTCTGCGAATCCGCGGGTATCACGGTCGGCTTCTTCCGGCAGCATTCCTGGGCCCCTCAGATTGGCGCGCCGCCAGGCAAGTATACTGCATGGGCATGCCCGGACCGCCGCGAACGGGGCGGGTCCAGCAAGCGGTTCCGCACAGCAATCCGGGAGATTCCTCGTCGTCCCGTCCCGCAAGTGCGCATGCGCGGGACTCAGAATGACATCATTAGTCTGACCGCCCTCAATAACTGAAGGGAATGGCGGAATAGGCGGCAAACGGCTACGATAGTGGCACGTACGGACGCGGGAAGACAGGATACCTTTCGAGGTGAGGAGGCGCAAGATGAGGCGATACCGGGCGGTCTTGCTGGCTTTGTTGGCAATTGTGGTCGTTCTCTCTGTTCATGCCGTCATGGCCCAGAGGGAACGGCGTGACGTGCCCCCCGAGGCACGGGCTGCCGCGATGCACGCCAAGGCCGAGGCGCTCGAACGGGCCGGCAGGCATGAAGAAGCCGACCGCGTCCGCAGGGAGGCCGAGAGGCTGGAGGTCGAAGCCCGGGAGCGCCGGGAGCGTCCGGAAGGGGCGCCATCCCCCGAGGGCATCGAGCGGGCCAAGCACCAGATCCAGGTGCTCATGAAGATGGCGCACATGGCCGAAGAGGCGGACATGCCGGATCTGGCCCAGGGGCTGCGCCAGCAGGCCGAGGAGTGCGAGCGTGCCCTGCGTGAGGTCGTTGAGCGCCACGAACGTCGGCCCGAGCCGGAGAGGCAGCATTTGCTGGCCAGGGCCGAAGAGCTCCGCCGGGAAGCCGGCGAGCTGAAGGAACGGGGCCGGGTGGAACGCGCCAGGAAGCTCTGGGAGGAGGCCGAAAGGCTGGAGGCCGAAGCCCGCGAGATGGGCGGCCCGCCGGAATTGCCGCCCTTCGCGCACGAGCTGTTCCGACAGCAGGAGGAACTGCGCGGGGAGGTCATGGAACTGCGCGAGGCCGTGCACCGTCTGCATGACGAACTGGCCGAGCTGAAGGCCCAGCTCAAGAGGGAGCGGCGCTAGCCCCCGGAACAGCGGCGCACTACCCACTCGGAGCCCGTCCCGCGTCTGCGGGGCGGGCGACATAACGCAACGAGTCCCACATCAGCGGCTGCGCTGCATGGCGAAGCTTCGCCCGCCAGTACGGCCGCCGCACTGCCTGCGTGCATGTGAAAGCTCAAAGTTCCCGCCCCCGAGGCGCTTGACCGCGCCGAACCGGAATGTTAGTATATGCGCACTTACTTAATTGACGCCCATGTCGAAGCCGGATGACATTGCCGGGATCTGTCGCGTGTTCGCGGCCGAAGCGCGCGTGCGGGTGCTTCAGTTGCTCAAGCAGCGCGCCCTATGCGTCGGCGCGCTGGCGGCGCGGCTCCACATGTCGTCCGCGGCCGTCAGCCAGCACCTGCGCGTTCTGCGCGGCGCCGGCCTCGTGGAGGCCGACAGACGGGGCAACTTCGTCCACTACCGCGTGAATGAGAAGCGGCTTGCGGAATGCCGACGTGCGATGGACGGCCTGCTCTCGTAGGCGGTTCGGCGCACGTCCCGCACCGCGGAGCGCGCTGAGATCGCAGACGGCGACAGCGGGAGCATCTGACCGTCGGTTCGTTTCGTGGCCGCGCTCGGCTGCCCGTGCGGTCAGTTCTGTCAACGGTTTTTCAGGAACGGGAGGCAGTGGTCAAATGTGTGAGAAGGAAGTCAGCGGGTGCGAGAACCCCCTGAATCTGAAAGGGAAGCCCCAGGACTGCACTCCAGAGCAGATACGCGATTGCCACGGCGACGTCGCCGAACATCCGTGCGTCTGACCTGGCGGGATCGGCAACGGAAAGGCAGCCGGTGAATGAAACTCGGCATGATCATCACTCAGGCCGACCCCGAGACCGTCTTCAACGCACTGCGCCTGGCGCTTTACAGTCTGGAGCAGGGCGACGAGGTTCGCGTCTTCTTGTCAGGCAGGGGCGTGGAGATCGACCGGATCGAAGACCCGAAGTCTGACGTGAAAGCTCAGGCTGAGAAGGTGCTCGACGCAGGAGGCGAGTTCCTTGCGTGCGGAGCCTGCCTCAAGCTGCGGAACTCCGAGGGTTCCGAAGTCTGCCCACTCTCGACGCTCAAGGATCAATACGAGGTCGTGCGGGACTCGGACAGGGTCATCACCGTGTAAGGTGCCGCATTTCGGTGGACAGGAGAAGCGCGTGCCGTCGCAGAAGACTCAGCAAGAACTGCCCGATTACTACGCCTGCGTCGCCCGCGACGTAGTTGAGATGTGCAGTCCGCGCGAGGGCGTGTGGGTAGACCTGGGTTGCGGAGAGGGGCCGGTGGCCTTCGCACTCGCCAAGCTGTCCGGCAGCGTCTTGGTGCTGGTGGACCCGAAGCGAGAGGCCCTGACGCGGGCGGTGAGTAAGGCTGGGGAATTGGGCCTGAGCCGACGCACTGTGGCCGTCTATGGGCAGGCAGAGAGCCTGCCGCTGGCTGACGACTCGGTCGATCTGGTGGTCAGCCGGGGCTCGATCTTCTTTTGGGACGATCAAGCCGCCGGGGTGCGCGAGGTGCACCGCATTCTGCGCCCGGGAGGCAGGGCCATGCTCGGCGGCGGGCTCGGCAGGACGTACCCGCTTTGGGCGAGGCGCGAATTCATCCGGCGTCGGCGCGAAAGCGTACGGAAGCGCGGCCCGGAGGCTGTCCGTGCTTTTGAGGAAGTCCGCAGCCGGGACGCCTTCCGCCGCTGGGCGGAAGAGGCCGGTCTACGGGGTTTTGACGTGGTCGGTGACGCGGCACTGCCTGAGGACGATCCCGACACTGGCCTGGGACTCTGGCTCATCTGCGGGAAGGAACAGGAGCAGCGATGACAGCCGTGATCGAGGTCCGAGGTCTGACGCGCCGTTTTGGCGACCTGACCGCCGTGGACCACGTCGAGTTCGAGGTGAACGAGGGCGAGGTGTTCGGTTTCCTGGGACCTAACGGGGCCGGCAAGACGACCACGGTGCGGATGTTGACGGGCGTGATCGACCCCACGGAGGGCACCGCCACTGTCCGGGGCCACGACATCCGCAGGGAGCCGTTGGCCGCGCGCGACCATCTGGGCATCGTGCCGGAGGAGGCCAACGTCTATCTGGACCTGAGCGTCTGGCGGAACGTGATGTTGATGGGGGAGCTGCACGGCGTGCCGCGCCAAAGGCGCGTGGCGGAGGGTGACCGCATGCTCGGCCTGATGGGGCTTGGCGAGCGCAAGAAGCAGAAGGCACGTGCCCTCTCGAAGGGCCTCAGGCAGCGGCTGATGCTTTGCACGGCCCTTGTCAGCGGGCCCGAGCTGCTCTTCCTGGACGAGCCGACCAGCGGCCTGGACGTGCAAAGCGCGCGCCTGATCCGGCAGATCGTCCGCGACCTCAATCGTGACGGCCTCACGGTTTTCCTCACCACGCACAATATGGCCGAAGCGGAGGAGATGTGCGACCGGGTCGCCATTATCAACCGGGGGGAGATCGTGGCCATCGACACGCCCGACCAGCTTCGTGATCTCGCGAGGTCGAGCCAGTACGTGGAGGTCAGCTTCGAGGCGGGCGCTCCTTCCGCGGACGACCTGGAGGCCTTGACTGGCGTGGAACGCGTGGTGTCCGAGGGCGACCGCTTGCTGCTCTACACTCAACAGCCCGGCCGCACGGCGGTGGCGCTGGCCGGACTGGCTGATCGGGATGGGCTGGCGGTGGGAGAACTGAGGACCTGCAAACCCAGCCTCGAGGAGGTCTTCCTCTACCTGACCGGGCGAGGCGACGGGGAGGCGGCGCTATGAGTGAGCTGGCACAGACCTGGCGACGGGAAGCGCGCGGAGCCCTGGTCATAGCGAAGAAGAACGCGCTCCTCTACTACCTGAAGCCGCCCGTGCTGATCTTCGGGGTGCTGTTCCCCGTGTTCTTCTTCTTGACGTTCAAGATGGGGCGCCCCGTGGCGGCGGAGAGCATCGTGCCGGGCATGGTCGCCATGGTCCTGTGGTTCACGGCCAGCGCCGTTGGTCCCCTGGTGACTCCCTGGGAGCGGCGCGCGAAGACCTACGAGCGGCTTATCTCCGCGCCCGTGTCGCTCAGGTCCATCCTGGCCGGAGACGTGCTGAGCGGCCTCGTGTTCGGGGCCTGCCTTTCGGTGATCCCCGTGGTCATCGGGCTGGCGCTGACGGACGCGAGGGTGACGGACCCGCTCCTGCTTGCCGGCGGCATCGTGCTTGGCGCGCTGAGCTTTGCGTCGCTGGGGGTGCTGCTGGCCGCGCCCCCGGCCAGCAGCCCGTCCAACATCATGCTGCTCTCGAACCTGGTGCGCCTGCCGCTGCTGTTCGTGAGCGGCGTCTTTCTGCCCATCGCGCAGATGCCGGGGTGGGCGCGGTGGATTGCGCCCGTCTCGCCCCTGTCCTATGCCGGCGACCTGATCCGGTCCGGATTCGGCCAGGCCGCTTACTTCCCGGGCTGGCTGAGCCCCGTCATGCTCGCGGCGTTCACGGCGGTTCTGTTCTGGGGCGCCTGCCGGTTCCACCGGCTTACGCGTGCCCGGGGTCTTTAGGGCAGCGGGCTGGCGGCTAACGCGTTCGGCGCGGGGCTCAATCTGCGCATCCGGGTCCTTCACCTGATCGCGGCAGTGCGAACGGGTGCCGATGACGGCTGGTCGGTGCCCCTCCTTGCGCGGCGTTTTGCGCTTTGACAGCACCGCGTCGTGCGTTACCATAGGTGCCCGAAGCGCGGGCAGGATTGTTGCCTTCTTGGGAGGGGTGCCCGAGAAGGTACGGTGCGTTTCCGCCGTGAGCGCATGGCGCAGGAGAGGGGTGATGGGCATGGGAAGCCGTCCTACGGGGGCCGGACCTGAGCAGCCGGGTCCCCTCGAAAGTCTGAAGCGCGCCAGCCGTCGCTACCGCCGCAGCCGCTCCGCCTTCCGCTTCTTCTGCCGGCTGACGCATCTGGCCGCGCCCGGCGTGGTGGCCGTCATCACGCTGGCCTTCCTCTCGAAGTTGCTCTGGCCGCCCCTGCTCCAGGCGCTCTGGCTCATGCCATTCTGGGTCGCCGCGGCAGCCGGTTACCTGATCGCCAGGGGCAGCGAGTGGCGGATATCCGCCTGGCGGGCCGACGCCCTTGCGGACGTCGCCAGCGGCAGTCAAGGCACCTTCATGGCGCTGGCGGAGGCCCGGGGCGAGGACTGGGCGAGCGGCGTGAGGCGCCTGGACGTGCCCCTGCGCGCGGGCGTGCCCCTCAGGCAGATCGGCACGTGGGCGGCGGCACTGGCGGCCGTGATGGCGGTCATGCTGCTGCCGGACATGCGCCCGCCCCGGGCTCGCGCCGAGATTGCCGTGACCCCGCTGACCCGCATGGAGGACCTGGTAGCCACGGTCAAGGAGGCCGAGCTGGTCGAGGAGAGCTACGTCGAGCGTGCGCAAGAAGTGCTCGAAGAGATGAAGCGGGACGAAGCGCCGAGCCTGACCGCTGCGGATTGGCAGGCCCTGGACGGCCTGCGCGAGGAGCTGAAGCGCCAGTTGGCCGATGGCGAACGGCGGTTCCTGGAGCAGCAGCGCACGCTCGCCTCCCTGCGCAACCTCATGCAGGAGATGAAGGGGTTGACAGAGGAGGAGGTGCAGCGGGCGGCCGAGCTGCTCGCAAGCGACGAGGCCCGCGAAACCGTGCAGCAGCTCGCGAAGGCGGCCGAGCTCAGCGCGGAGGAACTCGATGAGCTGATGAAGAAATGCGCCTCAGGACAGCGCGCTTTCAGCGATAAGGAGCTGGCCTTCCTTCGGTCCCTTTGCACGGGCGGCGGGCTGAGTCCGGACCAGTTGCAGCAGCTCGGACAGTGCCTGGCAGGCATGGACGCTGCGGAGTTGGCCGGCCTCTGCCAGCGGATGGGTCTCGGGGAGCTCTCGCCGGAGGAAGTGGTGCGACTGCTTAAGGCGTGCAAGGCGGGCAAAGCCGGTTTCAACGCAGGGGACGCCGAATCTCTGCTAAAGATGATCGCCGCAGCCGAATG
>CAZSET010000188.1:0-8073 GCA_964605915.1 uncultured candidatus Brocadiaceae bacterium | reverse complement strand
CCGGCTCCAGCGCATCCAGGTGGCCTCTGACGCCTACGTCTACCTGAGCGACCTCGAGCCGGAGAGCGTGGAACGCCAGCCGTTCCTGGACATCGTCTGGGGGCCCCGCTTCGACCGCAGCGCGGCCGGCGGCCCCCTGGTCCTTGACGGCAAGACCTACGCGAAGGGCATCGGCATGCACGTGCGCACGGAGATGACTTTCGCGATCGACGGCCGCTACTCGCGGTTCCATGCCACGATTGGCGTCGACGACGCGGGCGGGGCCCTGGGGCGTGTCGTCTTCGGGGTGTTGGCCGACGGGCGGCCCGTATTCCAGAGCAAGCCGGTCGGCGGACCGGATCCGGCGCGCACCCTTGCCCTCGACGTCACGGGCGCCCGCCGGCTGACGCTGGTCGCCGACTTCGGCAGCCCCGTTGAGGCCAGCGGCAACCTGGCCGACTGGGCGGAGGCCCGGCTGGTGAAGTGACCTCCCGCCGGCCGGCAGGGCAAGTGGATTGACAGGATTGGCTGGCCTGTGGTATAAAGGAACACTTCGTACGGAGAGCTTCGCCGCCGGAGCGGACGCCCCCTGCCCGTTCCATCCATCCCTAGCCGCGAGACCTTTGGGGCAGATGCCTTCGCATTCGGGGGCACACAGGCCGGCAGCAGAGGCACAGGTTGTCCATAGCATTCCTGGCAAATCCAGTTTCTGGGTGAGCAACAGACATGGAGATCGCGGAGATACAGGCCCGCCCGCGCCTGGAGCGTGGCACCCGTGCCTGCAAGCGATTGCGCGCGCAAGGTCTTCTGCCGGCGGTCATTTACGGCCGCGGTGAGCCCAACGTGCTCTTGAGCCTGCGCCGGGGCACCGTGGAAACGCTGTTGGAGGACCGCACCTTCATCGTTCAGGTGGGTTGGGACGGTCAGCAGGAGAGCGCCCAACTGAAGGAAGTGCAGTACGACGCCCTCGGAGACAAGGTAGTGCACGTGGACCTGGTGCGCATCTCTCTGACGGAGACCATCACCGTCTCGGTGCGCGTTGAACTGCACGGGGAAGCCGCAGGAGCGGCCGAAGGCGGCGTTCTGGACCTGCGGCGGCACGAGCTTGAAGTCGAGTGCCTCCCCGCGGCCATACCGGAGAGGCTCCGCGTCGAGGTCGCGAGCCTGGCCATCGGCGACGATCTGCGGATCGCCGACATCGAGTTCCCCGAAGGCGTTCAGCCCGTCGAGGACCCCGACACGGTCGTCGTGGTCGTCCTGCCGCCGGCCCAGGTCGAGGAAGAGGAGGCCGAGGCGGGGCTGGAGGGGATACTGGCGGAGCCTGAGGTCATCGGCCGAGAGCCGGCCGCTGAGGCCCCGAAGGAGGAGGCGGCGGGCCGCGAACCACCGCCCGATGCGGAGGAATGACACCACGACTCTCCGGCCCATCCGCGCAGTCGCATGCTCGGCGCACAGACCTGACTTTCGAAGACAGTTGAAATCCGTTAGAATCATCGCCGGCCTGGGCAACCCGGGCCGGAGGTATGCGAATACGCGGCACAACATGGGCTGGCTGGCGCTCGATGCGCTGGCCGCCCGGTGCGATGGCACGGAGGAGGAGCGTTGCGGCGGGCTGCTGTTGCGCTCAGGGCCTCTGTGGCTGTTCAAGCCCCTTGATTACATGAACGGGTCCGGGCCGCCGGTGGCCCGCCTTGTCGCCGAAGCGGGCCTTGCAGTGGACGACTTGCTTGTCCTGCTGGATGATCTGAACCTGTCCATGGGGATGATTCGGATCCGGGCGGGCGGCTCCAGCGGCGGCCATAAGGGACTGGCCTCCGTCATCGAGGCGCTCGACACGGACCAGTTCCCCAGGCTCCGGATGGGCATCGGCCCATGTCCGGCTGAGGAGGACGCGATCGACTTCGTGCTCAGCCCGTTCGAGCCGGAGGAGTTGGCGAAGGCCGAACGGATGGGTCGCGAGGCCGCCGAGGCGGCCTGGTGCTGGGCCCGCGAGGGCGTCCAGGCAGCCATGAACCGGTTCAACAGGAAGGCACAGAGCGAGGAGAAACCTTAGGCCGGCGTTCCCGTGGCAGGTGGCGGCCGGGTCCGTGCGGGCCGTTCTGAGGACGCAACGGAGGAATTGCCTTGTCCACCAATCTTTACGAAGCGATGTTCGTGGTCGACTCTGCCAAAGGCGGCTCGAAGTTCCCGGACACGATCCGCCACATCGCCGGCCTTCTGACGCGGCATGGAGCCGAGATCGAACGGATGGAGAAGTGGGATGAGCGCAAGCTCGCCTATCCCATCAAGCACGTCAGGCGGGGCATATACGTGCTGGTGTACTTCCGCATCGACGGCTCAGCCATCGCGGAGCTGCGGCACATGGTCGACCTGTCGGAGGAAGTGCTCAGGGTGCTGATCCTCTGTGCAGAGGCGCAGAACCCGCCGAAGGGAGACCTGTACAGCCCCGAAGGGCAACTCCTGGGGCAAGAGCCGGAAGCCGCCCCGGTCGAGCAAGCGCAGAAAGAGCAAAACGAAGAGCCGGAAGAATCAGAAGACGAGGAGCCGGAAACCGAACCGGCGCAAGTCAAAGAGGATGCATAGGTCGGATCAGGCGGCGCCAGAAGGGAGACGGCGCAATGGCGAACCTCAACAAAGTGTTCCTCATGGGTAACTTGACCCGTGACCCGGAACTCCGCTACACTCCCAGCGGAACACCTGTCTGCGAGTTCGGACTGGCCGTCAACAGGACCTTCACCGGACGCGATGGGGAGAAGAAAGACGAGACCTGCTTCGTCGACGTGACGATGTGGGGCCGCCGGGGCGTCGTGATCAGCGAGTACTTCACGAAAGGCCGGCCGATCTTCGTTGAGGGCCGGCTGCAGTACGACACCTGGGAGACCCCCGACGGGCGCCGGAGCAAGCTGCGCGTGGTCGCCGAGAACTTCGAGTTCCTCGACTCCCGCGGAGGCGGGAGCACCCAGGGAGGCGGGGCACGATCCGGCAGGAATGAGCCCCGGGCCGCGCCGGCAAAGAAAGAGCCGGAGGACCATCCCGACGAGCAGTTCGACGTAGAGGACGACGAGATTCCCTTCTGAGGCCCCTGTAGCGGCTCAGAGGATCCAGCAGTAACGAAAGGCCGCTGATGGAAGTACTGCTGCGCCAGGACATTGAGAAGCTCGGCCGCATGGGCGAAGTTGTCGACGTTGCCAACGGCTATGCACGCAATTACCTGCTGCCGAAGAAGATAGCCGTTCCGGTGACCGCGGAGAACCTCAGGAAGCTTGAGGTGGTCCGCAAGGAAAGGCGCCAGCGCGAACGGGAAGAGCTGGCGCGAGTGGGCCGCCAGGCCGAGATGCTGGACGGCTTTCTGTGCTACATACCCATGCGGGCCACCGAGAAGGGACACCTGTTTGGCTCGGTCGGCGCTCAGCAGATTGCCGATGAGCTCGCGGAAAGCGGCTTCGAGGGTATCCGTGCCAGCAACGTCAACCTGGATCGGCCAATAGAGGAAGTGGGCGACTACGAAGTCGAAGTCATGCTCCATCCGGACGTGCGGGCCAACATATTGGTGCGCGTCGCCGCCGAACAGGAGGAGGATTAGGCTCGGCCCCATCGCCCCGAGGCGGTCCCTGCGTTGCATGATCCTTCCGGGTGTGCAAGATGCCTGATTCGGATGCCGGGCCACGAACCCCGCCACACGACCTGAGAGCCGAGACGGGCGTGCTCGGCTCAATGCTCCTCTCGCCGGATGCCATCCACATCGCCAGGGAGGGGCTCACCGAGTCCAGCTTCTACAAGCTGGCCCACCAGGACATCTTCCGCGCGGTCCTGCAGCTTTCCGACGCTCACAACACCGTCGACTTGATCCTGCTGCGCGACGAGCTGTCCAAGCAGGACGCCCTGGAGAAGGCCGGAGGCGAGGGCTACCTGCTGGAGCTGATGGAGGCCGTGCCCACCAGCGCGAACGCCGAGTTCTACGTCGAGATAGTCCGTGAGCACGCGTTGCGGCGGCAGTTGATCGAGACCGCCAGCCGGGTACAGCAGAACGCCTACCAGGACTCCCAGGACGTGGACGCTCTCCTGGACCAGGCCGAGGCCAACATCCTGGCCGTACGGCGGCAAAAGGACGCCGAGCAGGTCAAGGAGCTGAACGACGTGCTGCTAACCATCTTGGCGCGGCTGGAGGAACTCCATCAGCACCCGGGCCAATTGACGGGGCTGGCTACGGGCTTCTACGACCTCGACGGCATGTTGGGGGGCCTGCAACCCGGCCACTTGATCGTCGTGGCCGCCCGCCCGAGCATTGGCAAGACCAGCTTCGCCCTGAACGTCTTGGACCACGTTTGCACTGTGGCTAGGCAGCCCGCAGCGCTTTACACCTTGGAGATGTCGGCCGAGCAGGTCGCATCCAATTTTCTGTGCATCCACAACAGCCTTGATACTCACCAGTTCGCGGTTGGCGCCTTGGACAAGAACGACTGGGTCAGGCTTGAGGAAAGCGTGGACGAACTGGTCCACGTACCCCTGTACATCGATGATAGCGCTTCAATCGGCATAATGGACCTTCGCGCCCGGGTCCGGCGCGTAGCGCACAGGCAGAACCTGCGGCTTGTTGTGGTCGACTACTTGCAGCTGTTGGAATCTCGCACGCAACGACAGAACAGGGCGACCGAAGTAGCCGAGATCAGCCGAGGGCTCAAGGGGCTGGCCAGAGAATTAGGTATTCCTGTCATTGCAGTCTCTCAATTGAGCCGGCGCGTCGAGCAGGAGCAACGCCAGCCCCGCTTGAGCGACCTGCGCGAAAGCGGCGCCATCGAGCAGGATGCGGACGTGGTTCTGCTACTGCATAGGAAATCGGGAGCGGACGAAGAGGCGCTGCCGGACAAGTCAGGCGGAGACTGGACGCACCGTGAGGGGGGTGCCCGGGCCCCCACGTGGGACGGCCACGAAGAAGTCTACGGAAGGGAAGCACAGGTGATCGTGGCGAAGCAGCGGAATGGCCCGACCGGTTTGGTGCGTCTCCATTTCCGTAGGCGCTCGCTCCGCTTTGAGTCACCCGCAACGGGCACGACAACTACAGCCGCGTGGTGATCCTGGCACAATGCAACAACCGCCCGCGACCAACCCACGCAACGCCCTGGTGGCACTGAGCTGCGCCGCGGCGGTCGCCTTGCTCTGGTGCGGCAGGCCTTGCGCCGCCGCCCAGGGCCCTGCGGGCGCGGAGGTCGCTCCCCTGGACCAGGCCGAAGGCGTGCGCGTGACGGGGGTCGCATTCCACGGCAACGACCACTTCTCCGCCAGACGCCTGAGGAAGCTGACGGACGTGGAGCCAGGCGACCTGATCACGCCGTACGAGGGCGAAGCACTGGCGCAGCAGATAGAGACGGCCTATCGGGAAAAGGGCTATTCGCTGGCAGCCGTCCACGCCCTGATCCGCATCGTCGGCCCCGGCCAGCAGGAACTGCTCTTCGCCATCAGTGAGGGACCGCGCACGTGGGTGGACGAGATCGAGTTCGAGGGGAACGCCCACGTTGACGCGGACGAATTGCTCGACGAAACGGAGACCGGCACCCGCGGCTGGCCGGCGTTCCTCTGGCCCGGCTGGTTCAAGGAGGACATCTTCCGCGACGATCCGAGGAGGGTCGAGGCCCTGTACCGCTCCAGGGGCTACCTGGACGCGGCCGCCGGGGGTTACGTCAGCTACAGCGAGGACATGCGTCGCGTCACGCTGCGCATGGTCGTCTACGAGGGCCCCCTCTACCGCGTGAGCGGCATCTCGTTCGAGGGCAATGCCCTGTTCCGGGACTCCGAGCTGATGGACGCCATGCCCTTCGAAGTGGGAGAGCCCTGCCAGCCGGACAAGCTGAACGATGCGGTGGTCCGCATCTCGGAGCTCTACGCTGCCCAGGGCTACATGGACGTCACCGCCCGCAAGGGCAACCTGCGCGCCGAATGGCTTTTCCCCGAGACGGGGACGCAGGTGCCGGTCAGGTTCACCATCACGGAGGGAGAGCCGGTCTTTATCCGCCGCATCGAGATAAGGGGACTGGAGAAGACAAAGGAGCACGTCGTGCGGCGGAACCTGACCTTCTATCCCGGCGAGCGCGCCAGTACGAGGAAGTTCAAGGAGAGCCGGCAGGTACTGACCAACACGGGCTACTTCGACAGGGCAGCGCTCGAGCCCGTCCAGATCTCCCTGGAGCCGGACGAAGGGACCTTGCGCGACGCCATCGTGGAAGTGAAGGAGGGCTCGACGGGATGGTTCATGATCGGCGGCGCCGTGGGCAGTGAGTCCGGCCTGATCGGCGAGTTCTCCCTTGTTGAGGAGAACTTCGACCTGTGGAACTGGCCCTCCAGTTGGGGCGATCTCTGGCGAGGGAACGCCTTCCGCGGCGGCGGCCACAAGCTTTCCATAGTGCTCCGAGCCGGAACGAGACGCTCGTACTACGCCATCGACTTCCTGAATCCGTCCGTCTGGGACAGCGATTACAGCTTCGGCACCGGCCTTTACTCCAAGACGATCGCCCACGAGAAGTACGACGAGACCCGTACCGGCCTCCGGTTGACCGGAGGGCAGCAGCTATCGAAGTTCGTCCGCCGCTACGTCACTGTGGGCTATGAAAGCATCGACGTGGACGACGTGGATTCGGACGCCGCGGCAGACTTCTTTGCGGACGAGGGAAGCCATTCGAAGCCGTACGTCGCGGTCGGGGTGACCGTGGACCGCCGGGACAATCGCTTTGCGCCGACCGAAGGTTATTACGCCGCCGCCGAAGTTGAGGTGGCCGGCGCCGACGTGAAAACCGCAAAGCTCGACCTCCAGGCCAGGAAATACTGGACCGTGCGCGAGGACCGCGGCCGCCACAAGCACGTCATCGGCGTGAGCGGGCGCATGGGTCTGGTGGACGCCTACAGCGGCCACAGAGTCCCCGTGTTCGAGCGGTATTACGCCGGTGGCTTCAGCACGATCCGGGGGTTCGACTTCGAAGGCGTCTCTCCCGTCGACCCGGTGACGGAGGACCAGATCGGCGGGGAGTCCATGCTGGTCGGGTCGGTGGAGTACAGCCTTCCGCTCTCGGAGGAAGACCAGCTCCGACTGCTGTTCTTCGCCGATGCCGGCTACGTGAAGGAGGACGTCTCGGAAGTCCTGAGCGGCTGGGACGAGCTTCGCCTGTCGCTGGGGACGGGGATACGCTGGCGAGTTCCCTTCCTGGGGGGAACCGGGATCGAGATAAACCTCGCCTTCCCGGTCATGAAGGAGTCCGCAGACGAAACGCGCCACTTCCACTTCTCCCTCGGCGCACAGCGGCAGTTTTAGCCGTTGTGACGGAAAGCGCCTTCGTTTAGACTAGATGGGCCACGTCGAGGAGGGGAAGGCAAAACCATGAGCGAAACGACCCGCGTACGTCTTTCTGTCGCCCTGTTTCTCGTGCTCTCTGCGGCCGCTGCGGCGGCGCTAGGGCCGGGCCACGCCGCGCACGGCGCCGTGCCGGGCGGGGCCCCGCCTCCGGCGACGGCCGGCTTGCGGGTGGGGGTAGTCGACATGGACCGCGTCCTCCAGAGCAGCGGCGAGTGGCGCGACGCCACGGAGGAGCGCGTGCGCATGATGGACACGATGAGGCGCTCCCTCAACAAGCTGAGCCAGCGCGTACAGGTGTCGCGCAACGCCTACGACAATCTGCCTCCCGGCAGCGACGAACGCCGGGCCAAAGGGGCGGAGATCGAGCAGGCGCTCGCCGAACTCCAGCAACAGCGCATGGAATACGAGCAGCAGATCGCCGAGCGTCACAATGAGGCCATCCGCAACATCTTCGGCAAGGTCAGCGCGGCCGTGAGCTCGTACGCCCAGCAGCACGGCTTGAGCCTGGTCCTGAAGAAGCAGAAGCTCGAGCTTACGGGCCCACAGACCGTGGAGCAAAGCCTGACCCTGGCCACTGCCGAGGTGCTCTACGCCGATCCCGCGCTTGACATCAGCGACGCCGTGATCGAGCGGCTGAACGCCGCCTATTCGGGTCCCATCGAGGTGAGGTGACGTGGCGCGCGCGCAGAGGACCATCAGGGACGCGGTCGAGCTGTCGGGGGCCGCCCTGTTCTCGGGCCGTCCGGTCAAGG
>CAZSET010000187.1:0-8092 GCA_964605915.1 uncultured candidatus Brocadiaceae bacterium | reverse complement strand
CTCCGGTATCCATGGCCAAATGATAGAGGGGCCGCGTTACCGGTCTGTCACGGGTTGTACACTTGTTGGTGCGTTCTTGGGCGGGTCCCGGACGGGGTTGCAGAGGGCGTGAGCTGAGGTACAGCGGTCGGCGGGCGCGCCGGTTACTCGTGCCGGAGGGCTTCGATGGGATCCATGTTGGCCGCATGGTAGGCGGGGTAGATCCCGAACAGAATCCCCACGGCGGCGCTTATGCGGAAGGCGAGCAACAGCGGCCAAAACGTCACGATGGTCCGCACGTCGGCACACGGCAATCACGACGGCCCTGGAGCGCACCAGGACTTCGTCGTTGCCCATGAAGCCTTGTGAGGAGGACATGCGATGAAGGGCCCTGTGCAAGCCATGCTGCAGCAGCATGGCGGTCGATAACAAGCCAAGAGGTCGCCGACAGATCGTTCGGTATCCTGCCGCGCGGGGCCGCCGAGTCCCTGGTGGTGTGTCTGTGTTTCTCCGAAAGGATGAACGCTCCCACGCCGGTGTAAGTCTTCTGTTCGATCTTGCGCGAGGAGGGCACGCCCACGCTGTAAGCGTAGAAAAGCAGCTTCGTCATCATCCTCGGGTGGCAGGGCGGCTGCCCACGGCCATCGGCCATTTCATATGGCAGGTAGACGGCCGAAAGATCCAGCTCATCCATCAGGTTGCTTATGAAGTAGGCCAGGTGGTCTCCCGGCAACCACTCCCGCAAGGGGGGACATCAGAAACGTCTGATCCGGATTGCAGGCCTTGGAGCCTTTGCTCATTGGTTTCTCGCGGTAGCTCGGCCCACATTATAATGGGTATGCAAGCGAGCTTTCCCCCGACAGGCTCCTGGCGGAGTTTGTGGGCCTTGCTGCCCACCATACTGCTTCTCACCTCAAACAACCTCCCCTTTTCACGGGCCCGGTGCGTAGCGCGGATTGAGCAGAGCGCTCAGTTGGGATAGTCCTTCAGCGAGATGAGTTCGACGCCGTGCTCGTCGCACATCTCCCGCAGGCCCGGGCCCAGGACCGCATCGAGATCGGTCACTCGGTAGTCCTCCGCCCACGGCGATCCCGTTGAGGACACCGCGCGCAACTCCGGGCTGCGCTCCGCCAGATGGCAGCACACGAAGTGCACGCCTTCGCCTATGCCCTCGATGTGGCGGCGCAACCACTCCGTCTTGTCCATTGCAAGCCCTCGGACGTCGTTCGTCAGCGACGTGGCGGAGGCGAACGGGAAGACGCAGTCCTCGTAGCCGGGACCGATCCGGGAGCGGCTCCGTACGCCGTAACGCCGGATCACCCGCGCGGTGACCTCAGGATCGACCGGGCGCATGTGGACGTCCAAGTGCGACGGTTCAATGCCTCGGGCACGGACAAGCGCCAACTGGGCGGCGAACTCCTCCTCGAGTTCGGCCGGATCGGCCCGCTCCTGCACTTCAGCCACGCTGCGGGGCAGCGTGCCATCGGCGCAGGTGAACGAGCGGGCGGGCGTGACGGGACGCCAGCGGTAATGATCCCACTCGCAAGTGACCGTCAAGTGGACTCCCACGGGTATTTCATGCTCCCTCGCCAGCGCGACGGCCTCTTCGAACCAGGGGCACGGCACCATTACCGACGCCTGCGTCAGGATGCCTTCGCGGAAGCCCCGGACGATGCCATCGTTGACGGCGTGGCACACGCCGAAGTCGTCGCTGTTGATGACAAGCTGCTTCACGTCTGCTTCCCCGAGCTACAGGCACGCCGTCTTGCGGCCCGCCGCGGCCACGATTACCTGCCGCCGGAACGTGCGGCGAGCCGCCATCATAAACAGCCGAGGCCGGTGTGACAAGCCACCTGTGGCCGAAGCCGCGTTCGGTCTCGGGTCGCCAACGCTTATCGCCCTGGTCACGACCTTAAGCCCGGGGAGCAGGCGCTGTGCCCACGCCGATGACCCCTACCGTACCACCGGCCCCCAACTCTCTCGGCGTACCAGCAAGTTCTCGCCGTCGCTGAAACCATCGCCGCGCCTGCCCAGTATGTCGACCAGGCGCCGTCGCCGCGGCTCGATGCGTTCTGCGCATTCGGGACGCCGGGCCAGGTTGTGCAGCTCGGCCCGGTCCTCGATGAGGTCGAAGAACTGTTCTTCGCCCGTGTATGGGAACCAGATGTACTTTTCCCGGCCGTCGGTGAGGTACTGCATGGCTTCCTCAGGGGAGTAGCACGGGCTGTGCTCGCCGTGGATCAACTCACGCCACTCCTCGCCGCGGACGGCCCCCAACACAGTGCGGCCCGTCACTGACTCGGGTGACTGGATGCCCACGGCCTCAAGAACAGTCGGCATAACATCCTGCAAGCCAACCACCTGGCTGAACGTGCCCGGCGGCAGGTCCATCCCGGCTGGATACCGGATCATGAACGGGATGCGCGCGGATCCCTCGTAGGCGTAAGTCTTACGCAGCATGTGGTGGTCGCCCTGCATGTCGCCGTGGTCTGCAGTGAAGACGATGAGCGTGTTCGCCAGCTCCTCGCCAGACACGTAGCGCTGAAGTTGCTCCATCATCCGCCCGAACTCGTAGTCGATGTGGGTGATAGTGCCCATGTAGGCCGCGCGCATGCGCTGGAGTTGTGCGTCGGTGAGGCGCCCGTGCCAGGCGGTGCGCCCAAGGCCGGGGTTAGGGATATCGTGTTTGCCCGCCCAGTCGCCGATCGGGGGCGGCGGCACCTTGCGGCCGATGTACATGTCCCAGAAGAACTGCGGCGGATCGTAGGGGGAATGTGGCCTCAGATGCGAGCACCACACGAAGAATGGCCGCGTGGGATCACGCTTCGCGACAGAGTCTAGCACCATGTCCGTGGTCCAGCGCGTGGAGTGGTATCGCTCCTCAAGGTCCCAGGGCCGTCCCAGCCAACCGTTGGCGTCCACGCCGTGGCCGCGCTCGTGGACGGTGGGCCCCAACTCGCGCTGCAGCCACTCCATGTAGTCATCGCACCCCGGCACGAGGTCATGAGGGCGAACCTGATGGAACCCATAGAGCTTCCGGCACGGGTGCAGGTTGCGGAACCCCACGTTCATGCAGTGATAGCCGTTGTCGGCCAGCACCTGCGCCAGAGTGTTGGGCTCGTGCCACTCCGCGCTCGAGTAGCCAATCAGGCCGCAGTCGTAAGACCCCTGTCCGGACAGCAGGCAGCGACGAGCACCCGTGGTTGACGGGATCTCGGTATAGGCATTCGGGAAGTAGGCGCCTTGCCGAACGATGGCGTCCAGGTTGGGCGTCTCGACTATGGGGTGGCCGGCGATACTGAGATGATCGCCGCGGTGCTGATCAGTTGTGAAAAGCAGAACATTGGTTCGGCGCTGCGCCATTGCCTTGCTCCTTCATTCAAGCCGATCGCTGAGTTAGTGCCGTGGCGGCCATTGCCGGCAATGGGCGGATCGCCGCCGGAGCCGGTGGGCGATACCCCAGGGAGCTGTGCGGCCCCACCTCACCATAGTGCCACCGCCATCTTTCCGCCAACACTTTGGCCTCCAGGAGCGTATCCAACATCTCCCGGCGAAGCAAATCGTTCCGCGAGCTCCCGATGGACTATTCCACATGCCCGTTCTCCCACGGGCTCCCTGGCTCAATGTGGAGCGTCCCCCCATCCCATCCGCGCCTTCGCGTGCAGGGCCGGGTATGGCTGTATCGGAGCGAGCCAAATGCGGTACACCTCGGAGGTCGGTACACCAGGACGCTCCGTGATTCTATCCGCAGGGACCTCACTCAGTATATGCATGCAGCCGCCGAATATCGGGGGCAAAGGGCTGCCGATTCACTGAGGTGCAGCAGCGAAGCATACGGAGCAGGAAGGAGCCGCCAGATGCGCTCCAGCGGGAAGTCGCGGGGATGGAGGGTGTATTGTGGCGGGGCTTCTCGTCGTCCTGGGAAGCGCCTGGCTCCTTCTGGGTAGGGGCAGCGCGCCGTCTGCTGAACACCGGGCATCTACTGCCATCGAGCTGGCCGAAGATCAAGTGCCTGTGAATCACGCCCCTGCCGGCAATCAGAGTCCTCCGAGTGCGGTTGTCGCCGCGATACTGCCGCGGTCACAGCACATTGATCTCGTCGTCCTGGGGGGGCAGGTCGTGACCCATGGAGAAAGGGAGGTGTCTCGGCCGAAGACAGCTGCGCTATCCGTCTCCATTGACCATGGACGACCGCGTTCGGGTCCGGCGGGGGCAGCATTGTCAGAGGACGTTGATCTCGTCGTCCTGCGGGGCCAGGTGGGCGTAGATCATTGTCGTGTTGACGCTCTTGTGCCCCAGCCACTGGGAGACCTTGAAGATGCCAGTAGCAGGATGTCACCTTCCCAAGCTGGACGTCGCCGGCTCGAATCCCCTCGCCCGCTCCACTCTCCTCCTGTGTCAGCAGTTGCCACCGCCTGCCACCAAGCGCCTAACGTTGCCACCCCGTTGGCCTTGTGACCTCTCAGGCTGCCAGTCGCCAGTTCGCCGCCCGCCTTCGTTCTCCCAGGAGTTGTCAGTGATCGTCAACGGCTTGCTGCAGTTTGTGCATGGTTCAGTGCAAGATACGCTGCAAGGACCCGTGCAGCATGTCGGACCAGCACCTGCGGTCACTGCTCCTATGGCGGGATGGACACGCTTGACAAAATCCTCGGCGGCGCTACAATTCTTATATCCTGTAGGCTAGGTACGGCGTGACACCGACGTGTGGCACGTCATGATGGTGTTTTCTGTCTTGCCATCGACATCGCGGTTGGGGTGTGGGTGCTAGCCAGAGAGCGGGAGAGGGGTGTGGGGCTTCAGGGCGAACGTAGTGCCGCGGTCGCATTTGAGGACGCGTGCTCCGATCTCCAATCCCTGGTGCGGCGCATACATTGTGTGAAGCGGTTGCCCAAGACGTGTCGGCCAACCGCTCGGCACAGGAAGACCGCGGCACTAGGTCCGCGTGGCGCGCAGGGGTAGCGTGGCTCCTGCCCGCTTTTCCGGCGTGCATCCTCCGGATAGGGGGGAAAGATGCGAGGCAGACGGCTGGCCACAGACCCTCAGTACGCATGCTTGTGCATTGCCCTCCTCCTTGCAGCGGTCTCGTCAGCGTGTGCTTCGGGGCCGAGGCAGACGGGGGCAACCGAACCCCAGGACCACGAAGGCACTGCCCCACCTGACACTGAACTACCGGTAGCGTCGGCTGCCGTCCCGTCCGAGACGAGCGGAACGGGCGCCGCTCGTGGCGATGCATTTGACCTGTCTATTCGACCCCATCTACCGGTTTGAGCGTTCACTCGTCAAGGAAGCGGACTACTACCGGCTCGAGCCGACCTTGACTACGCCGATCGGGGCCTTCGGCGGACGCGCTGAGTGGGGCTACGGCAGGGCCAGAATAGTGCCACGCCAGCAGAACGTGTTTGGGTCGGACGAGCCGCTCCCTTGGCACGACGGAAGCTTGTTCACCTGGAACGCATGGTATGGCCTTAAGCTAGCGGACGACGCAGACCTGGAGGCGGGCGGCCTTGCAGGATACTGGGGGCAGGACGGTGGGGCTGGCCATGCGGGAGAGGTGGGCGCTCAGAGCGTCCACGTTCGGGGGCCGTTCCTCTATGGGCATGCATACGAGAAGGCGCCATGGGGCCGAGGACGCGGAGGAGAGCTCGAACTCATATGCTCGGACGTTGCCATCGAGGGGTTTCTCCCGACTTACAAGCTGGAGGAAGACATTCACCACATAGACGGCAAGCTGGTGGCAACGGCATGTTCCACGCCCAAGCTGGACGTGTTCGGCGTCCTGTACAGGATCCAGGAGGACCACGACATAGAGCGCGTTCGAGTGCCCGCCAGCGACCCTCTGCCGCGCAGTCTGGAGTTTGACGCGACGGAGTACCGCGTGGGACCGGGCCTGCGGTATCGGTATTCGAACGACCCGTTGTGCAGCTTCAGCGTTGCGCCGCTGCTCGTGTTCGGCGAGAGCACCGGTGGTTATATCTACCCGACGAGCGAGCGTGCCAGCGTGATCGAGGACTGGAGCGCTGCGGGCGAGTTTACTAACCTGGATCTGGAAGGCAGCTTCGGAATGGAATGTGCATGGGAGAGTCCCGACGTGAAGGCAGGGGTTGACCTGATCGTCAAGAGCGGGCAAGGGGACGTGGCCTTCCCCGGGCCGGTGGCTTTGCCGGGAATGCCTATGCCTGCCAGTGGCATCTACGGCTTCGACCATGAGCGTGAGGAGATGTTCGTCAGGATGCGTATCAAGCTCAAAGGCCGCCCCGGGGACGAGCCGCGCTGGTGGCATGGCATCTCGATCGAGCCCGCGGTAAGGCACGTGCAGAATAGAGGCCGGGCCACTGTGGACGTGCCTGCCCTGGAAGGGCTTGGTGCGGACCCGCGGGTGCTAGACCGGCGCACGAAGTGGGACAGCAGGCTGTATTACGTTGGCTTGGCCAAGGACAAGCTGTGGGTGTTTGACCGCGTCTCCGCTGGCTTTGGTCACGATAGCGCGGAGAGCCAGGATTACGGGTACATTGGGATCCAATTGACGTTCTGACCGGCGTCTGCCGGCACCAGCGGGCTGGCGCCGCGCCCAAGTCCCTGCGTAGCCAGAGTTTCCGCCGGCACTGGTGGACCGGGAGCCGAGCATGGTTAAACGGATCGACCTGACTGACGGTGCCAAACCGGCGGCCCTGAAGGAGGATCTGCCGCTTGATGAGCTTGCCTGCTGCCTCAACCTCGACCTGCTGTTCCCCTATGTCGGGAGCAAGGGGATGTCGTCCACGGACTTCGTCTGCCATGTCTACCGAAAGGTTTTCGAGACCCCGGACGAGCACCTGGCCCGAAGATACCAGGAAGTCCGAGAGTACCCCCTTGACGAGATCAGGCGGGACTTCGAGTACGTCAGGCGCCAGGCAATGGAGGAAGAGACTTCGCCCATGCGATCCTTCGGCGCCCTGCGAAGTGGTCGACGCAAACAAGATGAGTGGTCGCGCGTGACGGCTTACCTGACTGACCGCAATCACTGGGTGTCCGACGCGATCGTCAAGTTGATGTTGATCGAAGTGCGGCATGTCGCCGGCCGCGAGATGGCAGCGCTGGAGGCAGGTCGGTACATCGCAGCGGGACGTTCGCTCCTGAGGCATCCCCTCAGGTTCCTGCGGCTCACGGTGCTGGCTGCATGCGGGGGGCCGCAGTTCCTTGTTGACCATACCATCCTTTTCAACGCCTTCTTCAACCGCACCAAGAGCATATCGATCCTGAAGGAGGACAATCATGCCTACGTCGTCTACACCTGGGACCGCAAGGACACGAGACTGCGGACCATCCGGGCTACCAGAGAGTACGAGTTCTGGAACATCGGCTGCTATGATTCGTTCCTGAGGATCGATGGGCTCTTCACGCGCCCCTGCAGATTCCTGGTGAGCGCTGTGGACATCGGCGACGCTTTGATCTCGCGAGGGGTGGAGTACGCGCGCGATGGCGAGGGGAACTACGTGGTCGGGGGCCGAACGGTCACGAAGCTGTGTGAGAGAGCCGAGCGCGACGGCAGCACCGAACTCCTATGCCGGGGGTACGTCTTCACGGAGCCCGTCCCTGGGCCGAACGGTCAGGTGATCTTCTCGCCGGAAGGCGACACCCTCTATGACATGAACCACCGGACGACGGTCTTCCAGTATCACCTCCGCGAACGCAAGGGGCCGTTCCACCGGCTGAAAGGCCATCTGGCCTACTGGTTGATCAGCAGGAGACTGAGCCTGCAGAGCGCCCTCGATATCGCGTCCCAGGATCGCCGCAAGGTCCAGCGGGAACTGGAGATAGAGTCCGCAAAAGTCGACCAGCTCACTGCCGAGGAGCGTCAGCAGCGCGAGCTGGCGGAGGCTGCCTTGGCCAGGGCAGAAGCAGCTCAGCAGTCTGCTGCTGAGGCCCACTGCAGAGAGCTGGCGCAGTCGCAGCAGCTGGCTACGGCCGAGGCCCAGGTGGCAACGGGCAAAGTGTACGCGTCCGCTGCGGCGCACGACATCAACAACGCGCTGGGGCCGGCGCGCAGCGGCATAGAGGAGATTCTGCAGTTGCTACGGCAGGCCAGGCCGGCTGTAGAGGGTCATTCCGGCGAGGCGGAGGCAGCCGAGGCGGA
>CAZSET010000186.1:0-8110 GCA_964605915.1 uncultured candidatus Brocadiaceae bacterium | reverse complement strand
GCTGAGCGATGATGCCAACGGCTACGTGATCGCCGACGCGGTCATGATACGCCCTGCTGTTGAGTCTGCCGGTCTGAGTGAAGAAAGCTCCGTGCTGAGGAGTCCGGAGGCACTGGGCTCGTACGGATCGGTCGAGCGGTTGAACGGGGTTCGCATTGGACACAAGGCAGACTCTTGGATGAACTCGGGCCTGGGTTGCGCCCTGGGCAGCGTTGCGGTTGCCGCCGATTGGCTGGGTCCCGTCGACGGCCTGGCGGGTTTGCTCGACCCATGGCCGACCGAGGGTCCGGAGCAGTGGGGTATGTTGAACGGGCCGCTGCGGCGCGTACCTGTCTGCGCACCGTAAGCGGATGCATCTCCAAACGAGTCACGGCCGGAAAGGGGCCAGCGAACACACTCCCATCGAAGAGATGACGTAGTCACGACGTGAGTTGGCGTGCGGCAGGCAAAGTCTGCGACTTCGCGCGGGTGTAAGTCCCGCCCGGACAGCCCTAAGCCGGGAGCCCGGAACCGAGTGTTGGCCCGCCGCGCGTGACCGTGGGCAGTAAGCGTAGAAAAGCAATCCATCTGAGGGAGAGTGATTCGGCAATGATTGGGCGGGCGCCCCGCGTTCGCCCGGCTAACGACTGCGCCTAGCCGGCGTGGCCGGAAGATGAAGCTGCCGCGCGGCCAGCCGGCTGGGCACTTGTAACCGCCCGAGGCCCAAAGTGGCCGGGCAGGCGCGTTAGAGCAAAACGCAAGGGGGTTGGTTATGAAGGTGAGTTTCGAAGTGCCGCTGATGGCCTACTGCAGCGAGTGCGGCGGACACGCGGATTTCAAGGGCCTTGACGATTCCGAGATCGCCCGCCACCTGCACGAGGCCGGATGGTACATCCACAGCAGTCCGGGCGGCGAGTTCCGGGCCCTGTGCCCGCAATGCTTTGTCGAAGAGCTGCGCGATCGTTTCAAGGCTCACGACGACCAGCGGCCGGCGGTGTTCGGGGTATTCCGCGTGAAGAAGCTGGAGATCGTCGATGACAACGGCAAGGTCCTGCTGATGGCCCAGGCGGGTCCGAACGGCGGCGAGCTCACCGTTCACAACGCCGAGGGCACGGCCTTGGTGGCCGTGGCGGCGTCGCCCGGAGGTGGGGCAATGGGAGTCGCGAACCAGCAGGGGACCGTGGTCTGGCGCGCGCCATGCCGCAACCCGCGATGCCTCATCGAGCGCGCATGAGGCGGGGAAGCGGCGGGCCACGGGCGAGCTCCCGGCAGGGCGGGGGAGCGGTTCCCGGGCCTTTCTGGCAGGATTCGGGAGGAGCGCGAGGTGACGGAACTGTCAGCCAACTGTCACATGGACGAGGCCGCGCAGGAGAGTTCCTTCGGCCGGCCGGCGACGGCGCCTCCCAGAAGGGCTCCAGAGGCCTTCTGGAGGCCATCTCCGAGAGGCGAGAATCGGCGGCGAATGGCACCGATCTTGCTGCTATAAGGCGCAGTAGTTGTGGTGGCATTGGAGAAGTCACAGGGGTGTGAAAACCGAATACGCTCCCGAACGGGAGCAAAGGAGACCGGGTCATGTTGCGGAAGATGATGGGGCTGGTGCTTATGGTTGTGCTTTGCGGTGGGGTGGCTTTCGGTGAGTACATATATGAGGAGCCGATATCAGTTATGAATAACCGCTGGACCGGCCCGGACACCAACAAGCCGCTTGGTATGACTGGCACTCTGAGTGGGGTTACCCTCGACTGGAATATAGTTAACCTTGGCACGCCCAGCGACCCGGGACCGTATCGATACACGTATACGTGGTCGCAGGTCGTCGACAGCTGGATTCTGGAGGTCAGCCCGGGAGTTTCTGGAATATCCTTTGACTTCTCAATTGACAGTGGCTACACGGCGACTGTGGGCGATTTTGTCAGTGCGGGAACGGCGACGCTTAACACGGCCATCACTTTCACACCAACGGGAACAGGCGGGGGCAAAACATTCAGATTCGACACATGGCTACTGCCTGTATATGGAGACGCGTACGCGGGCATTGGCTCTGGAAGCGTTGCGAATCGCAAGTTGGGCGTTGGAACTTTCCAAGCCACCTTCGACGCCTCGCACACGGGCGACTTCGCTAACTACCTGGCGATGCCTGATGGGAGTTTCGGGGGCGGCGATATGATCATCCCTGAGCCTTCGCTGTCAGTGCTGGCGCTGACGGCGCTGCTGGCCGGCGCGGTGGCTAGGAGACGGAAGAAGGAAGGCGAAGTCTGAAGGAAGTAACCAGACCCGGACTCCGGCGGCTGAGCTCGACCAGTTCAGCCGCTTCTCTGTACGGCCCTGGCATACACTCCGCGGGGCAGCCGCGTACGACCGGTCGGCGGCGCTGCGGACCCTCCTTCGTAGACCAGTGGTGACTGCGAGGCTCTGCATCAGTTCTGCACGGCTTTTCCCTCTCCCTTCCCCCTCCCACAGGGAGGGGAGATTCCCTCTTGTGGCCGACGAGGGCAGATTCCCTCTTGCGCCCAGGCAGGGCAGATTCCCTCTTCCCTACGGCATGGCAGATTCGCTCTTGCGCCCCGGCAGGGCAGATTCGCTCTTGCGCCCCGGGAGGGCAGATTCCCTCTTGCGCCGCGGCAGGCCAGATTCCCTCTCCCCCTGGGAGAGGGTTAGGGTGAGAGAACCCGAAAGCGGAGAAGGTTTCAACGACTTCTCTCGGTCAACTCGGGGGACGACACCGAAGTGGCCTGGCCGTGTGACGCATGTGTCAGACATGTGTCACCCCCGCCGGGGGCAGCCGAGGGCCTGTCACGTTCATCTTTGCGTCTCGGGACGGACCCTCGGCAGCGGCAGGGCACCGGAGCGCAGGCGCGGAAAAACGGCCGGGGCTGGCGGCACGGACCGCGGGTGCCGGCGATGTGACCGACCAGGGCGAAGCGTGCGCGGCAGGCAGCCAAAGCGCGCCCGACCCATCAGCTTAGGGACACGTGCAGGAACCTTGGAAGGACCGGACGTGACATAGTTGGCACACATCTGTCACATCATACTGACCGTCCAACGGTTGGCATGCGGACAGGTCTTGGCCGCGGGCTGGCGGAAGCTTTCCAGACCGCCTGAGGATGCCTTCGACGGAACCGCAATCAGGCCAAGGAGTGGCATGATGCTTGCAGAGGGTCGGTTGCTGGTTCGCGCACGGAAGGGAACACTGTTTGCCTCGGAGAAGCGGATATGAGGGCGAGACCTGTGGTCAGGTGGGCGGCGGTTATCGTTGCGCTGGCGGTCTGGCCCAGTGCAAGCGCTTTGGGCACGGAGATCACGGGCTCGCTGACCAGTCCGTCCGGCCTTTTCACAGAGAAAGGATGGGCCGACACCCTCTCATGGGACATCAGTTCCACGTCGGACGGCAGATGGCATTATTCTTACACCATCAGCAACCATGACAACGACACGATATACCCGGAGGTGCCCCGTGTCATCTTCGAGAGCAGCCCTGGTCTGACTTTCGAATTGGACTCCGGCACCCGTTCCGAGGGAGTGCAGTTGTGGTCGGAAGGAGACGCCAACCCGAGGCTGCCAGGAGATCTATACGGAATCAGGCTCTACAGGGATTCGGGTACCCCTGGCACTTGCTATACGGTGGGTTTCACGGTCGATCAGGAGCCGCACTGGGGCGACTTCTACGGCAACTATCACGACGAAGAAGGTTGTCATGCAGTCTGGAACACGGGCTTTGGTCACGACTGCGATTGCTGGTGGTGTTGCCACCCGGTCTGCCCCGGCGGAAACGGACCAACGGTCATCCCCGAGCCGTCGCTCTCGGTGCTGGCTCTGACGGCGCTGCTGGCCGGCGCGGTGGCTAGGAGACGGAAGAAGGAAACTGAAGTCTGACGGAAGTGACCTGACCCGGACTCCGGCGGCTGAACTCGATGAGTTCAGCCGCTTCCTTGTACGGCTGAGTCACGCCCGGTCTCACCTTGTGAGCTCCCACAAGAACTCCCATGCCGCGAGGTGGAGCACCCTCCGGAAGGCGCCCCTTGCTTTTGGGTGCGGCGCCTGGGCGTGGCGCCTTGATACGGGCGGCGTGCCGCCGGTGTTACCAACTAAGGTGGGCAAGTCCCGCCGACGGCAAAGCGGTGGCAGCCTACTCCGCCGTAGTAGCCGCTACGGCTACGAAGGCCGGAAGCCACCGCACTCCGAAATCAGGCATTCCCGGTTGCAGCACCTAGCGCGGTCGGAAACGAGGCCCCAACGGTTCCCCATGTCTTCCCGCTCGCCCAGGGCTGAGGGTGTCCAGGGGACACAGGGGACGGGAGCGAACCGGCGTGGGTGTGTGACGCATGTGTCAGACATGTGTCATCCCGGCGGGGCGCGATTGATGGCTCAGGCCAAAAGGGTGTTCGCGGCAGGCATCAGGGGCGCCTTAGAGTCTGGCCTCTGCCGGCAGGGCAGATCCAGGCGCATTGGCACGCGGCTTGCGAATGCTTAAGTCACAGCAGCAGGAATAGTGTGTACGGGGAAGCAAATGAAAGCACCAAAGGTCCTGATGGCCGTTGTGGCGCTGGCGCTCTTTGCGGGGGTCGCGTCTGCGAACTCATTCGATCCCGACGATTACGTGGTGGTCGGCTCGGGAGACTACACGGGAAGCCGGACCGATGGCGGGGATCCGGACGGCGTCCAAACGTACGACGGCTGGGTGGGCCACTTCGCCCTCGGATGGGTCATCACGCCCAACGACACGGCACCGAATGGCATGAGCTTGTGGAAGTACGATTACACCATCACGGCCGGGACTTACGACGAGCAGGGCGGAAGCGTCGACAAGGCCGTGAGCCACTGGATCCTCGAAGTCAGCCCGTTGGTGACCGCAGAGAACTGGCAGGATTACTTCTTCTTCGAGGACATGACGCCCTTTGAAACGAAGCTGTACGAGTTCGACGATTACACGAGCACGGGGCCCAAGAAGCCCAATCCGTATATGCCGGCGGGTACCACGCTTCACGGGTTCAAGTTCAACACAACGGAAGCCGAGCAGGCCCAGGAATCGATCTCGTTCTCCTTCTGGAGCACGCAGCAGCCGGTCTGGGGCAACTTCTACGCCGTAGACGGCACGGAGTATGATACGTGGGCGGTCGCCTACAACGAGGGGTTCACGGTTGATCCATTGGACGCGACGGGGGATCCGCTGGACTACACGCGCTGGATCCCCACGCCGGACACGGAGCCAGGCCTGATCATACCCGAGCCTGGTCTCTCGGTGCTGGCGCTCGGTGCGTTCCTGGTCGGGGCCTTTGCGCGTCATCGCAAGGGCAAGGAGGACGGGGACGTCGGCTGAGTCCGACAGCAGTTCAAAGGATGCCAGTGGTGCTTCAACACCGAGCTTCGGGGAGGAGCGCTTCCGACTCGGTTGGCTAAGGGCACGGCCCGCCGTGCCCCTACGGTCGCCGATGGGGCTTGCCAGGAGAGCGGACACGACATGGTGCCTCGGCAAGTCTATTCCGTGGCGTCGGCACGGGCGAGATTCTTCATTCGCCGTACGGCGAACTCAGAATGACATCATTACTTCGACAGGACTGAGCAAGTGGCAAAGGGCCGTTCACCCCCGAGTGGGCGGCCCTTCGCACGTCTGCGATATTCGTTGCCGGGCCGGCCTTCTCGGAGGGGCGGGTTGCGCCCGGAATGGGCATGCTATATGCTGTGAGTACCCGTCCGGATGCTCAGGATTGCCTCGGTCTGGGTCGCGTAACAGGGGGACGGGATGTTCCGGAGGCTCACGCAACTAGTCAGGTTTCTGTTTCGCCTCGTCGCAGGGCTGCTGGCGCCGCCCCTGAGGGTGCTCTGGCACATCGTCGTGCTGCCGGTCGACCTGGCGTTCCTCGTGTTCGACGCGTTCTGGGTGAACCTCCGCAAGACGCGCGTCCTCGGGACGGACTGCCGCGGCCGATACTCCTATTCCGGCGGAGTCTGCCCCCCCGCCCGGAAGTATACGAACAAGGCACTCTTCCGCCTGATCTGCCCCGAGATGGGCCGCAGCCGAGCCGAGGGGCGGACGGTCTGCCGGGCCGGAGAGAGGCCCTCGCTGCGCATAGTCCGTGCGTTCTTCCTGCTCGTCTTCCTCGCCTGCGCCGGCCTGGCCGGGTTCATCGGCGTGCAGCGAACGTGGTCGCCCACACCCGGACCGGCCGAACCTGTCGAGCAGGTTACCCAGGCTCGCATCGCGATGGGTGACGAAGCATTCGCGAGCGGCCGTTACGCCGAAGCCCTCGGCTACTACAGGCGCGCCCTGCGGCTGGCGCCGCGCAACAAGGAGTTGGTCTACAAGACCGGTCTCTGCTACGCCGAGCTTCGCGAGGAGGACAATACCACGCGTTACTTTGCGCTCGCCGCCCAGGGGGAGGACGCGCACCCGCCGGCGGTGAGGCGAATGGCCCTGCGGATGTACGAGGGCGGGGCCGTGGCCCCGGCTGGCGGCTATGCGCAACGTGCGAATGACATCGGCATAGCGGACGGGCCGACCCTGGCGATCCTGGCCGACTCGCTCCTCTGGCAGGGGAAGCGCCAGGAAGCCCAGCCACACCTGGAGGCAGCCGTCGCGGCAAACCCCGAGAGCAGCATCGTGAAGGTTGCCCAAGCCCATGCGCTCGCGGTGGACGGGGACGCGGAAGGCGCACTTAGCATCCTGGACGACGTGGCGGACGATCGGTCGGTAGCCCTGCTCGCAGGGCTATACAGGCTGGAATTGCTGCGACAGACCGGGCGGCCCGACGAGGCGTTGGTGGAGGCACGGGCGCTGGCGGACAGGTTCCCCGAGCTCGGCTGGCTCACGGTCAGGGCCCTCGACACGCGGTTCGCCAGCGGCGAACGCGCAGAGGCCCTGGAGGAAGCGGAGCGGCTGAGGGATCAGCTCGACCACGACCCCGGGGCGAAGCTGGACCTAGCCATAGCGGTGGCCCGCCACGGCTACGATGCGCTCGCCATCGAGATCGCCGAGGAGTGTGCTAAGGACGGACAGGTCGGTCCGCAGGCCAACGTCTTCATGGGCAGCCTCTTCCTGCAACGCAACATGCTGGAGCATGTACGGGTCTACGCCGACCGGGCTTTGGCTGTGCGACCCGACTACGTGTCGGCCCTCCTGCTTGGGGGGCGGGCGGCGATCCTGGCCCGGGATGCCGACGCCGCGGGCGGCTATTTGTCCGCAGCGGTCGAGGCGGCGCCCGAGAGCCCGGCCGTCTGGCAGTCGCTGGGGGAGCTGCATGCCGGCCTTGGAGACGCGCAAGCGGCTGAGGAAGCCTTCCGTAAGGCGAAGGAACTGGCACCCGAAGACGGCCTGGTCCGGCAGCACCTCGGCATGGTCCTCCAGGCCACCGGCAGGACCGAAGAGGCGAGGGCAGAGCTCCTCGAGGCCGCCCGGCTGCTGGCCAATCCCATGTCGCCTTACACGAGCCTCGGGATGCTGGCCAAGCAGGCCGGGAACCTCGCGGAGGCCCGGGAGCATTACCTGAAGGCGATAGAAGCCGCTCCTGGCGAGGCGGCAATCGCGGCCAATAACCTCGCGGACCTGATCCTCTCGGAACCGGCGGCTGAGCAGGAGCGCCTCGTGGCCCTGGCCCTCGCCTATGCGGCCTACGTGAAGGTGCGCGGGACGCGGTATGAACCCACGGTGGCCGCCACGCTGGGCCAGGCCCTGGAGGCGACGGGGCTGAGCGCAGACCAGCTCGGGGTGTCGTTCACGATGCCGGCAGTCGATGAGGGCGGATCGGAGCGGTCGGGTCCGACACAGACAGGCGGCGCGCCTGCGGCGGGTGCCGCAAGTGAGCATACTGCCACACAGGACGCTGCAGCGAGCGCCGCCACGGGCGGTTAGTGCATGTTCACCATGGCACTTGGCAGTGGGTGATGTAGCGGAGACGAGGCCGGAGTGCGGTGGCTTCCGGCCTTCGTAGCCGTAGCGGCTACTACGGCGGAGTAGGCTGCCACCGCTTTGGCGTTGGCGGGCTTGCCCGCCCTTTTGGCGACGGGCCGGCGGCAAGCCGCCGCACTCCAAGAGCATCCGCCGGCACACAGGCGGCACCTGAAACGGGAAAGACTATCTTAAGAGCCTCTAACAGAATGCCGCGTGAGCCGCGTTGCGCTTCCGGCCGGATGGATG
>CAZSET010000185.1:0-8141 GCA_964605915.1 uncultured candidatus Brocadiaceae bacterium | reverse complement strand
TCGTAGTAACTTGCCCTCCGTGGATCGGGAGTGAACGTGGCCTGCGGGACGATCAGACTTTCCGCGGCCTGTGTGGCGCTGTCGTACACCCCGGCCGCCACGCCCGCCGCGATGGCCATGCCCAGAGACGCGGCCTCGGCCACCTGGAGCCTCACGACCGGACGGTTGTACATGTCGGCCTTCAACTGGAGCCAGAAGTCACTCTTAGCCCCGCCGCCGATGGCGCGGAACTCCTCCACCTCGGCGCCGGCTTCATGGAGCAGCTCCGTGTTGAGCTTCATCTCGTAGCAGACGCCCTCCAGCACCGCGCGCAAGAACTCCGCGCGCGTAGTCCCAAGTGAGAGGCCGACGATGGCGCCCACCGGATGGGCGTCCATGTGCGGCGTGCCCGTCATCGTGAAGTGTGGGAGCACGAACAGGCCCGTCGGCTCGCCGGCCATCTGCTCGACGAGCAGGTCGTAAGCATCACGCCCGCTCTGGGCGGCCTGCTGGACCTCTGCGCCGCCGAAGTTGTCGCGAACCCATCGGAACAGCGACCCGCCCGTGAAGTTGAAGGCGAGCGCCACGTAGAGCCCCTCGGCGGCGTGCGGGTAGCAGGCCAGGTTGTTCTCCAGCATGACTTCGTTGACGACCGGCTCCTCCATGGCCACGGCGAAGCAGGCAACCGTGCCCGTGGCGTCCATGGCCACGCCGCCCCGTGTCACGCCGCTGCCGAGCGCCCCCGCCGGCTGATCGTGGCTGCCGGCGACAACCAGGCACCCCTCGGGCAGCCCGAGCTCCGCGGCCGCCTTCCCGCCCAGCTCTCCGACGGCGGTGCCGGTGGCAACTGCCGGGCTGAACAGGTCGGCCCGGATGCCCGCCCATTCGCAGATCTCCTCGCTCCACTTCTTGCCGTGGATGTCAAACGCCATGGTTCTGGCGGCCATGGAGTAGTCGATCCGCGGCTCCAGGCCCATCTTGAGGTGGGCGAAGTCGCCGAAGCAGAGGAATCGCTCCGCGCGCTCATACAGGCGCGGCATGTTTGCTTTGATCCACATCAGTTTGGCCAGCGTGTGCATCTGGCTGGGCGGCTGTCCGCAGATGCGCATGATGGCGGCGCGGTCTTGGCCCGTGACCCATTCGCCGAAGAGATCGGCCGCCCGGGCGTCGAACGTGATGATGCTGTTGTCCAGTGTCTTCCCGGCTGCGTCCACGGGGACGGCGGCCTCGCCCATGGTGCTGATGGCGAAGGCCTTGACCGGATCCGAAGCAGCGCCGGCTGCGGCTTCGGCGAGCGCCTTCTTCACCATGCGCCATACCTGTTCCGGGTCCACCTCCATCCAGCCTGGCTGGGGATGCAGGAGGGGATACTCCCGATAGGCGCTGGCCAGCATCCTGCCTTCTTCGTTGAAGATCGTGGCCTTCGTGCCCGTCGTTCCGATGTCCAGACCCATCAGGCTCATCGGTTGTCTCCCCGGCGTGGCGTAGCGTATTCCGTGGGCTCTCAGCGACTAGGTTACTGCCGGTCGGCATGCATTGCAACCACCGCAGGCACGCGCGAGGCGAGCCGGAGTCGTTAACGCAACTGCTTTGTGAAGCCAAAGTACCGACGCGGCCTCGCGGGCGGACCGAGCCGAGAATCTTCTTGACAAGCCTGTTCCGTTCCCTTAGAATCCGGCTTTGTCTGTCGGAAGCGTAGTCTAGCTACCGAGTTCCAGCTTCCGTTTCTCCTGCCTGCTCGAAAGGGGGCTGCTAAGTGGCCAACCGGACGATCACCAAACGCGAGCTGTGCGAGCGGATTGCCAAGATTACCGGTCATGCTCAGGTCGTCACGAAAGAGGTAGTCCAGCTCTTCCTGGATGAGATCGTCCAGGAGCTAGCCAAAGGCAACCGAATGGAGTTCCGCAACTTCGGCGTGTTTGACACACGGTTGCAGCCTCCTCGTAAGGCCAGGAATCCCCGCACCGACGAGGTCGTTCACGTGCCCGCTAAGGTCGTCGTCTCATTCAAGGTTGGCAAGAACATGCAGAAGCGTGCGCAAGCGGCGCTGCTTGCACTGATGCAGGAGGTCGGCGAGTAAGGGGGGACGCCGGATACGCCCACGTTGCGGCCTGCTGTTCCGATGGAGCAGACAGGCCTTGCTTTTTGTGGCCGGGCAGCCGGAGGGGCGGGAGCCTATTGATCGGATCCTCGGTTGCGGTTCGCCGCGCTGACCAGATCGAGTTGCACTATCACCAGGATGACGGCCAGCGCCTGCAACGCCGGGACGAAAAGCCGCCAGGCCGGCGACCCATATGGAATCGTTGCCCCTGGCGAGGTCGCCAGAACCGTGAGCGCCACCGTCACAAGCACCATGCGCTCCCCCATCCCCAGGCGCATGAGCCGATGCGAGAAGTGACTGCGGTCGGCTCCGAGGAGCGGACGTCTGCTCCTGAGTCGGATGACCAACACGCTGACAGTGTCGTAGAGCGGAACCGCGAAGATCACCAGCGGCACCATCACCGGGAAGATGGGGTTGACGGCGTGCGGTGTTAGGAAGGTCGTCAGGGTCGTTGCCAGGGCGAGTGCGTAGCCGACGAACATGCTGCCGGCGTCGCCCATGAAGATCGAGGCGGGGGGCAGGTTGAATAGCAGAAAGCCCAGAAGCGCACCCAGCAGCGCCAGCACGAAGCCGCCGATGAAGTACTGGCCCGTCTGCAGGGCCAGCACCAGCAGCGCGCTGCCCGTCAGGAAAGCCACCAGCCCGCTCTGGCCGTCCATGTTGTCCAGAAGGTTGAAGCAGTTCACCATCAGGACGATCCAGACCGTCGTCACGGGAATCTGGAACCAGGGGGATGGGACGAAGAGCGTGATGCGCACCTGCGGTATCAGGGAGACGCAGAGCGCGATCGCGATCTGCCCGATCAGCTTCGCGGACGGTCGGAGGTTCCTAGCGTCGTCCCAGAGCCCGAGCGCGGCCATCGCCAGGCCGCCTGCCAGCACCTTGAGCAGTAGCGGAAGACGCTCGGCCGCCATCTGCATGTCATCGTGCAGCGCCGCAGGCAGCGGCAACAGCGAGGGATTGCCCACCCACACTGCGCTCAGCACCGCGGCGGCCAGAAGGGGCAGGCAGGCTGCTGCGAGAAGGGCAATGCCACCGCCGAGTGGGACGCTCCCGGCATGCTGCTTCCTGCCGCCCGGCCGGTCTACGAGGCCCGATCTCCTGGCGATTCGCTTGGCGAGTGGCACAAGGGCGACGCACAAAACGAACCCACCGATGAACGCCGCGGCAAGGATGAGGCGCATCTGGCGACCTCCGCTCCAAAGCGCGCGCTGTCAGAACTCCAGGACGGTTCCCGCCATTATGTCCACGTAGCTCTCCGGGAAACGTTCCGCGATCTCCGTCTGGTGCTGAGTGCAGTGGCAGGCCGCCAGGAAGGGGATGCCCTCCAGCGCGGCGAGATTGCTGAAGCCGTGGAAGCCGCCCAGCACGCCGTGGACCTTCCCAAGCGGGGCGACCGGCTCAAGCAAGGCATCGACGCCGGGATGAGCGCACCCCGTGATCACGACGATGCCCGAGCCTGTGTTGAGGGCGACAGCCTGTTCGGGGATCTGCGTGCCTACGGGCCCGGTGCTCCAGATTCCGGGCGAGATCTCGGCGCGTTCGGTGACGTCCTCGATAGCGAGCTTTCCGGCGGCTTCCCTGAGTTCTGGCCCGAAGGATGGCAGAAGCACGAGCCGGGCACGGCTGTTCTCGCGGCTGACGTAGGACAGACCCCCCGCGTGATCCCAATGGTCGTGGGAGATGACCACTATGTCTATCGCCGCCGGATCGACGCCGGCCTGCGCCATGTTGTGCTGAAGCACCGAGCCGTCGGCGCCGGTGTCGAAGAGCACTACTTCCTCGGCTTCCACGAGGCACGCAAAGCCCCAGTCGGCACGGAAGCCTTCGAGGGCCCGGTTGTCGTAGAGTATCTTGAGTCTCATAGCTGCCTCCATCGGAAAGGGCTCTGGCCCGCGCGGCCAAGCCCAGTCTAGCAGGATTCGGGGCGTTTTCCAGTGAATGGCGCGGAGGGCGGAAGCGCACGCGCCGCACTCCAGGGGCTTCGTGGCCAAGCACTTGCATTCGGCGCGGTGATGGGATAAGACTGCCGGCCATCGCGGGCAGCGCTCCCGCTCCTGACCGGTCTGGCTTCACAGGAGAGGATGCCGCGCGCGGGCGCTTGGTTGAGTCCTTTGCATCGAGGGAGATCCCATGACAGCTTACGTGCTGACCCGGGAAGGCGATGTGCCGAGCGTGGATGAACTTGCCCGAATGCTGGATGGAAACGAGTTCGCTCCCATGCCTCGGGCCCGTGATCGTGAGGCCTGGACGGCGATTGCCCGGCGGCCCTGGATCGAGGGATCGATCCCCGGGTTGCTCCAGCGAGCGGAGGAAGCCGCCGCCTCCGACTTCCCCCAGGTTAAGGCGACCGATTACCTGTCCTACTTCCGGACGGACGTGCGGGACGCACACAACGCCTCCGCCGGCCGGCGTAGCTCCGCGCTTGCCGCGCTTATTGCAGCCGAATGCCTGGAGCACGAGGGCCGCTTCCTTGACGCGCTGCTTGACCTTTCCTGGGCGACGGCCGAGGAGACGTCGTGGATCATGCCCCCGCACATCAGGACCGGCGAGATGCTGCCCGACGCCCGGGAGCCGGCCCTTGACCTGCGCGTGGCCGGCGTGGCCGCCTTGCTGGCCCAGATGGTCTACCTGCTCGGGCCGGAGATGGATGACCTGAGTCCCATGTGGCGCAGGCGCATCGTGTTCGAGATCGAGCGGCAGGCGATCGATCCGTACCTCAGATGCGACTGGCACTGGGAACGCACTGCGATGAACTGGAACGCCGTCTGCAACAGTGGCATGGTCGCGGCGGCGTTGCTGGCCGACTTCGACACGCAGACGCGCGCACGGGTCCTGCACAAGGCGCTCGGATCGGTCCGCCGTTTCCTGACGGGCTTCACGCCCGACGGCGGCTGCTCCGAGGGGCCGGGCTACTGGGCCTACGGCGTCGGCAATTACGCGGTCATGGCCTACTACGTCCACTGCGCCACGGGCGGAGGCGTGGACATGCTGGCCGATCCGGTGCTGCCCGCCGTCTTTGCATATCCGACCGGCATAGTGCTGTCGGGGCGGAAGGTCGCCAACTTCGCCGACTGCTCCCCGCAGGTGGGCTTCAGGGGCGGGGCCATCGCCTGGGCGGCGGGGCGGCTGGGAGTGCCGCAGATGGTCGCGCTCTCCTCGTCCGGCACGGGGCGGCGAGGTTATCTGACCAACGCTCTGGACCTATGCCTTGCGGCCCAGCCGGCCGACTTCTCAGCGCCGCCTGAGTTCTTCCTGCCGGACCTGAACCTACTGATCGCGCGCGGCAAGGGAGCGGACGGGGAGCAGCTCGTCCTGGCGGTCAAGGGCGGCCACAACGCCGAGTACCATAACCACAACGACGTGGGCGCCTTCATCGTGCACTGGCGGGGCGAGTCCCTCATTTGCGACCTTGGGGCCGGCAACTACGTCCGGGCCTTCTTCACGGATCGGCGGTATGAGTTCCTGACCACGCGCTCCCGCGGCCACAACGTGCCGTTGATCAACGGCGTGGAGCAGGGAACGGGGAGCGAGTTCTGCGCAACGGACTTCGGGCTGGAACGCTCCGACGGAGGGATCGGCGTGAGCATGGACCTGGCCGGCGCCTATCCGGCCGAGGCCGGCGTTGCATCCCTCAGGCGCACCGTGGTCCTCTATCGCGACGATGCGGAGCGGGTCGAGCTCGTCGACGAACTGACCTTCGAGGGCGACGCCGGGGACTACGAGCTGCCGCTCTACACGGAAGGCGAGTTCAGGGCCACCGCGGCGGGCACCGTGGAGGCGCGGGGCGAGAACGGCGCGTTGCGCGTGGCGTTCGATCCCGACGTGCTCGATGCCCGCGTCGAAGAAGTGGAGCACGGTGACGCGCGGCTGGCGGGCCATTTCGGCCCGGTGCTGTCACGTTGCGTGCTGAGCTTGCGCACCAAGGGCAGAACCGTGCTTGTGAGGCTTCAGTTCGTGCCGGCCGGCTGACGGACCGGGCGCGCAAGGGACGCTGGGCCGTGAGCGGGAAGACGGCGATGAAACCAAGCAACATCGTCCTCATCCACTCCGACCAGCACAGGTATGACTGTGTCGGCGCCAACGGCCATCCGCTCGTGCGGACGCCGAATCTGGACCGCCTGGCGTCCGAGGGCGTCAACTTCTCGCACGCCTTCTGCCCGATACCGCTCTGCATGCCGACCCGCGCGTCCATGCTTTGCGGGCAGTGGCCGACGGAGCACCTCCAGATCGCTAACACGGACACGGAAGCTCCACGCCCCTTGCGCGCCGGGCTGCCCACGTTCAGTCAGCTTCTGCGGGATGCCGGCTACCACCTCGGTTACGTCGGAAAGTGGCACGTGGACCCCGAGCGGGATCCGCTCGAGTTCGGCTTCTGCGAGTACGTCCCGGAGTGGCACTACGCCAGGTGGCGCAGGGAGGCCGGCCTGCCCGACAGGCCGCGCACCAACCGGTGGTTCGGCGAGGTCGATCCGCACATCGAGCCCGAGCAGTCGAAGCTGGCGTGGGGCGCGGACCGGCTCATCGGAATGCTGGAGTCCTGCTCGGAAGAGGACGGCCCGTTCTTCCTGCGCTGGGACCCGAGCGAGCCCCACCTGCCCAATGTTCTGCCGGAGCCGTATGCTTCCATGTATCCGCCCGGCCGGATCGAGCCGTGGTCCGGCTTCGCCGATACGTTCGAGGGCAAGCCCTACATCCAGGCGCAGCAGTTGCGCACGTGGGGCATCGCCGATTGGACGTGGGACGACTGGGCGCCCATCGTCAGTCGATATCTTGGGGAGATCAGCCTGCTCGACGCCCAGGTGGGACGCGTGATGGACGCGCTCGACGGGCTCGGCCTGGCCCAGGACACGCTCCTGATCTACACGGCCGACCACGGGGACATGTGCGGCAGCCATCGCATGGTAGACAAGCACTACGTCATGTATGACGACGTGGTTCGCGTGCCCCTGATCGCCACATGGCCGACTTCGGCGCCGGCGGGCCGCGTCTGCGACGCTTTTGTGTCCAGCGCCATCGACCTGGCCAGCACGTTCTGCGAGCTGGGCGGCGTGGCGATCCCGGACACCTTCCGCGGGCAGAGCCTCGTGCCCTTGCTGCGTGGCGAGACGTCCAACGGGCGGGAGGACATCTTCGCGACCTACCACGGCAACCAGTTCGGCCTCTACAGCCAGCGCATGGTGCGGGACAGGCGGTGGAAGTACGTCTGGAACGCCACGGCCGAGGACGAGCTCTACGATCTCGACTCGGACCCGGCCGAGCTCCGCAACCTGGCGACCGCCCCGGCTGCCTCTGCCGAACTCGCGCGCCTGCGCAGACGTCTTGTTGAGTGGATGGAAGCGACCAACGACCGGCTGCTCAACCAGTGGACCCGCCCGCAGATCCTCGAGGGCCGCACCAAGTAGGCCCCTGGCCCCGTGCCTCAGTCCATGGGCGCCAGGAACTTGTCGAAGTTGCCGCTGGCGATCTTGCCGAAATCCTCGCTGGAGTGGCCGAGCTGCCGGCAGATGAACTCGCGGTCGACCTGGATGCCGCGGTGCGAGTGGGAGAGGTCGCCCGGGGCGTGGTCGTCTGACCCGTAGATGATCCAGTCCGCGCCGATGTACTTCAGCGCCTTGTCCAGCGCGTCGGCCCGGTAGAACTCCGGCGTGCCCCGCGTGATGTCGATGTACATCTGCATCTGGCCCACGTCGCCGCGCCGCACGGCCGCCCTCATCCTGCCCGCCACGGCGATGCACTCGTCCGTCCATGGCCACGAGATGTGCGCGAGGGCGAACTTGATCTTCGGGAAGTGCAGCATCACTTCGTAGAAGACGGGCCGGCAGAACCGGGAACTGTCCATGTTGCCGAACAGGATCCCCGAGTGGAAAAGCATCGGTTTACGCAGCTCCTCGATCTTCGCGTAGACGGAGAAGAAGCGCTCCTCATATGGATACCAGTGGTCGGGGATCATCTTGATGCCCTTGAGCCCCTTGTCGTTGACCGCATACTCGACGTGGTCGACGGCACCGGACAGCGTCGGCTCGATCCACGCGAATCCGACGAGCCTCTCCGAGTCGGC
>CAZSET010000184.1:0-8209 GCA_964605915.1 uncultured candidatus Brocadiaceae bacterium | reverse complement strand
GCTTCTTGTCCCCGGCTTCTACGTGAGGCCGGTTTCCTGAGCGCACCTCTATGCCGTGTTGGGCCAGTATCTCGTGCAGTTCATCTTGCTCGACGGCTTCCTTCTCCAGCAAGGCGTTGGCGAGTGCCTCGAGGGCATCCTTGTGGGCGGAGAGCAACTCGCGGGCACGTTCGTGAGCCGAATCCAGAAAGGATCGGACGGCGCGGTCGATCTGGCGCGTGGTGCGCTCGCTCCAGGGGCGGTTCAGCTGGATCCCGGCAGAAGGGAACCTGCGTTCGGCAGACGAATAGGAGAGCGGGCCAAGCTCCTCGCTCATCCCGAACTCCGTCACCATCTCCCGTGCCAGCTCGGTGGCATTCTGCAGATCGTTCTGTGCGCCCGTCGAGACCTCCCCGAAGACGACCTCCTCGGCCGACCGGCCGCCCAGCATCACCGCCACGCGGTCGAGCAGCTCGCCCCTCGTCAACAGGTACCGGTCTTCAGTCGGCATCTGCATCGTATAGCCGAGCGCGGCGATCCCCCGCGGAATCATGGAGACCTTCCGGACGGGGTCGGCGCCCGGCAGCAAGCAGGCAATCAGCGCGTGCCCTGCCTCGTGGTGGGCGACGATGTCTTTCTCGCGCTCGTTCATCAGCCGATTGCGCTTCTCCAGCCCGGCGACGACGCGTTCGATGGAGTCCTGGAAGTCGTCCATTCCCACGTTGTCCTTGTTGCGCCGGGCGGCCAGCAGGGTCGCCTCGTTCACGAGGTTGGCCAGGTCCGCACCAACGAAGCCCGGCGTCATTGCGGCCAGCTTGTCCAGGTCGACGTCGTCGCCAAGCGTGACGTCTCGCGTATGGACCCGCAGGATCGCCAGGCGGTCCTGCCGGTCGGGCGTGGGCACGACGATGTGGCGGTCAAAACGGCCGGGACGCAGCAGCGCCGGGTCAAGCATCTCGGGGCGGTTGGTGGCTGCCAGCAGGATGACGCCCTTCTGCGTTGTGAAGCCGTCCATCTGTACGAGCAGCGCGTTGAGCGTCTGTTCCCGCTCATCGTGACCGCCCAGCAGCCCCGTGCCCCGGCTCTTGCCCAGTGCATCGAGTTCGTCGATGAAGATGATGCAAGGTGCGTTCTTCGTCGCCTGCTCGAACAGGTCTCGCACGCGCGCCGCCCCCACGCCCACGAACATCTCGACGAAGTCCGAGCCGCTGAGGCTGAAGAAGGTCACCCCCGCCTCGCCTGCGACGGCCTTGGCCAGCAGCGTCTTGCCTGTGCCGGGTGCTCCCACCAGCAGCACCCCTTTTGGAATGCGCCCTCCAAGGCGCGTGAATTTCGCAGGGGTCCTCAGGAACTCGACAACCTCCTGGAGCTCCTCTTTGCACTCCTGGATGCCGGCCACGTCGTTGAACGTGATGCCCACGTCCTTCTGCGCGACCAGATGGGCGCGGCTCTGGCTGAAGTCCATCACGCTCCGGACGGGGTTCATTCGGCCGAGGATCAGGCGCCACAGGATCAGAATGAACACGATCGGCACGATCCAGTAGAGGAGCGGCCCCTCGAGCAGGGAGACCTCCCAGTCCCAGTTCTCGCCGAGCTTCTCCTGGAGGATGGCGGCGATTCCCTCGTCGTCCGGGGCGCGTTGCGTGACGAACTTCCGGGGGCGTCCCTCGGGACCGGCGCCCACCAGCTCGCCGGTGATCTTGCCCGAGGTCAGCACGGCGCTCTTGACCTTGCCCTCGGTGAGCAGCCCGCGAAACCGACCGTACGTGATGTCTTCATAATCCCGGCTGGTGGCGGCCCAGTGGATAAGGAGCACCAACAGCACCCCCAGCAGGATGTACCAGATGGGAAGCCGGAACCGCTTCCTGCCCTCCCGGGGCGCGCCCTGTTGGTCGCCCTCGGGCTGCTTGCCGTCCGGGGCCGGACGCTGCGGCGTAGGGGTGCGCATGTCAGTGCATCTCCAGCGCGGGATGGCGCGAACCAGTCAATGCGGGCACCCAGAGGGGATGGGGTTCGGAGCGAGAGCAGCAGGACGAAGCTGTGCCAGAGAGTCTCTTTCCCGCCGGCCATTATAGCACAGGGCCGCCTGAAGGCCAAACGCAACGAGCGGCCGTGTGCCGCCGGTGGAGTGCCCTCCAGGCCGGGCCTGGTCGGGTGCTCCCAGGTTTTGGCAATCGGACGTGCGAGGCCCTTGCCAGGGCTGTCTCAGCGCCCGCTCTGCCGGGCGGAAGGGCGCGAGGACCTGCCCGAAGCCGACCGATGAAAAGGCCTGAGGAGCCGCCCGAGGCGCCTCGCGGGGTCTTTCGTGATCGCGTGCCGGGCGGACGCTCCTTTTCCGCTTGACATCGGCCCTGCCGCCGGTATAGTTAAGGTACTGGAAAGGAACTGACAACGAATTCATACCTCTATCGTCTAAGGAGGTGCGCCATGAGAAAGGCGTTCACACTCATTGAGATGCTTGTCGTCATAGCCATTATCGCTATCTTGGCGGCGCTCTTGATGCCGGCGATCGCCCGCGCTCGTGAGGAGGCCTACAAGGCGTCCTGTTTGAGCAACGTGCATCAGGTGGGGCTCTACCTGCAGTCCTACCGGACGGACAACAAGAGGACGGAGCCCGTTTCGCTACTTCGCTATGATTACGGCAGGGCGCCCAGTTGGGGGATCAACGTCGGTGATCAGGGGGGCGACGCGCGCACCGATTGGGCCTACGATTCCTCCTTGAGCATAGCGCGCCTCTACCCGGCCTATGCCGACACTCAGGAGGTCTTTCAGTGCCCGGCCATGGATAGCGCGGTGGAGTTCACGCAGGTGGATCCTGCCGGCAAGCCGATGGATTTCGACGGAGACCCCAACACGGCGGAGTACCGGGTCGAGAGCGAGATCGAGTACCTGACGCAAACGGACATCACCCAGCTCAATGACCCGGACTACCTGATCGATCCGCACGTGCCGCTCCAGTCGCGGACGGCCCGGATCATCTACGGCGACGGGCCCGACCTCGATCATGTCAGCCAGGTGATCGTCAATGCCACCGGTTTGCCTCCTGACCTCGACAAGATCACCAATCACAAGTATGGCGCCGTTCTGCTTTCCTACGACCTGCACGCGGGCTTCGAGCGTTTCAGCGACGTCTTGGGCGGCTTGCATAACCCGTCGATCGAATATGAGCTCCAGTTTCCGGGTCCGCCCCCATATACAGTGACGGTGTACATGGACTCGGATGTCTACTCGGACGATGACTGGAACAACGATGGCAACTTTGACGATGACAACCCCGCGGATTGCAACCTGGGCAACCACATCGACCTCGGCGCGCCGGGCGCGGGCGGCTCCAACCAGGACTTGTGGTGGGCTGGCCCCGGCGACAATGCTTACGTGCCACCGGCCGGCTTTGGCTACCCCGGGGGGCCCTATGCGACCGTGCCGCCATGGCCGAACTACGACGTAGACCAGGTCGACTGAGCCACAGGATCTGACTGACAGGGCGGAGCGGACCTCCCGGTCCGCTCTGCCCTCTATTGTGTACAGAGTCCGCTGGCGCTTGCCAAACCGTCACTCGCCCTTGTGGTTGTCTCCTCGTCACGTGCGATCGCTGGCGGCTGCGGGCCGAGAGGGCGGCTGTCGGGCGCGCCTTGAATCCCCGCGCGTCGTCGCTAAGATACACGCCCTGGCAATCTCCCATCGGCCGCTGTCGAGAGCATATTCATGACCGGTTTTGCGGGCTCACTTGGCTTCAAGCTATCGCTGGACTGGCGCGATCAGCAGGGGCGCGGCCTGCTGCCGCCGTTGGAGGAGGACCTCTATGAGTTCCTTCGGCGCCGGGGATTCCGGCATTTCGAGTTCGGCGTCGGTGCTTGCACGGATCCGGCCGAGGCGGCACTGCTTCAGCAGGAAGCCGCTGCGTGCCGTGCCCAGAGCCTGGCCGTTTGCCTGCATCCTTACCTGCGGGGGGCCGAGAATCCGGCCGTGTTCGGCCGGTCCGGCCAGGTTTCGAGGGCCATGGCGGCGATTGCAGAAGCTGCACGCCGGGTAGCCGGAGTATGCGAAGCGCCGGTCGCAGTTGTGCTCCATCCGGCCGAGTTGGCGTTCGACCGCCTCGTGACGGACGCGTCGGACCTTCGCCGGCGGCTCTTCGAGCGTTCGCATTTGTTCCTGGCCGATCTCGAACAGCGCATGGCGGAATCGGGCGGGGCGGCCAGGGCCGTCGTCGAGCACCAGGTGCCCCCGGCGCCGGGCGAAGACGTCATACGCATCGGGGATACGTATGCGGAGCTCCTGGACGTCGTGAGCGGGACCGGGCTGGGGTTGTGCTGGGACACCGGCCACTACCTGCTCAGCGTGCAACGACACGGGCAGGACGAGCGGCCCTCGGAGGAGTTCGTGCAGCGCGTGGCCCATGTGCACCTGCACGATGTGGTCGAGGGGGAGGACCACCGGGTCGTTGCGGCCGGCTCGGAGCGCGTGGCCTGCTACCTCCGGATGCTCGTCGAACGGGGCTTCGACGGCGCCGTGACGCTCGAGTATTCGGCGCGCGCAATCTGGGCTGCGGAGGGCTTTGCGCAGGCCGTCGACCGTTCCCTGCGGGCGCTGTCGGCATGGGGGCTCGAGCTTCCGCATTGCGGGCCGGCCAGATAGGCGCTGTGGGGCTTGCGGGCGGGGCCTTCTTCGGCTATGATTGTAGGCGTCGCGGTGGTTCACGCGGGTCAGGCTCCGGAGCGAGGGGGTGGCGGCTTCGCGTCGAGGTATGAGGGGGATTCAGGCGCGAAGTCGAGGTGCGGGGAGCCGGAACAGGCATCGGAGCTGGGGCTTTGCTGTGCCTCGGACCTGAATGGATTAGACCCAGTTCCTCGCCTGTGACCGCGAGACCGTCGCAGCCATAGAAGCAAGCCGGCCAGTGGCCTGGCACGGGGCGCCCATGCCTGCGTCAGAGGGCGCGAGGGGGACCCGGCCCCGATCGGCACGCAACACGGAGTCGTGACACTGCTTCCGTGTGCAGGCGATCAGCCATGTGCCAGGGGAACGCCACACCACCGGGCTTTGGGGACGCATACCTCACGGTGCGCCAGGAGTCGCTCGAGGCCACGCTTTGCGACCTGAGGATCTCGCCGGACGGGGCCGTGCAGGCTCGGGCGGCCTACGCCAGGTGGGAACGCCGGCTGACCTCCCTCCGCCTTCCCTTTCCCGTGACGGTGCCCCGACACCCCGCGGCCGACGAGAAGCGTCCCGTCCGCACGGCGCCCAGGGCGCCGGTTGGCGATGGGGAAAGCGTCGACCTGAATGAACTGCTGAGCGAGGCCCGCGGGACGCTTGGCGACCTGGTGGGAGACCGCGTTGAGCTGAGCGTTGTGCCCGCTGCGGAATGGGCCGGCGTGGCGGCTGCCGGCCGGCGACTGTGGACGTTGCTGCGCGCCCTGGTCGGTGCGGCCTGCAGGAGGATGCCGCACGGAGGCACGCTGACGATCGAGACGGCTGACACGGTTCTGGACGCGGAGTTCTGTTCGTTCCATGGGCAGCTTCGCCCGGGCGCCTATGTGATGCTGGCCCTGAGTGACGCCGGGCTGCCCGGGCCGCCGGGGATTGGCTCTGCTAACGGCCGGGAACCGTTCCACCGTCGCGTCACGGGCGCCGCACGCTCGGGCCACGGGGGACTGGCCGACGCCATTGCCCGGCAGATCGGCGGCTGCATCTGTCGGCACGAGGGCCTGGGATGGGGCAACACAACGGAGGTCTTCCTGCCGAGCGCCGGCAAGCCGCACGGATCGGGGCGCCCAGGGAAGCCCGGCGACTGTCCGCCGCGAGGCTTCGAGACCGTGCTGGTCGTCAACGCAGATCGTGAGGCCCGGGCACATACCGTTCGCGGGCTTGCGTGCCTTGGATACACGGTCCTGGCTGCGAGCGACCCGGCAGAGGCGCGCGAGGTCTGCGGCTGTTTCCAAGGTCCGGTCCACCTGCTGATCTGCGGTCCAACATGTGCTCTGACGAATGCCGGGGATCTGCTGTTGGTGCTGAGGCGCCATGATCCCGCGCTCCGTCTTCTCTTCCTTGCGGCAGACTCGGGGAAGGCCCTCGAACACGCTGAGTCAAAGCGGCTGGACGGTGCATGGCTGCCGGCCCGTCCCACGCCGGAAGCTCTGGCGTGGAAGGTCCGTGAAGTGCTGGATCAGAACAGGCGGTTCTTCGTCGTCTGAAGGGCCAGGGGATCGGCAAAGGCAGCCCTTCGGAGGTCGCAGCCGGCCGAAGCCAGGATGGGGTTCTGCAGCAGCGCCTTAAGTCAGTCCGTTCACGCACCTTGCCCCGACGTCAGGTGCTGCACGACTGCGGCAATGACCTGCGTGGCGAAGGCCAGTTCGTCAGCGCTCACCAGCTCGATGGTGTCCTGCGCGGTGTGAATGGGGATACTCTCCCAACTGTTCACGAATGCCAGCGCCGGGACGCCGGGCAGGTTGAAGGCGCCCCCTGCCGTCCCTGGCCGGTCAGCCACGATGTATCGAGGAAACCGCCTTATCACGTTCAGGATGTCTTCCTTCTGTTCGGCCGGCCAGCCCTTCGCACCCCGCAGCCTGGGCGGGCTGGTTGCGGTACCGACGGTGTCCGCCTCGACCACTGCCCGCGTCTCCTGCAATTCGACGGGATGGTGCCGGACGTACTCGACGCTTCCCAGATTGCCCCCGTGGCCGGCGTGCCGGCCGTATTCCTCCGCGTCGTATGCGATGAAGTCGATTCCCAGCTTGGGCATGCCCGCCGCGGCGAACATCTCGCAGAGCTCCAGAACCACCGCGGTGCCCGAAGCATTGTCCGTTGCGCCCGGCGATTCGGCCGCACTGTCGAAGTGCGCAGCGACCACGATGCGCCCTTGCTCCTCTCCGGAGAGGAGTCCGCTGACGTTGTGCCCCGTCGAGTCGTAACGCCGCGCGCGGATCCGAAGGCGTAGCCCCCTGCCCCTGTTCTCGAGCAGCTTCAGGCCCACCGACTGACACACGGCGGCCGCAGGTACACGCAGGAATGGATCCCGGATCAGCTTCGTGGAAACCGTGTCGGAAGGGCTGATGACGATCACGGCTGAGGGCCGGCGCTCTTCCGCCGAGAGCAGCGTGGGGTTACGCGTCGCCGCCAGGCCGCCTGCGGCCTCGCCGTACAGCACCAGGACCTTGCCTTGCAGGTCCGGCCCGAGATCAAGCTCGTGCAGCGTGCCCACTCCCACAATATCCGCCTCGAGGTCGCACGCCTCGGTGAAGGTCTGTGCGAACGCGGGCAGCGGCTCCGGGCCGTCCGGGCCGAGCAGCGTCAGCTCGCTGGACTCATGCTCCCAGGACGGGCAGGGGAAGTCCTGTACCTCCACCTGCGCGCCGCAGCGGCGGAAGTGCTCCGCAATGTAGTCGGCTGCGCGCTTGCCGGCCGGCGTGCCGGTAAGGCGCGGGCCGATCTCCTCGCACAGAACGCGCAGGTGATTCCACAACCGCTCCCTATTCACATCCATCGCGACGCTCCTCAGAGCTGATGGAGTCCGTGTTGTCCTGCAAGAGCGGCTCGCCAGGAAGTGGCGGGCCGTTGGCATCTCCGGGTTTCGATACCCGTTCTCGAATGGAGATGCTGGCGTGGCTCGCCGGGATGAGAATAGGGCTTCGCTCGCTCTTTGGCAAGGGGCCGCAGGTGGCAGAAGGGAAGTGAGAAGTGGGAAACGACGAGGAAGAAATGACAAGTGAGAAGTGACAAGTCAAGGACGAACGGCGAGCATGAGTAGGAGCAAGATGCGCCACATAGCAGATGGCTGGTGACAGCAAGCTACCTGCTATCTGCTGCCTCTGGCGGGGGGAATGGCGGAGAGGGAGGGATTCGAACCCTCGGAGGAGCTTTCGCCCCTCAACGATTTAGCAAACCGTCGCTTTCGACCGCTCAGCCACCTCTCCGCGTGGCGTAAACTCCATGCGATCAATAACTTACTGTTGTCGCCTTGCTCCCGCTATATGTGCTTGCTACCGGTCTGTTATCGTAACACAATGACTCGCAGGAAGCTTCGGTGACGGCGAGCCCATGGTTACGGAAGGCATCGACAGCATGGCATTTCTTCATAGACGTGCTGACGTCTGGCCGACCTTCTGAACGGCCTATCCTACTCGAAAGCCACTAAGAAGGCAACGACCTACGAGCGTCACGATCTGTGCCGGGTCCCTCGGTTCGATAACGTCCAGTATTCTGTGTAAAAGGCAGTGACGGCTGGTCACCTCTGGCG
>CAZSET010000183.1:0-8285 GCA_964605915.1 uncultured candidatus Brocadiaceae bacterium | reverse complement strand
CTCCAGTACAAGTGGCACCTCGACAGCCGCTCCGCACTTCGGACACCGGGCTGTACGTCCCCCCAGATTGCTTCTTGCCTTCAGATCCTGCCCACACCTGCACTTGAAGATGATGGAATGCATTGCTTCCCCACTTTCCAAGTGGCGCCTTCAATAACCGCCACGCGATTTGGCCGTGACGATGGCAACGCCCCGTCCACTCGGTAATGCGGCGCGGCCTTCGTGCCCTTCCCCACAGAGAAGGGGCGCCGGAGCAGAATCACGTGCCCACGGTCGCCCCTAGCACAGGGCTTCAGCAGCACACGGACTTGACAGCGGCGCCCCTAAGGGACGCCGCGTCGCGACCGATCAGGCTGCTAAGTAAGGTCCCGTAGGACCCAAGTGCTAGTTTCGACCGTGAACAGACCGACCCGACACGGTTAACTTCCCATCATGTGTTCTCTGGAATCGAGCTCTAGTATTGCTCCTCCTGAAGAATGCTAATCGGATGTGTGGCTAGGGCAGATTGTAGTGCGGGCCATGTGCCCTGTCAAGACGTAGGACATGGACCAGCACACCGGGCGGACACTCTAGCTGTAGCGTAACGCTCCGCCGCCCTCGTCCCCCATCCCATCCGCGCCTTCGCGTGGAGAGCCGGACATGGCTGTATCGGAAAGAGCCAGATGTGGTGCACCTCGCAGACCGAAGACCTAGGATTCTGCGTGACGCCATACGGGAGAACTGCACCAAGTCCGTAGTGGCCGCGTGTTCAGAGCAACGGGCTGCCGGTCGGTTCGAGGTTCAGCCAACAAGCGTATGTGTCACGAAGGAGCTACCAGATGCGCTCCGGTGGGAACTCGCGGGCATGGAGGGTATTGGGGTAGTGGATGTTCTTGTCGTCCTGGGAAGCGTCTGGCGCCTTCTGGGTAGGGACAGTGCGCCTTATGCTGAACGGCGGGCAACGACGCCGGTTCTTTGCGGCGCTGAGACGGACAGGACTGTATCGGAAAGAGCCGAAACTGGTACACCTCCGATGGCGGCAGCATCGGGTCAAAGGGGCTCCCACCGGTGGGACACTCCAGCACCTGCCCCCGTACGTGATCCACATGGATACCCAAGCTCACGCCCGGCCCCCGACCACGTTCAGTATGTTAGGACGATGGGGCCGCGCACTTAAGCGTGTTCTCCCCCGTTGCACGCACGGAACAACGTCCTGGTAACGCCGCCAACGCCCGTAGCACACAGTTGCCGGTTCGTCTTGACACTCCCCCCGCCCGGTGCTATACCCCTCCTCCGCCGTGACCGCCCATGCGTCTGCAGAAGGAACGCTCAATGACGATACCCATCAGCTTCATCGTGGACGATCCCGCACCGTTGATCAACGTCTACTGGTGGCACGTCGCCAGCCGGTCGAGCGACGGAACGCCGCTGCTTAAGTCCGGCGAGCCGGTCGTGCGCGACGTGCCAGTGGACTTCATCCGCCGGTTTACCGACGTCATCAAGCGCCGGGGCATACGCGGCAAGTTCAGCGTCCTACCCATCCCGGCCGGGCTCGGGCCCATCACCGAAGGTTGGCCGGGCTGCGACCGCAGGGGGCTGGAGGACTGGCTCTCGGTAGCGCGCGAACGGGTCGCCCCGCAGATGGACATCACGCCGGAGATCCTCACTCACGCCCAGGCCGTCGACCTGAGCACGATGGGCCTGCTGGACGAGAACGAGCGCGACTGGGCCTCGCACCAGACCCACGAGACGCTGACGCCCTACATCGCCACCGCGTTGCGGCTCCTCAACGAGGTCGGCCTGGAGGCGACCGGCGTGACCTCGCCGTGGGACTTCGGCCGCGAGGTGGAGCCCGACTACCGGATCGCCATCCGGACCGCGATGAAGGAGGTGAACGGCCGGGAGCAGACCTGGTACTTCCTCCACACGGACACGCGCACCGTGGAGCCGCGCTCGCAGGTCGTCTGGCGAGAAGGCGACGCCTACCTCGTCAGCCTCTGGTCACGCTGCAACGACTTCATCTGGGACTCGATGGAGACCGCGCAGACGGACGACGCCTACGTCCACTCGGTCGCCGACAAGTTCCTGACGGAGGACGCCACCGCCGAAGCCGATTGAATCCCCGGCCGGCTGGCAGCCACTCCGCTGGCGGGCCTCTCCAAGGCCGATGTGCACAGCGACCGGCGCCGCGTGCGCGGCTATGCCGCGATGCCTGTGCTCCTGTCGAAGCAGGGCGTTGGTACCCTTGAAGCTGAGGAGGTTGCTGCGTAAGATGGGGGCAGGTTGCCCGTGTGTCCATCACGGGATTTCAACAAGACGCGGGACGAGATCCGTAGGGATATCCATGAAGGCATTGCTCCTGAACCTGCCGCATACGCGCCGGATATATCGCTGCTATCGTTGCTCGATCAACTCGCCCGGCTTCTGCCTGCCGCCGCTGGAACTGCTCTACCTGGCAGCGGTCTCGCGCGAGTCCGGGCTGGAGACCCAGTTCGTCGACGCCGTCGCCGAGGGGCTGCCTCTGGTCCGGGTCGTCGAAATGGTCCGCGAGGCGGCACCCGACCTGGTGATCTCGATCATGGGCTACGAGCACCTGACCGAGGATGTGGATGCCGTCAACACGATCATCGAGCAGACCGGCGTGCCTCACTACGCGGTCATGGGCTACCTTCCGACGCAGTTCCCCAACGACATGTTCCAGCACCTCCGCGCCGACCTGATCTTGCGCAGCGAGCCCGAGCAGACCCTGCGCGAGCTTGTCGCCGCTTTGCTCCAGGGCCGCCCCGCTGACGGTATCGCCGGTTTGGCCGTCCGCCGGAACGGGCAAGTGTCGCTTGGACCGGCCCGCCCGCGAATGAAGGCGTCCGAGCTGGAGGCCTTGCCGCTGCCCGCCCGCGACCTTCTGGACATGCGCCTCTATCGCGAGCCTTTTCTGGGCACTCCGTTTACCAGCTTCCAGGCCGGCCGCGGCTGCCCCTACAGCTGCATCTTCTGCACCAAAACCTACGGCGAGAGGTACACCATCCGCTCGCCCGCGCACGTGGTCGCCGAGATCGAGGACGCCCGCGAACGCTTCGGCATCCGGCACTTCCGCTTTACCGACGACACCTTCGCCGCATCCCTGTCCTGGACCCGTGAGTTCTGCCGTCGGCTGATCGGCACCGGACAGCAGTATCGCTGGGTTTGCCTCACCCGGATCGACCTGATGGACGATGAGCGGATGCGCCTTCTCAAGCGCGCCGGCTGCTGCAGGCTCTTCGTCGGGGTCGAAAGCGGCTCGCAGAAGGTGCTGGACTACTACCACAAGGGCTACAGGGCCGACGATATCCCCAAGGCGGTGAACAACGCCCGCCGCCACGGGATCGAGGTCGTCGGCTACTTCGTGGTCGGCTCTCCGGTCGAGGAGGAATCGGACTACCGCCAGACGGCCGACCTGATGACCCGCCTGCGATTGGACATGGTCAGCGTCTACCCGATGATGCCCTATCCGGCCACGTCCAGCCAACAGAACTCCGCGGAGCAGGTGGACTTTGCGCTCTATCCGTACTCGGTGACCTACCGGGACCCGCGGGTCTGGGACGTAGCCGCCAAACGGGCCCGCAATCTGATGAAGCGCGTTTACCTTTCGCCGCTGTTCCTGTTGTCCCGAGCGAAGTGGGTGGTCGGCTATCCAGCCTACTGCGTGACGGCCATCCGGGCCATCGTCTCATGGCTGTTGACGGGCTCGCGACGAAAGCGTAAGACGCTGCTTTGAGCAGATGTCCAGAGGGGCGGCGCCGGATTCGGCAGCACGCGCGTCCCGCCCCATCATTCCCCCGTGCCTTGGGCGCTGCCCTGAAGCTACCTTGCCGAACCCACGTCGGCCGCTTATGATGGCCGCTCGCCCGCCGGCCGGCGCGACGATCGTGACCGTGGCCGGCCGCAAGACCGCGTCCCCCTGCTTCTGGAGGGCAGACGTGAAACAGCTCATCATCAACAGCGACGACTTCGGCATGTGCCACAGCGTCAACGAAGGCATCGTCCGCGGCTTCCGCGAGGGCATCCTGACGCAGGCATCGCTCATGGTGCCATGCCCCTGGTTCGAGGAGGCCGTCGCCCTGGCCAGGGAACACGGCATACCCGTGGGCGTGCATCTGACAGCCACGTGCGAGTGGGACCGTTACCGGTGGCGCCCGATCACGACGGCGCGCTCCTTCACCTGCGAGGATGGCACACTTCCCCGCAGCATAGCCGAAGTGGCCGACAGGGCCGCTCCAGCCGAACTTGAGGAGGAATACGTCGCCCAGATAGAGCTCGTCCGGTCCCGCGGGATCGAGCCGTGCCACGTCGACGTCCACATGACCGTTATCGATCCCGAAGTGACGGCGCGCGTGATCCGGCGCTGCGGCATACGGAGCCGCCGCCCGCTCGGGCCCGGATATGAGGACTGCGTCTTCCCCTTCACCTCAAGGGGCCACCTGACTAACGATCCCCGGGGGCAAGACCTGGACAAGACGCAGTGGCTGCGCGATTACATCGAGGGGATAGCCGAAGGGGTCCACTTCGTCGTCTGCCACCTGGCCCTCTCAAGCTCGGAGCTTCGCGCAGTGTCCTCCACCGATTCGCCGTGGGCAGAGGATTACCGCGTCAGCGACCTCGATGCGATCCTCGCGCCCGGCCTGCGGGAACTGTGCGATGAGCGCGGCATTCAACTCGCCTCGCTGAAGGACTACCGCGGCTGAGCCTCCGCCCACTCGGCGCTGCGCGGCGGCCGGCCCTGGCCTGCGAGCTGGCTTACGCCAGCAACGTGGCGCTTCGGGAGCCGCGGGCGGCCTCTGCTTGTGCTGGCGCTCCGGGTCGGCTCGGTTCGGCATTGTCGGTCCACGCGGAGCGGAACAGGCTCAGCCGCCCCCGGGGGCGCGTTGCTGGTTCCGGGGGTGGCCTGACCCTTTTGCTCGCTGCCGGGCAAGTCGAGGGGGGCGGGGGCGACCGGTTCCTGCATGTGCAGCCACTTGTCGAGGACCGGGATGTCAATCAGCAGCATGGCCAAGGTCACCATCGAGGTCACGATGAGCATGACCATCAGCTTTTTCTCCCGGTAGAGCTTCTCGGGGTACTGGACCACGCTGTTGGTGCGGAAGGCACTGCGCATGTAATAGGCGGCCAGCAGCGAGATGAAGGGGATGGCCAGGATGAGCTCGACGCGGAACTTGGCGATGAACACGCCCACGAACAGGTGAAAGGCGTTGGCGTAGAGCGCCGCGCTCACCAGCAGCCGCACCTCGTCCGTGTGGCGGAAGGAGGCGCGGTAGCGGACGGCGCGTTCGGCATCGGCTATGTGCCGGTATTCGGCGTAGCGCTTCAGCGCCATCAGGAAGGCGCCGAGCATCCAATAACCAGCGATCAGCGACAGGGACGGCCACGTGTGGGCATCCACCATCCACCAGCCGAGGGCCAGGCGGATGGGGTTGTTGACGGCTTCGGTCAGCGCGTCAACGTAGGTCACCTCTTTGGTGCGTATGGGGCGCACATTGTAGACCACGCCCATGGCAACGAAAAACAGCACCGCGAGCAGGAAAGGCGTGTTGAGCAGTGACGCCACGGCCAGCGCGGCGGCCAGCAGGGCGAGGTACTGCACGTAGGCCCAGCGGACGCTGACCAGGCCGCTGGGGATGGCGCGCGCGCTCTTGTCCGGGTGCTCGCGATCATGGGGCGCGTCGACTATCTCGTTGATCGTGTAGTTGGCGGAGGCGGCCAGGCAGATGGCCAGAAGGCCCAGCAGCAGGGGCGGCAGATCCGAGGGCCGTGGCGTGCGAGCGTTCAGAACGTAGGCCAGCACAACGCCCGGCAGGATGAGGACGTTCTTGAACCAATGGTCCACGCGCATGACCTGGACGTACGGCAGAAGACGCCTCATCCACGGTCCTCCGGTCTGAATTCCCTTCAAGGCCGCCGACGCGCCGTCCCCGCGAACCCGCCCGCGCCGCCTACGCCGCCAGAAGCGGCTCCAGCACGCCGTAGCACAGGGGCCACAGCACCAGGGCCGAGCAAAGGGCGGCGCCCAGGTCGTCAGCCATCACGCCCCAGCCGCCGGGCAGTTTCTCCAGGCGCCGAAGGGGCGGTGGTTTCAGCACGTCGAACAGCCGAAAGGCCAGGAAAGCCGCCGCGGCCGTCGACACAGGACCGCGCCACCAGAAGAGCAGGCACGTGAGCCATATGCCGGCGACTTCATCCAGCACGAAGGGGCGGGGGTCCTGACACCCGTAGAGCCTCTCCGCGCGCGGCGCCAATGCCACGCCCGCCGCAGTGACCGCCGCGAACAGCAGCGCCAGCAAAACGCGCCAGCCCGGCGGCCCGAGCCAACGGAGAGCCACGTACAGCGCGGCGGCGCCGCCGGACGCCCAGCTTCCCGGAGCGATCGGCAGATGCCCCAGCCCCAGAGCCGAGGAAGCCACCTTCACAAGCGTGTCATTGCCTCGCATCACTGGCCTCGGCCTGAAGGCGCGCCTCCCCTCCACGGACCTCCGCCCGGTAAAGGTACGCGGCCACTCGCTTGACCTCAACAGTGTCCAATCGCGTCGCTACGCGGTCCAACGTCTTCAGCATGCGCTCGCGCGGGCCGCCCTTTTCATGGCTGAAAATGAACCACATGCGCAGGCTGTTCTCCGAGAACAGCCGCTCCACCGCAGACTGGCACTCGCCTGGCTCCTCGGGCACCTCGCACCACACGACATGCTGTTCCGGCGCGTAGCCGTAGACTTCACCATAATACAGAAACGCCGGATAGGCGCTACTGTAGAGCCAGACCACGTCTCCCGGCCGCTGCCGCGCAAGCATCTGCTCCAATACCGGCCGCATCTCCTCCTCGCCGTAGGCGTTGACGGCATAGTATACGGCCGTGGCCGTGGGCATGACCAGCAGCACCGCCACGAAAGCCAACCCCGCAACGCGCACCGCCCGCCGCCGGCGTGATGCCATGAGCCATTGGGCACCCAGACCGATCAGGATCAACAGGGCCGGCGCGAGGAAAAGCAGCAGCCGGCCCCTGAAAGGGTACTTATGCATGGCTGAGGCCACGAGGCAGAACGCGACGGGCGCGACCAAGCACACCCCTCGCACCTTGTCCCTGGCAAACAGCCGCACCCCACCGATGACCATGCTCAAACTGGCGATCACGGCACACCCAAGGTTAGTGGGCAGGCGCAGCGTCCTGTGTGGGAGGCCCGAAAACGCCCAGCGAACCCATTCCAGGGCCTCCAGGGAAACGCTAAGCGGCATGAACGTGTAGTCGAAGGCGCTCACTTTGCTCTCGTCCGCCGCCAGACCCCGCGCGAAGAGCCCGTAGTTCAGCCCGAAACTGGCCAGCCACGCCAGCCCCACTACCGATACCGTCGCCAGCCTCTTCCAGTCCCTCTTCTGAATCGACAGGAAGGCCAGCCCAGCCCCCGCTCCGGCCAGCACGAAGATGACCGGATGCGAAAACCACACGCCCAGCACCCCGGCCGCGCCCAGAATGAGGTGATCCCTTGTCTTCGTCGAGCCCCGCAGAACGGGCTCAACGGCAAGCAGCACGAGTATCGTCAGCAGCACGTCCGTCGAGTACTGCTTCAGCTCCGCCGAGTAGTAGATCAGATTCTCTGACACGGCGAACAGCGCCAGCCCGATCAGGGCGGGCGCGCGACCCACATAGCGCCTTGCCAGAATATAGAAGAGTGGCACGGCCGCCAGCCCTGCGAGAAGCGGAACCAGCCTCAGCGCAAACTCCCCCGGCCCGAACAGTGCCGTCGCCGCCCGCACCAGATACAGGAAACCCACAGGGACCGCCTGGCTGTAGTCGAGGGGCAGCAACAGTTCCAGGAAGGACCGTCGGATAACGCTAGAGGCCACCATGGCTTCATCGAGCCACAGCGACCGGTTGTGCAGGTAGGCGACCAGGCGAAGCAAAATGCCCCCCGCCACAACCACGCCCACAAGGCCCTTCTGGCGGCGCTCTGAGGCGGAGCGCTCCGTCGGCTCGCAGTCCAGCCGCAACGTGACACTCGGTTGCTCCATCGGCACTGGTTCTTCCATCGCAGATCGAGCGCACTTCCCCGCCCCGCCGCGGGTGCCCGCAGAGCCCGGTCGCATGTCCCGCTGCTGCGCACCAACTCCGGCGACTGGCGGAACACCGACACATAGCTCCAGTTTACCGGATGCGGTCGGCCGCTTTCCAACGAGGGTCAGACTGCCTCAGGGTCATTTAGTTATCCCGTGACGGACCAGGTGGATCAGATTTTGCCGGTGCGCGGAGCAGTGTTCCAGGCCAGCCTGGATGTTGTCGAAACCCA
>CAZSET010000182.1:0-8297 GCA_964605915.1 uncultured candidatus Brocadiaceae bacterium | reverse complement strand
GCAGTGCCGATGTGCCTTCGTGCCGCGCCGGCGGCCACGATGACCGAACAGGGACCGACGGCCATTCTAGTCGCCAGGATCGCGTGGGTTCAACCGGCGCCCTGAGAGCCATGGTTGCCCCGCAAGTTCTTGTGTGGCGACAACTCGGGCAACGCCGCCATCGCCCCCGCCACGTCGAGCAGCGTGGACCCAGCGTCAGCACATGAGGATTCTGGCGTTGGTGCCAGCGTTCGTAATGGTGCTTCGTCACGCCCAGCTTCCTGCAGGCCTGACCGACCGTCTGGCCCTTGCTAGGCAGCACTTCCGCTTCACGCAGCTTGCCGATGATCTGCTCAGGCGCATACCTCTTCCTGCTCATCCCGAGAAGCTCCTTCGATCGCAGAAAGGGGCGCCAGGCCTCACACAGAACCTGGACTCGTTCTCGGGGGGGCATGCCAGCTTGACAACCGCGCGCCCTGTGCCTAGAGTCTTGTCTCCGCTGTCCGGCCCCCGGTGGCGTGCCGCCGGGCCGGAAGGCACCTGGCAACGCCCCGCGGAGGTCGCCGCGTGAGTTGGCGTGCGTTCATCATCGGCCTGCTGGCCGTGGTCGCCATCTCCCTGGTGGAGGTCTACAGCGGCGTCGTCCATGGTTACGGGGGCATCACGTCCACCTGCCTGCCGCCGGCGGCCGTGCTGGTGCTGGTCCTCCTGGCCGTGGGGGTCAACCCGCTGATCAAGCTGGTCCGCCGCGCGTGGGCGTTCCGGCAGGCCGAGCTGATGCTCATCTGGTGCATGGTCCTGTGCGCCTGCGTCGTCCCCGGCGACGGGCTGGGGGCGTTCTGGTACTCGGTGCTGGCGGGCGGCCCCTACATGGCCCGCCGGGCCGACCTGGCCTGGGAGGACGCCGGCTCCCTGACGGTGATCAGCGAGGACCTGGTGCTGAGCAAGGACCCGAAGTCCTTCGCGGCGCGGCAGTACTTCGAGGGAGCGCCGGAGGGACGCGTGCCCTGGCACCTGTGGGTGCGGCCGATCGTCTGCTGGTCGCTGTTCTACCTGCCGATGTTTGTCGCTGTGCTGCTTCTGTGCGCCATCCTGCGGCGCCAATGGGTAGAGGTCGAGCGGCTGATGTTTCCCCTGGCGCGCATTCCCCTCGAGCTCAGCGAGGGGAGTGCGGAGGGGGGCCTGCTGCCGAAGCTGTTCGGAAACCGGGCGTTCGTGATGGGAGTGGTCATCTGCGCTGCATTCCGCTTTGCGCGCGCGCTGCCGCTCATCTTCGGCGCAGACGCCGCGTGGTCCCTGGCGCTGCCGCTGAGGACCGTCTTCGCGGGCACACCGTTCGAGACCATGAGCTTCCAGGACATCACGCTCAACTTCACGGCGATCGGTTTCGGCTACCTGGTGCCGGCGGACGTCTCGCTAAGCGTCTGGTTCTTCTTCCTGTTCAGCCGCGTCGAGCTTCAGGTGGCCAATGGCCTGGCCATCGAAAGCGCGCAGGGGGGCACCTATAGCAAGCTGATGAAGTGGCAGCAGTTGGGCGCCAACGTCGTCTTCATCCTCGGCATGTTCTACATCGCCCGACGGCACCTGTGGGCAGTCCTTAGGAAGGCGCTCCGTCCGTCCCGTGGGGAGGAGGACGCCTACGAGCCGGTCGGCTACTTCTGGGCGTTCTGGGGCTTCGTGCTGGCGATGGCGTTCTGCATCGGCTGGCACATGTACTACGACGTGCCGTTCTGGGTGGCAGCCTATGGCATGGCGCTGCTTTTCTGCTGGTTCCTGGCCTACGCGCGGTGCGTGGCCCAGGGCGGGCTCTACATCGCGCGGCCGATGTGGTGGATCCAGAACACAATCCACAGCACGACGGGCGCCCTGAGCGGCAGCGGCGCCGTGCTGATGACGGCCCACGAGAACATGCTGCTTTACGGGGCCAACATCATGCTGGCGCCCGTGGCGATGGACGCCTTCCGCGTCTCCGACGCCATCCCGAGGCGCAAGCGCCTGCTGGTGCCCGCCATCATGTGCGCCCTGGTGGTGGCAATCGTCGCCACGTCCTACATGTTTCTGAGGCAGGCCTATGGCGTCGGGGCGCTCAACTTCGCTTACTCCTGGGCGACCACGACCGTGCCGCGCTATGTCTTCTCCTGGTCGGACGCCATCATCAAGCAGCCGAGTCAGCAGGCCGACCCCTATTACGGCTCGTTCGCTTCTGGCTTCCTGCTAACGGGCTTCATCATGTTCATGCGGGCGCGCTTCCACTGGTGGCCCATCCACCCGATCGGGCTGCTGGCGTGCAACAGCTACGCCGCCCAGCGCATCTGGATCCCGTTCTTCCTGGGCTGGCTCGTCAAGATGCTCATCATGAAGTTCTCCGGCGGGCAGCGGCTGCGGGCCGTGCGCTTCTTCTTCATCGCCTACATACTGACCGAGATACTCCTCAGCGGCATCGCCACGGCCGTACGCATGATCACCCAGGGCGCCGTGCCATCGTTCTGAGGCCCGATCACCACTTCGGCTTGCTGCAGCCCTTGCGCTCCGTGAGCTTGCCGGAGGCACGGTATGTGCTGGACGAATGACGCAAAGAGTATAATCAGCGCGGGCCGCACAGTAGGCTGGACTGGCGGACGGCTGGGGCGTTCGCCGTTTCGCTGGCTTGTCCTCCGGCCCAGCCACCGCACAGACCCCAACCGATTCTCTCATAACAACTGGCACAAAAAGCGGGAAGGGGGCAGTGACTCCCACAGGTTCCCGCACTTCATCGTTCGTGATAGGAGGCCGGACCCATGGTAGAGAAGCAGCCGACGTCAAAGGGCCAACTCCGGTTGGTAGTGGTTGTCCTGATCGGCTTGGCGGCAATCGTCCTTGCCCTCCAGAACCGCGAGCCCGTGGAGACGAAGTTCCTGATGTTCGCGGCAACGATGCCTCGATTTGCTCTGCTCCTTTTAACTGCGGGCTGCGGCTTCGTTGCAGGCTTCCTGGCGGGCACTATGCGACGCCGCATCCCCTGAGGTCTAACGATGAATGTGGAATGGTGACCTGGGCGGTACGGCGTGCCACGCCGTTCTTGCTCAGGCGGGCGGCGAAGGTATGCAGTCCCGATTCACGTCCAGGTCCCCCATTCCATCCGCGTCTTCGCGTGCAGAGCCCGACAGGGCCGTATCGGAAAGAGCCGGATCTGGTGCGCCTCGCGACCCTCGCCCGTGCTGCCTCGTGAGACGAGCTGTACGCAAGATCGCCTGGAGATAGGGGCCCGGGCTCGATTTGGTGCGAGAACCGGTCGTGTCCCGGTCACTGATCCGGGAAGGCGGACAGGTCGTCTGGCGTGTTCCCTCATGGCGGGACTCTCAATGATCGCCAGGCCGACCCATGCAGACGAGGCCCTTGCGTCACGAAACACAGACGCCTTCAAAGTGGTAGGAGGTCGAAGCACCAGAACGCCGCGTGATGGCAGCCGGGGACAACACTTCCGGGCGCATTCGCGATGGCTTTCGGCGTGTTCCGGGGAAGCAGGTGTGGCTCCTCGCCTAGCCCCGCCACCTGGTCGTGCCTTGCCGCCGGCCGTTGACGCTCACTCCAGGTGGGCGTATGCTCAGCACTCGATGCCGCGGCGCGGCAGAAACAGGAGACCATCGGCTCGGGGAGGTCGCGATGCATCGGCTATCGGGGAAGTCTGCTTTGCCAATCTGCCTGTTCATGGCCCTTCTCTGGTGCGCACAGTCACCGGGAGATGCTCAGGAACGTGCCGACACGGTGCTGCCGGCCGGGGTGAGGGTCGTCTGGGACCTGGACAAGGCCTACCGCGAGACAACGCCCACGCGCGAGCGCATCTGCATCAACGGCCTGTGGCGCTGGCAACCGGCAACGGCAATTGCGGACCAGGTCCCCGCCGAGAAATGGGGCTTCTGCAAGGTCCCTGGCGCATGGACTGACGTCACGCAGAGCATCTACCCACACCCTGACTGGCAGAACAGCGCCTTCAGGGACAGCACCATGGCCTGGTACCAGCGGGAGATGAGCATTCCGGCCAACTGGCAGGGGCGCCGCATAGCCCTCTACACAGAGTACCTCAACTCCTACGCCGTCGTCTGCATTGACGGCAGGAACATGGGCAGAATAGGTTTTCCAGGAGGAGCGGTCGATGTCACCGCCGCCTGTCAGCCAGGGCGGAAACATGTCCTGTCCCTCGGCGTCAAAGCCCTGCCACTGGCCGAGGAAGTCGCCGTTTTCAACGACACCATGGCACCCGAGAGACGGCGGGGCCGGGTGGATCGCAAGGGTCTGTGCGGCGATGCCTTCCTGGTGAGTACGCCCGCTGGCGCGCGCATTGGCGACGTCAAAGTAAACACGTCGGTGCGGAAGTGGGAGATCGCCCTCGATGTGGCGCTCGCTGGCCTTGACCCGGACAAGTCCTATCGCCTGCAGGCTCTGATCACCGACGAAGATCAGAAGGCGAAGGATTTCGTGAGTGCGCCCTTCTACATTGCTGACGCCAAAGATGGCCGGTTGGCTTTTTCGTCCCCCTGGAAGCCCGACAAGCTCTGGGACATTCACACCCCGCAGAACATGTACGACGTGCACGTCTCACTGCTCGACGCTGCCGGCAAGGGACTGGACGTCTTCCGCCCGATACACTTCGGCTTCCGCGAATTCTGGATCGAGGGACGCGACTTCTACCTCAACGGCTCCCGCATCCACTGTTTCGCCAGCCCCATCGACAACGCCCAGATGGGCGCTGCTTATTCCACGTACGAGGCCTGCCTTGAGACCTTGTCGCGCATGAAGGCCTACGGAGTCTACGCCGTATACACCCATAACTACGGCTCCCAACCCGGTGCACACCTCAGCTTCGAAGGGCTCATGAGCGCTGCAGACGATGTGGGAATGCTCGTCGCCATCAGCCAGCCGCATTCCAGGCATTACACTTGGGACGAACCGGATGCGGAGAAGACCAATGGCTATCTTCGCCACGCCGAGTTCTACGTACGCATGGCCCAGAATCATCCGTCTGTCGTGATGTACTCCACCAACCACAATGCCATGGCCTATGCCGGCGCCTGGGATCCTGACCTCATGGATGGCAAACACAATGAGCAGGGCCAGCTTGCTCCGCGCGATGACTCGCGGGCCAGGAGCGGACTTAACGTCCAACACATACTCGAACGCCTGGACCCCACGCGCGTCGTCTATCACCATCATTCCGGCGCCCTGGGGAATATGTTCACCCTGAACCTCTACCTCGACTTCGTCCCCATCCGAGAGCGCTCCGACTGGTTCGAGCATTGGGCCACCGAAGGCATTATCCCGCTCTTCCTCGTCGAATACGGTGTCCCGTGGGGCATCAATTGGACCATGTATCGCGGCTGGTACGAAGGTGTCCGAGCCTGGGGCAGCGCCCGCGCCGCCTACGAGTTCACCGAAGGGGAGTGGAACTCCCAGTTCCTCGGTGATATGGCCTTCGAACTGAACGAGCGGGACAAGCAGAACGTGCGCTGGGAGGCCCAGCAATGGAAGGCCGGAGGTGAGTGGTACAAGTGGGATTATCCCTACCAGCCTTCCAGCTACTACGCGTGGGGTCACCCCAACAAGGATCGGGTCTGGGCCATGTACATTGCTGACAACTGGCGCGCCTTCCGGACGTGGGGCGTCTCTGCCTGGACCGCCTGGGGTTGGGATTCTTACTGGGAGTTGCGTCCCGGTGTTACCCCGGAGGTCATAGAGCTGAAGGTGGACTGGGGCCAGCTCCAGAAACCCGGCTTCAGTGCCGACCGGTTGGATCAACGCAACACGGGCATGGAAACGGCCTTCGAGCGTTCCGATTGGATTCCCACGGCGGCCGCCGACGCCCTGCTGCGTAACAACAGTCCGCTACTGGCCTACATCGGCGGCAAGAGTGCGCGCTTCACCACCAAGGATCACAACTTCCTGCCTGGCGAGACCTTCCAGAAGCAACTCATCATCATCAATAACTCTCGGGAGACGGTCGGATGCGAGTGCTCGTGGTCGCTCGGTCTGTCAAAGCCCGTGGGGGAAGGCCGGAGCGTGTCCGTCAAGACGGGGGAGCAGGCCCGCATCCCGATGAGCTTCGCCCTGCCGGCCGACCTCAAGCCGGGCAGCTATGACCTGAGCATGACGGCCAAGTTCAGTACGGGTGAGACGCAGGCCGACACCTTCCAGGTGAACGTGCTGCCGCCCAATGAGACGCCGAACGTGACGGCGCGGACGGCGCTATTTGACCCGAAGGGGGAGACGGCGGAACTGCTATCGGGGCTGGGCGTGCGTTTCGACAGAGTGGACGCGGATGCGGACCTTGCCGGGTATGACCTCCTGCTCATCGGCAAGGCGGCACTGACGCCGGAGGGGCGGGCGCCGGATATCTCGCGTGTCCGTGAGGGACTGCGGGTGATCCTGTTTGAGCAGACCTCGGATGTGCTGGAGAAGCGGTTCGGGTTCCGTGTGCAGGAGTATGGGCTGCGGAGGGTGTTCTCGCGCGTGCCCGACCACCCGCTCCTGGCTGGAGTGGGCGACGAGAACCTGCACGACTGGCAGGGGGAAGCGACCCTCATGCCAAGTCGCCTCACTGGCTACACCATGCGTCCGCGGTATGGCACGAGCATCGAGTGGTGCGGGATCCTTCTCCCGCGGGCGTACCGGGCCGGCAACTGGGGCAACGTGGCCTCCGTGCTCATCGAGAAGCCGAGCAGGGGGAACTTCCTGCCCATCGTGGACGGTGGATACAGCCTGCAGTACAGTCCGCTCATGGAGTATCGCGAGGGGAAAGGTGTCGTTCTCCTATGTCAGATGGACGTGACCGGTCGGAGCGAGCCCGAAGCGGCCGCGGTGCGGTTGGTCACCAACATGCTCAACTACGTCTGCTCGTACTCGGGCCCGACGGTCCGGAAGGCGGTCTATGTGGGTCCGGAGGCGGGCCGGAAGCACCTGGAGCAAATGGGTATGGCGCTGGCCGTGTATGAGGATGGCGCCCCGAGGACCGATGAGGTCCTGGTAGTGGGACCAGGAGCGGGCCAGACGCTGGCCGGCAACTCTGACGCCCTGCGCCAGTGGGTGAAGGACGGGGGGAACGTGCTTGCCGTCGGACTGGGTGAACAGGAGGCCAACGCCATCCTGCCGCTCACGGTCAGGACGGAGAAGCAGGAGCATATCTCGGCCGTCTTTGCCCCTTCCGGGCAGAGCTCGCTGCTGGCCGGGGTGGGATCGGCAGACGTCATGAACCGTGACCCGAGAGACGTGGACCTGGTCAGAGCAGGCGCCACCGTGCTCGGCAATGGAGTGCTGGCTGTGGCAACCGATGTCAAGGTGGCCTTCTGTCAGCTTGCCCCGTGGGACTTCGATTATCAGAGGTACTACAACCAGAAGCGGACATTCCGGCGGACGAGCTTCCTGGTCACGCGAGTGCTGGCGAACATGGGGGTGGAGGAGGCCACGCCGCTGCTGGCCCGGGTCTCGAGTCCGGTCCTGGCAGGCGAAAAGGAGAGCCGCTGGCTCGATGGCTTCTACCTGGATAAGCCCGAGGAATTCGACGACCCGTATCGTTACTTCCAGTGGTGAGCGGGGCGGCGTGGGGCCTCCGGTGCCGCTATCGAAGAGACCGTCTCCCGCGCCCGTGCATCCGGACGGGTAGGAAAGGCAGCGGAGCTGTATTTCAGCGAGAGGATGAGTCGAGGAGAAGGCAACGAGTGGAAAAGGATGGTCCGCCAAGAAGTCCGGGAAGATGTGAACCAGAAGCTCAAAGAGTGGCAGGACAGTGGGGGTGAAGAGGGCGAGCCCGAATAGCCGCCAGTTCCAGGACAGTCTGAGAGCTGTCCTCAAAGATATACGTATTGACAGGCTGCCTCCCGGGGCTACAGGTTCTAAGGGATGCTCTCTTCGGTCTGTATTGCCCTGCTCGCGATCGCACAGCTTTGTCGGGGACAATCCCGACCAAAGTAACCGCCGGGGATCCCCCCTCCAGCAGGGAGCGTGAGCGTCTCCGGGGCCTTATCGTCGAAACACTGGAAGCCGTGCCGAACTTGGGACGGGATAACGCACGTCCACCCCCTGCTGGCAACCTGACTTCTTTCCGGGCGCCGAGGCGGACAGGATCGTATCGGAAGGAGTCGGATTTGGTACACCTCTCGCGATGACGACGGCATCACCCATAGGACAGAGCCAAGAGCTCCGCGCCGCACCTGGGGCATTCCTGCAGCATCTCCCCGATTGTCCGCGTGAATCAGCCCAGCCTGCCAGCCGGCGGCTCAGTCGTATTGATCTCCAGCCATTCGATCCGGACCGCCTTGTCGGCGCTTCTGTTCGTCCACACTGCCGTA
>CAZSET010000181.1:0-8354 GCA_964605915.1 uncultured candidatus Brocadiaceae bacterium | reverse complement strand
TCGCGACAAGACCATGGAGGCGCCGGTGTGCGCGATCATCGGTCACGATCTCGAGACCGCGCGCCGGGTCGGCCGGGACGCTCCGGTCGGCCCGGCTTGGCTGTGCGGGGCCTCCGGATCGCCACATCGTGCAAGTGAGTAGGTTGGGCACGGGCCCGGGAAAGGATGGCGCACGAAGCTGACGTTGATTGCAGAGGAAACGCGCTCGAAGCCATTACACCGCGCGGGCTGCGGGCCAGACGGCGAGAGGTCTTCGGGGATAGGACGCGGAACCGGAAACGCAGACACCCGATCCAGGTAATGGGCCGGCGCATTCAGGCCGAGCGCGATGTCTCTGAGCACGGTGCGCGCGCGACAGTCGACGTGCATACCAGTCCAATCGCATCGCCCAGGACACTCATCAGGCGGCGGTGTATTCCTCGTGCCTGGCGCTGATGCACTGGGCGATTTCGAGCGACTGCCGCGCGCTCCGCAGGTCGCCAGCCGGCCGGCGCCCCGCACGGATGTCGTCGAAGAACGAGGCGTTCTCGCCGTAGAAGCCGTCCAGCTCGAACGCATCGCCCCATTGGGCCAGGTCGGTCGCCTTCACGTTCCGCTTCACCTCGCGCTTGTGCAGGTGCTGCAGCCAGCCCTCGGCGTCCGGGCCCCCGTGAACGGGGTGGTGAAGCAGGATGGTGTGGTCCAGGGCGTGCAACGTCGCCCGCTCGACGACCGTGCCGCTGACAGGGCAGAAGGCCAGATGGCCCGTCGCGCCCGACTCGAACGTGCAGTCCATGAAGATGTTGCACACGCCGGCGCCCAGCTCAGGCAGCGGCTGGTAATGGAAGCGCACGTGCGCGTAGTCGCTGCCGATCAGGAAACGCGCCGCGTCGATGCCGTGGATGGCCGTCGTAGAGAAGTCGGGGTCCTTACGCTGCACGCGCACCATCTCGTAGCGGATGTGCTGGACGGCGTCGGCGGGGATGTCCTCGGCGAGCACCCGCCTGAACTCGCGGCTCAGCGGCGCATAACGCCGGTTGAAGGCCACCTGCTGCGGCACGTCGGCGGCGTCGGCTGCAGCGATCATGCGGTCCAGCTCCTGCAGCGTCCGGCCCGGCGGCTTCTCCATCAGCAGCGGGTAGCCCATGGACATGACCTTGCAGGACAGCTCGCAGGTGAGCGGCACGGGCGAGACGAGGCAGACGGCGTCGGGGCGCTCTGTCTCGAGCATCTCGACCAGGTCGGTGTAGCAGCGGCCGAAGCCGAACTTGTGTTGGAACGCCTCGGCGCGCTCCTTGTTCAAGTCGCAGCAGGCGACCAGCTCCGTGTCGGGCCTGGCGGACGCGTAGGCGGCGTAGGACGGGCCGTGCCGCCCCGTAGCGATGCCGCCACAGCCGATGGTGCAGATTCTGAAAGGCATGATGTCCTCCCGCCCCGGCGCGGCCGGGGCCGGCTTCAGGGGATCGGCGATTGCTTCGGGAGGGGCAGTATACGCCGCCCCGCAGCGCTTGTCACGAGGCAGAAACCCCGGATCTCCGGCGGAGACTTCGCCGACAGGTACGGGACGTGAGGCGACAGAATGTTGACAAGCCGCTGCCTCAGCCGTAGATTCGCACCCCGGCGGGACGAACCCGCCACCAATGAACCTGTCGCGGAGGGGAAACCATGCGCCGTGCTACTCATCTCTCGCCTCTTGGTGCCTGCGTGCTCCTGGCCGTCGCTTGCTCAACGATGCTGCAAGTCCCCGAAGTAAGGGGCGCGCCGCTGGGCGCAGACGTGGAACTTCCACCGGGTGTGCGCGCCGTGTGGAATGTGTCCAAAGCCTACCGCGAGTCCACCGGCACCCGCGAGCGTATCTGCATCAACGGCCTGTGGCGCTTCAAGCCCGCAGACACCTACTCCGAGGGCGTCCCCGATGTCGGCACCGGGTGGGGCTATCTGAAGGTGCCCGCTCCCTGGCCCGGGAAGGGAGACCAAAGTCACACCATCTACGCGGCCGAGCCCTGGCGTGACAGGCTCGGCAGTCTGGACGCCGTCTGGTGTGCGCGCGACATTGAGGTGCCGACGGACTGGCAAGGGCGCCGCATCGGGCTCCACGTGGACAACTTGAACTCCTATGCGACGGTCTTCGTGGACGGCCGCGAGGTCGGCTCCATCGTGTTCCCCGGAGGGGACCTGGACCTGACACCGGCGTGCAGCCCGGGCAAGACCCATCAGGTTGCCCTTCGGACAATCGCCCAGAGATTGAACCCCGAGGGCACGAACTACACGTCGAGCGAGCCGAAGACCAACAACTGGACCCCGCTCTCGTACCGGGGCCTGTGCGGCGACGTGTTCCTCACGAGCGCTCCGCCGGCCGAGCGCATCACGGACGTCAAGGTCGACACGTCCGTGCGCAAGTGGCGCCTCACCGTTGACGCGGGCCTTTCGGCTCTGGAGGAAGGGAAGAGCTACACCCTCCGCGCGGGCGTCCGTGACAACGGCAAGGAGGTGCTGACCGCCGAGAGCGAACCTTTCACGTCGGCCGACCTGACCAACGGGCGGCTGGCGTTCGACACGTCGTGGGAAGCGCCGAAGCTGTGGGATACCGACACACCGGAGAACATGTATCACCTGACCCTCGAGCTGCTGGAGGCGGGCAGTGCGCTGGACGCCTACTATCCGGTGCGGTTCGGCTTCCGCGAGTTCTGGATAGAGGGGCGTGACTTCATCCTGAACGGCAGCCCCGTGCACGTTCGGGCCGTGCCGCTCAACTCCGCCATGAGAGGTCCCGTGGGGGTGTGGGCGAGCTACGAGGGAGCGTGCGAGACGATGTCGCGCATCAAGTGGCTGGGGTTCAACACCGTTTACGGGCACAACTACCGCTGCACCCCCGGCTCGCACGTCAGCTACGCCGACATACTCAGGGCTGCGGACGACACCGGGACGTTGTTCTGCTTTCCGTTGCCCCACATGAACAGCTACGACTGGAAGGAACGCGACGAGAAGACCAACGGCTACGAGCGGCATCTGGAGTGGTACGTCCGCAGGGCCCAGAACCACCCGAGCGTGGTGATGTACGCCCAGAACCACAACTTCCTTTTCGTTAGAGACATCCACAATCCGGAACGGCTGCCCCTGGTGTTGGACAACGACCCGCTGGTCGCCAGCCGGCGAACCAAGGTGATATACAGCCGCGAGCCCATACTGAGGCAGTTCGACGCGACGCGCCCGGTCTACAACCACGGTGGTTGGAGCCGGGAGCTGTATACCATGAACTGCTACCTGAACTGGACCCCCATGCAGGAGCGCGCGGAGTGGCTCGGACGCTGGGCTGAGAAGGGCGTCAGGCCGCTGTTCGCGGTCGAGTACGGGGCGCCCGTATCGCTGACCTTCATGGCGTATCGCGGCGGCGGCGAGCCCGTGCTCCATCAGTTCTTCCTCCCCGAATGGGGGTCCGCCGTCTGGGGCGACGCAGCCTTCCGGCTCAGCGAGTTCGAGGAAGGTGCATTGCGCTTCGAGACCGACCGGTGGCGGAAGAACGAACCGTTCATGCGCTGGGCGTACCCGCCGGAACGGCTGAAGTTGACCGACCTCGCTAACCTCAAGGGCGTAGAGGCCGAGTTCATCCGCCAGACCTGGCCTTACTTCCGCACCTTCGGGATTTCGGGATTCAACATCTGGTCCGAGCTGTCGATGTGCTACTTGCGTGGGGACGTCCCCGGCCGCATCGACTATGAGATGGACTGGGAAGGCGCCCAGCGTCCGGGCTTCAACCCGGACTACTGCGAAACCATATGGCAGCATGGCCTGTTCTACGCGCTGGCCACCGACCGCAGCGACTGGGTACCGAACCTCTCCGGCAGGGCGCTGCTGAGGTACAACCGGCCGCTGCTCGCCTACATCGCCGGCAGGCCCTCCCGCTTCACCGCCAAGGACCACAACTACCTGCCCGGCCAGACCGTCGAGAAGCAGATCATCGTCATCAACGACTCGCGCCGACCCGTGGACTGCGCCTGCCAGTGGTCTATATCCCTGCCCAAGAGCCAGGGCGGCGAGAAGTCTGTTCGCGTCGAGGCCGGCAGACAGGAGCGCATCCCGGTGCGCTTTGTGCTGCCCCAATCCCTGCCCCCCGCCGGCTTCGAGATGACGATGAAGGCATCCTTCAGCACAGGCGACGTGCAGGAGGACTCGTTCGCCATCCACGTCCTGCCACGCCCGGACGCACCCAGGGTCAGCGGCAAGGTCGCGCTCTACGATCCCAAGGGCGAGACGGCGAAGCTGCTGTCCGAGCTCGGCGTTGGCTTTGACGCCGTGGAGGCCGGCGCAGACCTGGGCACGCACGATGTCCTGGTGATAGGCAAGGGCGCCCTCACGGTGGACGGGCCGGCGCCGGACCTCTCGCGCGTCCGCGACGGCCTGAAAGTCGTCATGTTCGAGCAGACGTCCGAGGCCCTCGAACGGCGCCTGGGGTTCCGCGTGCAGGAGTTCGGCGCGCGCCGGGCCTTCGCGCGGGTGCCGGGACATCCCATACTGGACGGCCTTTCCAGCGACAACCTGCGCGACTGGCACGGAGAGGCGACGCTCCTGCCCCCTACCCTTCCGCTGCCCGACCTCCACAAGTACCAGATGGTGGAATGGTGCGGGTTCCAGGTCCGGCGCTTCGCCCGGTGCGGCTGTTACGGGAACGTCTCGTCCGTCATGATCGAGAAGCCGACGGCGGGCGACTTCCTGCCTCTGATGGACTGCGGCTTCGGCCTCCAGTACAGCCCGCTCATGGAATACCGCGAAGGCAAGGGCATGGTGCTGTTCTGCCAGGTGGACGTGACCGGCCGCACCGGCGAGGAGCCTGCCGCCGTACGGCTTGCCGGGAACATCATGGAATACGTGGATTCCTACACCCCGCCGCCCAGCCGGGGGGTCCTCTACGCGGGCGAGCCGGCCGGGCTTGAGCATCTTAACGCGGCGGGTGTGGCCGCGACGCCCTACGAGGGCCAGCCGCTGCGCGAAGATCAGGTGCTGGTCGTAGGTCCGGGAGGCAGCACCGTGCTCTCCGCCCACGGCGACCAGATCAGGCGCTGGGTCGCGAGCGGTGGACACGTGCTTGCCCTCGGCCTGTCCGAGCAGGAAGCGCAGGCCTTCCTGCCGTTCAAGGTCCGCATGGAAGTGAAGGAGCACATCTCCTCGTACTTCGAGCCGGCCCAGGTGGGAACGCTCCTGTCGGGAGTGGGCTGCGGCGACGTGCTGGTGCGCGACCCGCGCGAGCAGCCGTTGGTGGTCGGCGGCGCACACATCATCGGCGACGGCGTGCTGGCACAGGCCGAGGGCGCCAACGTGGTCTTCTGCCAGCTTGTCCCGTGGCACTACGACTACGCGGCGCTCTACAACACGAAGACGACGTTCAGACGCTCCAGCTTCGCCGTGACCAGGCTGTTGGGGAACATGGGAGCGACGTTCGAGACGCCGCTTCTGGCGCGGATCGGCCAGGCGCCCGGCGCAGACAGCAAGCCCTGGCTGGAAGGCCTGTACCTGGACGAGCCGGTTGCGCAGGACGACCCGTACCGTTACTACTGCTGGTGACGGCACAGCACCTCGGAACCGGGGCGGGAGGTAAGGCGCCAGGCCATCACACTCAGTAAGGGGCGACCGTGGAGGCGATACTACGTGAGTACCGACCCGAGAGCGATTTCCTGCGCATCCGGGACATGCTGGCACGGCATTACGCCCGGTTCGGCCTCACGACTTCCTGGCGCGCCGAGCGCTGGGTGTACGCTCGCCATTTCGTCGCGCCCCTGCTGGGCGCCGCGAGGTACGCGCAGACCACCGAAGAGACCATGCAGGGAATCCGTAACTGGGAGAGTCAAATCGGCGTCTGCGAGGACGATGCCGGGGAGATCGTGGCCGTCGTCCACGGCGAAGCGGACGGCCCGGGCACTGCCTTCACCCAGAGGTGCCCTGGCGCCGACGGCCTGCTGAATCAGATGGTCGAATACGCCGAAGAGCATTTCGCCCATCCGGACACAGGCAGGTTGACCCTCCACATTCCGGACCAAGACGAAGGGCTTCGAGCCGTGGCCGCTGCGCGCGGGTACGAGATGAACGTCGAGCGCGCCGGGCACGACTCGGAGTTCGGCTGCTCCGAACTGCCGCCCAAGCGGCTGCCCGACGGCTTTGCTATCGCGTCGATGGCAGACTGCCCGGACGTCGAGCCGCGCCGGAAGGCCCTCAGCCTCGGCTTCGGCCACTCTGATCGCGGTGAATGGACGAGCGCGGCCTGCTACCGCGAACTGCAAAAGGCGCCGGGCTACCGGGCCGAGCTGGACCTGTTCGTCATCGCGCCGGACGGTGAGTACGTGTCCTGCTGCATCGCCTGGTATGACCCATGGAACCGGATCGCGGCGCTCGAACCGGTCTGCACCGTTCCCGACTACCGGCGACGCGGTCTGGGCCGGGAAGTAGTCTGCGAGGCCATCCGTCGGGCGGCAGAGCTGGGCGCGGGGAGCGTCTGGGTCGGCACAGCCAAGCCCTTCTATCTGGCCATCGGGTTCCGGGTCCGGCATACGGCACACTCCTGGCAGGAGCCCGCCTAGCTTGCCCTGCCGACTGGGGCCTGTCCGCTGCCAGCGACGGGCCTCCCCGCTCTGCCTCGGCCGCATGCCTTGCGTTAGCGCGAGGACAGGCGGGGATTGCTGCGTCACGGCAGGTCGGCTACAATGCCGCGATCTCGGCCTGCGCCGCTGTCTGAGAAGGGCGCCAGACGATTCTCTTTCGAGGTTGCCGCGGGCCGATGTGCAGCCCCTCTGTTCTGCACACACCTTTGCCCCTGGGAAGCATCGTGATCGCGCCCGCCTTCGAGGTGGGACTGCTCCGACTCCAATAGGTCACCCCATCCTGGGAAGGAAGTGTCTTATGAGCGAAGCCTCCGAACTTCTTATCGGCGTCATCGGGGCCGGCGGCCGCGGCGGACTGGCTCGCCACGCCCACATGCCCGAGCAGGGCGTGCGCGTGGTGGCCGGCGCAGACACGAACCCCGCCGCGCTGGACCGATTCCGTTCCGTCTACGGGCCCGATGCGTTCGTCACCGACGACTACCGCGAACTGCTCGCCCGCGATGACCTGCAGGCCGTCTTCGTCACCACCCCCGACTTCCTGCACGAGGAACACGCCGTCGCCGCCCTGGAGGCCGGCAAGCACGTCTACCTTGAGAAGCCCATGGCCATTACCATCGCGGGGTGCGACCGCATCCTGCGCACCGCTCGCGCACAGGACCGCAAGCTCTACCTGGGCCACAACATGCGGCACATGAGCGTTACCATCAAGATGCGGGACATCATTCGCGACGGCCGCATCGGCGAGGTCAAGGCCGGCTGGTGCCGTCACTTCGTGTCCTACGGCGGCGACGCCTTCTTCAAGGACTGGCACGCCGAACGCGCCAGGTCCACCGGCCTCCTTCTGCAGAAGGGCGCGCACGATATCGACATCCTGCACTGGCTCTGCGGCGGCTACAGCCGGCGCGTGACGGCACTGGGCGGCCTGACGCTCTACGACCAGATAGCCGACCGCCACGCGCCCTCCGAGCGCGGCAACAGCTCCTGGCAGCTGCAGAACTGGCCCCCGCTCAGCCTGGTGGGCCTGAACCCCGTTATCGACGTCGAGGATATCAGCATGATGCTCATGCACCTGGACAACGGCCTGTTCGCCTCCTACCAGCAGTGCCACTACACGCCGGACGCCTGGCGCAACTACACGATCATCGGCACGCAGGGCCGCGTGGAGAACTTCGGCGACACGCCCGGCCACTGCGTCGTGCGCGTGTGGCATCGCCGCACCAGCTACAACCCCTATGGCGACGAGCAGCACTTCATACCCCCCACCACCGGTTCCCACGGCGGCGCCGACCCCCGCATCGTGGCCGAGTTCGTGCGCTACGTCCGCGAGGGTGGCACCATCGCTACCTCGCCCGTTGCCGCACGCTACAGCGTGGCCGCCAGCTGCATGGCCACCCGGTCCCTGCGCGAGGGCGGCGTGCCGATGTCCGTGCCCGACCTGGACCCGGACCTGCGCGATCACTTCGAGCGCGACGTCGTCTGACGCGACACCGCAGCCCCATCACATGGCCCGCGAGCAAGGCCCGAGGCGTTGTCCGCGCTTGGACGCTGCGCCGAGGCACCTACGGCCTCGGGGTGCACACGACGCGGAACCCGTGGTCGTCGGGCCTGTTGGACGGAGAATTCCTGCCCCGAGCCGCGGAGCGCAAGGGCAATGGATAGTCGAACCATGAGCCGCCCCGCACAACGCGATAGGTCCCGGCTGTTGGCCCGGCGGGGTCTTCGGCGGGGCCGCGCTCGTACGGGCCGCGCCAGTCCTGGCACCACTCCCACACGTTTCCGTGCACG
>CAZSET010000180.1:1512-8424 GCA_964605915.1 uncultured candidatus Brocadiaceae bacterium | reverse complement strand
GATGCTCCCTCATCAGGGCCTCGGGATTGGGCTCCGTTTCCTCGCCTTCGGAGGCCGCTTCGCCTGCGCCCTCGACGACCACCTTCACGCTCGTGTTCTGCCCGGGCTTCAGCGAGACGTTCCGGAACTCGACCCACTTGAAGGGGCGAATCTGCAAACGGAATCCCTTGATCTGGGACAGCGCAGGATGACTGAAGAAGAAGCTCTGATGCGGGCCGTCCATCTGCGGGAAAGCTACTGCTGCCCCCCCGCCAAAGGGACCGGGCCCAAGAAACGCTGGCAGGTGAATTCCGCCCTCCACGTCTACCGCGACAACACGCGCCGGCAAGTCGGCGGGGATGCCCGCCATGGCGATGCCTGTCAGAGGCGCGCTGGTGTCACCTCCCCCCGTGAAGACCACCTTTGAGAACTTGATCTCGCCGAAGTCGTACTCATGCGTAGTCCCGCCGTTCCTCGTGGTGGTGGCCACTGTCGTCCATTCCCCGGCAGACACCGCGTAACGGAAACTGGCAGATTCCTCAGGTTCCGGAAATGCAGCGCCTTGCACGAAGACCTCGGGTACTGGACGAACGCCGGCTTTGGTGCCTGCACCCATTGCCGTACTGAGCGCTCTGGGAATGAATGTGCTCGTGGTGCCAAAGCCACCGCCTTCTGCAATTCCCTCCAGACGGAGGGCAAATTCATGGCGATGTGGATAGTCCCTGATCTTCTCCCCAAACGCCGTTTCCAGGCTTTCGAGTCCCTCAATTCGCTCATAGGGTGCTTCCACGAGCGGCGAACCGTCCGGCCGCCACCACGGGCGGCCTTCGGATGGATGGTAGGAGACGCCGACCAGCTCCACCGTCACGCCGTTGGGCAGCGTTGCTTTCCACTGTCTAACGGGTTCCGGCTGAGCGATCTCAGCGTCCTCCGCGGGCTCTGCGGTCAGGATCTCGGTCCGGTCGGCGGTAGGTCTCTCGCCCAGGGGGAGGGCGAGGGCGACGCCGAGGGAGAGCAACGCGCCGAAGAGGGTGGCCGCCAGGGCCAGGCGCGAGAGCTTCCGGATGCGGTCCCGACGGTCCGACAGGATCGCCTGCACCCGCCGCAGGAACGCGCGCTTCGACAGCACGATGCCGGCCGCCAGCTCGGTCGTCACCGACCCGCGCGGCAGCTCTTCCGCCAGCCGCGCCAGCATCCTGGCATACGGGACCGGTTCGCCGCCCGCGTCCAGGACGGCGTCGTCGCAGGCCGCTTCGGCCAGACTCGAAACCTGCCGCGCAGCAAGCCACACCAGCGGATGGAAGAAAAGTACCGCACGGACGAGCGCAGCAAGATGCAGAACCAGACCGTCGTTGCGCTTGAGGTGAGTCAGTTCATGGATCGCGAGGGCGCGCAGCTCAACGTCGGAAAGCTGCCCAGCCAGTCCCTTCGGAAGCACGACGACCGGATGGATCAGCCCATAGCTGATCGGCGCGGGCACCCGATCGCTCTCGAGCACAAGGAAACCACGGCCAAGACCTGCCGTCTCCCTGGCCTCCCTGAACGTCGACAGGGCACGTCCCTCCAGCACGGGAGCCCCGGACCGAATCCATCGCCGGATGCGACTCCGCCCCATCCCGATCCAGACGAGGAACCCCGCCAGTCCCGCAGCATAGGCGATCAACAACATTGCCCACGGATACAGCCGGCGCCCGGCGTCCTGAGGTGGCTGCACGACGGCTTCGTGCTCTACGGGAGACGGCCCGGGCTCAAGGGCGAACACCGGCGCAATCGGCTGCGCCACGTCCGCCTCCAAGGCCACAGGCTGGGCGTATGCCGGCAGGATCTGCACGGGCGCTTGTGGTGCGCCGCTCCGCATAGCGGCACTCGCCATCAGTGGAAGCAGCGGTGCAGCAACCAGTCCCGCAACCCAGAGCGCGTGCCGGACGGCCGCCCGACGCCCCCGCAGCAGCCACGTCAATGCCGCTATCGCCAGCAGAAGGATCGAGGACTGCCACAAGGCCCCCAGCAACAGGCGCATCGCCCCGTATCCCACTGCGTCCAGTCTCGGCCATAGCTGGAGCGCATTCATGCCTCAGTCTCCTTCTCCCGCTCTTCGATGAGACGCCTGGCCTCTTCGAGCTCCTTCTTGGAGACCATCCCGGCGTTCACCAAGGCCGTGACAAGATGGGACGCCGAACCGTCGAACGCGCGCTCGAAGATGTCCCTCAGGATGCGCTTGCGCGCTTGCTCGCCCGACACGATGGCGCGGTAGACGTAGCAGCGCCCCTCGCGCCGGCGCTTCACGTAGCCCTTCTTCCGGAGGATGGACAGCATCGTGCGAATGCTGGGAAGCGCCAGCGGATGGCCGGTCTGGCGCAACAAGTCGGCAATGTCATTCACTGTGGCCTCGTCCTGGCCCCAGACGGCCTGCATGATCTCCAGTTCCAGCTGCGTCAGTGTTCGGCTCTGCCTTCGTGCCATCACGCCCTCCCAAGAAGCTGAAAGACCGAGTATGCGCTAAATCCTTCGCGGATGATCTTACCGCAGGACGGCGGCGCTGTCAAGAGGTAAAGCGAAAACCTTCGCTTGTTCTAGCTGCCGGGGAGCGCCACGAGGATTCCGGAGGCGGTGGGCTCGCTGCGGGCGTCCCGGACAAGGAGCCTGTCGTCACAGATGCCCCGAAGGTGCCCACCCCGCCTTGGCCGCGGCGGGGGGACGAGCCAGCGGCGTGTGCATGTGCTCGAGAGAGGTCCCAGCAGGTCACGCAGACGACCCTCGGGCCTTCAGCGCCTCCAGGACCGGTTTGACGTCGGCCTCGCCGCTGGGCAGTATCCTGCCGTCCGGGCCGACGAAGAACCACGCAGGAACACTTTCCACGCCGTAGTCGGCTGCGATCTGCGGATGCATGCCCACACACGCGTGAGGCCACGTGAGCCCGTGCTCCCGGACGTGCTGGCGAACGCGTTCCTCGGACTGGTCAAGGCTCACGCTGATCATCTCGAAGCGGTCCCCATACGGACTCATCGCTTCGTATTCCTTCTTGATCCGCGGCGCATCAGCGACGCAGGGGCTACACCACGTCGCCCAGAAGTGCAGGAGCAGCACCTTGCCGCGGTAGTCCGAGAGGCTCAGTTCCTCACTCTCCAGCGTCTTGACCCTGAAATCCGGGGCCATGTCGCCCACTGTGGGGCGTCTCTTGACGTCCTGAGGGTTGACGATCTTGAAGTGAGAGAGGTTAGGGAGTTGGTTCTGGAGGCGTTCCAGAGCCGCCGGGCTGAACTGGTTGTCGCCATGGATCTGAAGGAACGTAAGGATCTTCAGCCCCTCAAGGTGACGCAGCCCCCTGTCCGTGAAGCTTCCGCCCACGCGAAGGTTCTGCAATGCCCTCAGGTTGGCAAGCTCCCGTAGTCCATCATCAGTTAGATTGGAATCAGGGATGTGCAAACGCCACAGAGAAGTCAAGCCGGCCAGATGCGCCGCACCGACATCGGTGATCTCATTGCAGTGACTTATTTGGAGCCACGCGAGTCGCTTCAGCTTGCCCACGCAGGCCAGGTCCTCGTCACGCAATGAAGACCCCCTCTTAGCGTAGAGGAAGAGCATCTCAAGCTTGCTCAAGCCCGCGATATTCAAGCCGGAATTGTCCTGCACGACGTGGCCTGTGTTCAGTTCAGTCAGGTGAGGCATCGCGTTGAGATGGGCGAGCCCCGAGACCGTTATCCTTGCTCCCTGCGACGGAGATGGATGTGATGGCAGTGTTAGCTTGGTCAAAGACGTGAGTGTCTTCAGCCTGGCCAGGCCTTCGTCGCCGAATGAAGGGGCGGGGAAGGAGAGCGAAAGCGCCTTCAGGTTGGTCAGTTTGGCGATATGCGACATGCCCGCATTGGTGATACCTGCGCCGCCAATGTGGAGCTCCTCAAGGAACTGGAGGTTTGCCAGCTCTCTCAGCCCCGCGTCAGTGATCGGACTGAGCGTGCTGTTGCCAACATATAGATACTTGAGGTTCGGAAGCTGGCGGGCCACATGGGCCAGGCCACCGTCCGTTACTCCTTGATTGGGCAGGTCTAGTCGCTCCAGCGACTTGAGCGCTGTGAGGTGAGGCAGGTACTCGGCGCGGACTCCCGTCCACGTAATGTCAAGCTTCTTCAGGTGGGACAGGGATCGCAGGTGGGCGAGGCCGGGACCCGTGATCCCCGCCACGTGGTAGAGCGCCAGCGTCTCCAGGTTGGTCAGGTTGGCCAGGGGCGGCATGCCGCGGTCTGAGATCTTCGCATGTCCCAGGTTGAGGATCTTCAGCGAGCGCAACTGACCCACATACCTCATCGCGGCGTCGTTGGGCGCCGGATAGGCAAGGTACGTCAGCGACGGCAGCCCGGCCAGGTGCGCAAGACCGGTGTAGTCGATCGGGTGCTGCGGGTCCTCGACGAGCGCGAGCTCCTCAAGAGACTTGATCCTGGCGATTTGGGCGAGCCCTTCGCGACTCAGCCGAGGCAGCTGGATGTAGAGGGCCTCGAGGGCTGGCAGCTGGGCCACGTACGCCAGTCCCGTCCCTGACATGCCTTCGGGTGTCGAAAGGCGTTCCAATGCGGTCAGGTTCGTCAGGTGCTGCAGGCCGGCGTCCGTGACTGTCGTGGCAAGCAGTTCGAGCACCTTCAGCCCTGTCAGACGCCCGACGTACGGCATGCAGCGGTCGTCTGCGAAGCGGCCCTCTTTGGGCCATTGGAACCCAAGCTGGTAAAGGTCATCCGGCTTGAGCATGCTCAGCGCGGAAGGGTCCCGCGCGGCGGCCTTGTTCACAATCAGCTGCACCCGCTGTCCCGCCGGGACGACGACGTCGCCCTGAGCCTGACCCAAGTACTCCCACACGTCGCCGTCTTCCGTGTGGAAGTAGAAGCTCTGGATGCGTCTCACGACACTTGTGTCCTGAACCTGAAGCGTGCCAAGCGACCGGTCCCGGGGAAAGTGGAGAACCCGTGGCTGTCCTGCGCTGGACACATCGTCCGCGGACGACCGGGTCGAGGAAGCCCGAGCTGCATGAGAGGCCCCCACGGCGGATGCCAGGGCGAGGGTGACGGCTATGGTGACGAGGCCGGCAAACCAGGGGCGTGAATGCGCCGCCGTGCGGTCCATGCCAAGGACGTGGCGCACGCGCGCCAGTACGGCCTTCCTGCCCGCGCCAAGGCCGGCCGCCAGACCGGGCCTCCTTGCAGCGAACCGAGCCCGGCCCGCCTGCTCCAGCGCGGAAGCGTATATCAGCGGCTCCCCCGTGGCCCTGACGGCAAGCTCATCGCAGCATAGCTCCCGTTCGCTGCGCAGACGGCCCGAAATCCACCACACGCCCGGATGGTAGAAGAGCAACGTCTCCACCACCCGCTGGAACACGTTCACCCACAGGTCAAGCCGGCGGACGTGGGCCAGCTCGTGGGCGATGACGGCTTCGAGCATCTCGGGCGACATCTGCGCCAGCAGCGCCGCCGGGACCAGCACGATCGGTCGCAGGCAGCCCACCGCCATGGCCTGAAGAGCACGGAGAGACACGAACACCCCGACGCGCCTCCGCATCCCGAGCCTCTCGCTGAGGCCGGCGACGCGCCCTTGAAGACCTTCCGGAAGCGGCACCAGCCGGCGGCGCCACCGCTGCACGCCCACGAGGCCCAGCAGGAGCCGCAGGCTCAGAACCGCCACTCCGACCAGCCACGCCGTCACAGTCCAGGGAAGCGCCGCTTCCAGACTCGCCGACAGCCGATCCTTGAGTGCACGGGGGAATCGGGCGGGGGGTGCGGGCGACATCTCTCGACCCGCGTCCGTGGGCCCGGCGCTCGTGTATGAGACGAGCATACGGCCATGCGTCTCCTGAAAAGCCGCCGTCCCAACTGCCGCAACCTGCTTGGCCGCGAAGCTCGCTGCTTCATCAGTGCTCGTTACGGGAGTGGCGATGATGACGAAGGTGGCCACAGGGCAGGCGGCCATGATCGTGAGGCCAAGGAGGTACGCAGCATACCGACCCGTTCCGTGCCCGATCCTTAGCAACAGGACCACCAGCCAGACCAGGGCCGCCACGGCGAGCCCCTGCCAGATGAAGTGCAGCAGCGTCCACCCCAGTCGCTGCCAGATGGGAGCAGAGAAGAACCCTATGGCTGACATCAGTCACTCTCCCTCTTCCGACCGAACTCAGCAATCGTCTTGTGGATCTCCTCCAGTTCTTCGTCGGTCGGCTCGGCCTGCTGCAGCAGACGCGTCACCAGGACGCTGGCAGAACCGTCAAAGACCCGGTTCAACAGATCCTTCAGTATCTGTGACTGGGTACCGTCCTCACTCACTCTGGCATCATAGATGAATGCGCGTCCTTTTCGCTTTCTTCTCAGGAGGCCCTTCTCTGCCATCACGTTCATCAGACTCATCACCGACGTGTAGGCACGGGGGCGGCGCTCGTTCAGAATGGTCATCACCTGTCTGACGGTGCACGGACCGTGCTCCCAGACGACTTGCAGGACCTCGAGCTCCGCCGGCGTTGGATGCTCATGACGTGGTCTGGCCATCGACGACCCTCCCCAGTATCGGACCAGATACAGCGTTCACACCCGAGAGACACGCGCTCCCAGCTCCGACCAGGTTCGCAGACCTGTGCCACATACTACTGCATAACCCGGAGTATGTCAACGGCAAAACCCGTAGAAAGGCGTGTCGGCGGTGTACGAAGTAAACGAAGAGCAAGGGCCCCCCTGCCGGCCCGCGAGCGGGGAGGCAGGAGATCAGCCCTTTCCCAGTGCCTTGGCCACGGCCTGCTTGATGGCTTCGCCGCGGGGGTCGCGGGCGATAAGCTCGGGGCTTTGCGCGTTTTCGGCGGATATGATTGCCGCACGGCCCTCTGCTTCGGACAGCAAGCGGTCGCGATCCGCCTGTGCCTTTTCCATCATCGCCTTGGCTTGCGCCTTGGCCATCGAGGTGACT
>CAZSET010000180.1:0-1502 GCA_964605915.1 uncultured candidatus Brocadiaceae bacterium | reverse complement strand
CCTACTGCGTCATGTGGATCCGGCATTCTCCTAATCTCAATGGACTTTCAGAGACTCCGCCTTCGTGAGAGGAACGTCCCCGAGATCTTTTAGCTCCCCCGGCTTGATCTCGAAAGGCCCGATTGCCGGACCTGACAACTCCGCTGGTTGGGTCTCTACGGCCAGCGTCACGACACCAGGTACCAGTCCGCCCAACTCAAAGCGGCCGGACGCATCGGCCCTCGCGGTCATTGACTGCTGAACTCCGTCCGCATAGTCCAGCCGCACTGTCAGCAGCCTTCCCGCGAGCGGCCCGCCCTTGCCGTCTACGAGTCGGCCGCTTCTAATACGCTCGCCGATCACGCGCGGTCTGTTCCACGTAGGTCAGGTCGGGCTCATCGTGCCGCCCCAGCGGCGTGGGAACGCAGACAAGGATCGCATCCGCCTCGGGAAGGCGCTCGTAATCCCCCGTCGGTTCGAAGCCTTTACTGAGCATCTCCGCGATGACGCCCGCCGAAATGTGCCGGATGTACGAGAGGCCGGCCACGAGCTTCTCGACCTTCTCCGAGTCGATATCGAACCCAATGACGCGAAACCCCCTGCCGGTGAAGGCCCGCGCGATGGGCAGGCCGACGTATCCCAACCCGATGATGCCGATCATGGCGTTGCGGCTCTTGATCTTGTCTTTGAGGTTCACTTCCGCGTCCTCCCTCCAGGCGTCTTCCGTGCCGACGCGCAGGTTCGAGCGGCGCGACCGCGCCCGTGGGCAGAAGCAATTCGCCTACGATGGTATCGCGCTGCTGGGGGTGAAAAGCAAGGGAAGCGCATCGCGGTCGGCCGCGGTCCCGTTCGTGGCCAGGCGTCCGGCGAGCTCGCGAAGCGCGGCGCTAACGCGGCGATGGAGAACACTCGCTCGTACGTCTCGGTCGGTGGGTGGATGAAGATCTGGCGGAAACGGCCCTGCGCGAAGTCGTAAGCGTTTGACAGATGGATACGTAGAACTACAGAATGCCAGCTTCCCAAGCTCGACTTCGCCGCTGCGAATCCCGTCGCCTGCGCTACCTCACTTCTGCCAATAGCCCCCAAGAACTGCCAGAGAACGTCTATCCCTGCTACCCCGCGTCGTTGCCGACTCCCCAGGCTCAACGCGCCGAGCTGCCCCTTTGCCACGGCTTGTCAGGAACTGACAAGAAGCGACCATGGGCGGCTGCAGTCAGTGCAAGATCCGGTGGAAGAACTCAGTGCGGACGTTTGGGGCAATAAGCCGGAGCTCCGTTGCCACATTGGCCACACGAAGAGCTTGACAGCGTTGGGGCCGCAGACTATGCTTGCTTGCGGCCTCGGGGATTGTGCGGTCGGCGAGCATGGCGGCCGCAGCATCTCAGCGTAAGCGCAGCAGTGGGGCGTCCTCTCATGGGGCCTGATATGCAAGGGGTTTGAGCGGAGGGCCACTGTGCTGAGAGCACATGGGCGGAAGCGGCTTGTCAGACAACATGCTTGTCGATGTGGGGGGATCGCCGGAC
>CAZSET010000179.1:0-8426 GCA_964605915.1 uncultured candidatus Brocadiaceae bacterium | reverse complement strand
CATGGATCTCGATCTGCCCGGGCCGCATCAGCAGCGCGCTCTTCATCGTCTTGGCCATGTCAACGCACCTTCTTTCAGAAACGGAGGGCCGATGGTATCGGGCCCTTGGTGGCTTTGCAGGAACGCTGGCGCTCTCTGCAGACCATGTGGGACCGGCAGCCGGACCACGCGGCCAGGGGTGCCCGCGCGCAACGCCTTCCTATTCGGGCTCAAAACGAGACGGGCAGCAGATTTTGTCTGTCTCCAATGCAGAAACGGGGCTATCCCCTAAGTAATTCTCAAATAATGCTTTAGAACATCCATGACGCGTCCGGAAGCCCTCCAATGGTGCCTTTCCGGCCAGCGGCATAGGCTTTGCGCTATAGTGAGGCAGAAGTTGGGTTTGTCGCCCGTTACTACACTATAATACGGAGGGTGTACCGTGAACCGGTTCCTTGTCAAGTTGTGGGTGGCTCTGCACTCCAAAAAGGGGCAGAGCCTGGTGGAGTACGCGCTGATTCTGGCGCTTGTGGCTATCGTTGTCATCGCTGCTCTGACCGCCCTCGGCGGCGAAGCGGCGAACAAGATGGACCAGGTGAGCGACACGATCGGGAACGCCGGCACCTAAGCGCTGGCGAAAGGTCCGCCTCGCCCTTGCGGGGCGGACCTTTCCCTCGCCATCAAGTACAGCCCGTGTAGTGACAGTGTGCATGGGAGACCCCTCTCGAGGGGTCTCTTTTTTTGTGCTGCGGGTCGACGTCGTGCCGCGCCCAACAGCGGCAGCATTCACCCCTCAGCCGAGCGAAGCACATCCCGCATGGCATAGAGCCCGGGCGCCCGCCCCTGCAAGAACCTGGCAGCGCGGATCGCCCCCCTGGCGAAGACTTCGCGGCTGGACGCCCGGTGCGTCAGCTCGATCCGCTCCCCCGGCCCGGCGAACAGGACCGTATGGTCGCCCACGATGTCTCCCCCTCGGACGGCGTGCACGGCGATCTCCTCGCCCGTGCGCTGGCCGACCTGGCCCTGGCGGCCGTACAGCAGGACAGTCTCCGGCTCCCTTTCCAGGGCGGCGCAGAGCCGGCGGGCCAGCTCCATGGCCGTCCCGCTGGGCGCGTCCTTCTTGCGCCGATGGTGGGTTTCGATGACCTCAACGTCGTAGCCCTGGCCCAGCACCTCCGCCGCGCGCTCGACCAGGTCGTATAGCACGTTGACGCCGACCGACATGTTCGGGGCGATCAGAATCGGTATGCGGGCCGCGACCTCGTCCTCTATCTCCGAGCGCTGCTCGGCCGACAGGCCGGTGGTGCCAATCAGCACCGCGATCCCCGCCTCGGCGCACTCCCGCGCGCGGCTGAGCGTGGCCGCGGGCACGCTGAAGTCCACCAGCACCTCGGGGGCGCCCGTCAGCTCGGGCGAGATTGCGATGCCGAGCGGCTCCACGCCCGCTACTATGCCGGCGTCCTTTCCCAGGTCGGGATGGCCGGGGCTTTCCAGCGCCGCCACCACGTCGCAGTCCTCAGTCTCAACCGCCACGGCGATGACGCGCTTCCCCATGGCGCCCGCGGCGCCGTTCACGGCTATTCTCATGGGCTCACCTCCATTCGCTCGACTCCAGCGCCCTCCCCTGCCCCGCTCCGTGCAGGATGAATCCTATGGGCGAGGACAGCTATAATAGGTCATTCGTATTGGCAACACAATTGCCCTCGGTTCTGACCGGCTCGGGGTGACAGCTTCTGAAGAATGACAAGCAACTTCGCCCCACATGACAGCGTCCAACGCCTCTGCGTCCGCATGCCGAACTGGGTGGGGGACGTGGTGATGGCCACGCCTGCACTGAGGGCGTTGCGCGCGCACTTCGCCGATGCACACATCACCACCGTGGTGCGCGAGCGCGTCGAGCCCGTCTTGCGGAAATGCGGGTGGTCCGACGATTCCATCGTCTATCGCCCGGCGGGAGACGGTGCGGCGGATTTCCTCCGCTGCGTGGGGCTTCTGCGTGGAGGCAGATACGAACTCGGACTAGTGCTGCCGAACTCCTTCAGCTCGGCGCTCATGTTCCGGCTGGCTGAAGTCCGTCGGCGAGTGGGCTACGCACGGGACTGGCGGTCCTTCCTGCTGACGGATGCCGTGCCCAGGCCATCGGAGGACGGCAGGTTCAAGCCCACCTACATGGTGGATTATTACCTGACCTTGTGCGAGCGGCTGGGAATCAGAAACCCGGGCCGGGACACCGAACTGCCTTTCGACGAGGCCGACGTGGCTGAGGCCGAGGCCATACTCCTGTCCAGCGGCATCGGTCCCGGCGAGGACCTGTTCCTGCTGCATCCCGGCGCGGGTTACGGCCCTTCGAAGCGGTGGTCCGAGGCCCGCTTTGCCGAGCTGGCCGAGATGCTCGTGGAGAAGTACGGCGGCTACGTGGCGTTAATAGGCGTGCCGGGCGAGCAGCATACCATCAGAGCCATTGCCGCCGGCTCCGCAGTTCCCATCGTCGACCTGTCGAACCGCGGCGTAGACCTGCACTTGCTCAAGTGCGTCGTGGCGCGCAGCAGACTGCTCGTCACGACCGACTCCGGCCCGAGGCATTACGGCGTTGCGCTCTGCGTGCCAACGGTCTGCGTAATGGGACCGACGCATCCGGATTACTCCACGAGCACGCGTCCACACGACCACGTGGTCCGCCTGGACGTCGAGTGCGGCCCATGTCAGCGGAAGGCCTGTCCGCTCGACCATCGGTGCATGGAGGAGATAACGACGCAGATGGTGTTCGACGCGTGCCAGCGGGCGCTGGAATCAGAGGGCGGCCGATGATCAGGCTTGAGAACTTGACCAAGCGCTTCGGCGACACAGTTGCGGTCGATCATCTGAGCCTGGATATCACGGCCGGGGAGTTGTTCGTGTTCGTCGGCCCGAACGGCGCAGGCAAGACCACCACCATCAAGATGATAGCGGGACTGCTGCGGCCCACGGAGGGGCGCGTCATTCTGTGCGGCCACGACGTCCAGAAGGACTACATCGAGGCAAGGTCGCTTTTGAGCTACGTGCCGGATCAGCCGTTCCTGTACGACAAGCTGACCGGGCGGGAGTTCCTGCGGTTCGTGGGGGCGATGTACGGCATGGACCGCTCGGCGACCGATCGCAAGATCGCGGGCCTTTCGGACCTGTTCGAAACGGACGGGTTCCTGGACGAGCTGGCACAGACCTATTCGCACGGCATGAAGCAGCGCGTCGTCGTCAGTGCCGCCATGCTGCACGAACCGCGTGTGCTGGTCGTCGACGAACCGATGGTCGGACTCGACCCCAAAGGAGCGCGCACGCTGAAGGCCGTGCTGGGGGACCTGACAGGCGACGGCGTCACCGTGTTCATGTCCACCCACACGCTCGCCGTGGCAGAGGAGATCGCCGACCGGGTCGGCATTATCCGCGAAGGGTCGATCATCGCGCTCGGGAACCTGGAGCAGATATATGCAACGGCCCGGACAGACCGGCGGCTCGAAGACGCATTCCTCCGCCTGACCGAGGAAACCTAGGGGCGCGCGACGGCCTATGAGGGAACTTCTCAGGCTCATTGGCATCAGGCTCCGCATGGCCCGGCACGCAGCCGCGGAGTTCCTTTCCGGCTCGAAGCTGCGCATCTGCGTCGTCGGTGCCCTGGTCGTGCTCTTCTGGGTGCTGATGCTCGCGATGTTCCTGGACGCCTTCGTGTTTCTGCGGAGCTTCAAGGCCATCCAGGCGATCGTCCTGGACTACCTTTTTGCGTTCTTCTTCGTCTCGTTGCTGGTGATGATGACGATAAGCAACGCCATCATCTCCTACACCTCCCTATATCGGAGCGAGGAGACGCAGTTCCTGTTCACGCTGCCGATCCGGGCGGAGAACTCATTCGCCTACCGAGGCGCCGAATCCATAGTGCTCAGCTCCTGGGGGATGGTGACCCTGGTCGTCCCCATGATCCTGGCCTATGGAATCGTCTTCCCCGTGCCGTGGTATTTCTACCCGCTGGCCCTGGCGCTGGCGCTCTTGTTCACGATCCTCGCCATGGAGCTGGGGGCTTTCTCTGCCCTCCTGATCGTTGCGCTTCTGCCCCGCCGCAGGAAGACGATGCTGATTGCGCTGGGAGCGGCGTCCGCCGCCGGCCTGGCCGTCTGGTTGCTGCCCCTCTGGTGGCACCGGCCGGAGAACGTCTTCACCGAGGCCGGGATCAGGTCGATTATGGACCGCATCGCGTTCTGCCAGCACTGGGCTTTGCCGAGCCGCTGGGTCAGCCATGGCATGCTGGCGACGGCGCGGGGCCAGTTGAGCGAGGGAGTTTTCCTTACGCTGCTGCTGCTTTCTAACGTGATGTTCCTCGGCATGGTTGCCCATCGGTTCAGCTCCTACCTTTACCGCCGGACGTGGGAAGGCGTCCAGGGCACATCCGCGAGGCGCACGTATCACGGCGGACGGCTCAGCGAGATTGGGACCCGGTGGCTGCTCTGGTTCCTTCCCGTGCGGCTTCGCCTCCTGGTCCTGAAGGACCTGAGAACCTTCGTGCGGGACCCGTCGCAGTGGTCGCAGTTCCTGCTCTTCTTCGGGTTGCTTGGCCTCTACATCCTGAACCTGCCCAGGTTCAAGTTCGCGAGCCTCGAACCCTACTGGCACAGCCTGATCTCCGTGCTGAACCTGTGCGCGACCTGTTTGACGTTGGCCACGCTGACCAGCCGGTTCGTCTTCCCTCAATTGAGCCTCGAAGGCAGGCGGATCTGGGTAGTGGGCCTGCTGCCGGTCCGCCGGTCGCTCATCCTGTGGGGCAAGTTCATCTTCGCGGCGGTCGGCACCTTTCTCATCAGCGCGGGGCTGATCGCTCTCAGCGACGTCCTCCTGGGCCTGCCCCTCTGGACGCTGGCCGTCCACATGGTGGTGGTGCTGTGCATCTGCTGCGGCCTGAACGGCCTGGCGGTGGGACTCGGGGCGCTCTACCCCACTTTGGGCACCGACAACCCGTCCAGGATTGTCAGCAGTTTCGGCGGGACGTTGAACCTGATGTGCAGCATCTGCTTCATCACCTTCACGCTGGCGCCGGCTGTGGTGTTACTCCACTCTCATGCGATGGGCGTGATAACGGGTCGCCCGTTCGGCGTATGGCTGGCCATGAGCATGGGGTTCATCATGGCCCTGTCCGCGTGCGCCTGCGTGATTCCCATGGTGGCCGGCGTGCGAGCGTTCCGTCGGATGGAGTTCTAAGCCGGGTCCTACCAGAGGAAGAAGCGTCGGCTGCGGATTTCGACTTCATACCCGACGGCGTTCTGGCTGTAAGACGTGCATTCCATGACGCTCTCGCCCGGCGGGAATTCCTGATCGTCCGCCTTGTCGGCGCCTTGCTCCCACGTGCCGTCGCCGTCTCTGAACCTGACGCGCACCCAGGCAAGGAAGGCCCTCCCGGACGTGTTGCCAAAGCGCATAAGGACCGAGAGCCGGCCCAACCGGTCGCGCCGGCATCGGTGCTCCAGCACGGACAGGTTGCGCCGCGCCGAAGCATCCATGGTGATGACCCCCGCTTCGGTCCTCGCGTGCTCAACGACGGTGGGTCTGTGTGCGGCACAGCCGCCCATCCCCCACGCGCCAACCGTCAGGCCGGCAAGCATCAGGGCAATGCGCAATCGCACCTGAGCGCTGGGAATGCCGCGCGTCATAGGACGGTCTCCACATAATCTGAGTGTCCGTGCGCATAATCTAGCGGCGGCCGGGATCCCATGCAAGCACGGGGCCGGGAGCCCCCGTACACGAGAACGGGGGACGCCATAGGGCGTCCCCCGCCTCCGGTTCTCAACGGACTTTCAGCGGCCAGGCTCCCCGCTCACTCCTTTGCGGCGGAATCGCGGAATTGAGCCGCCTTCTCTTCCACCCCTGCCAGTATCTGGCGGAACTCCGGCCCCCGCTGCCAGGACCTGCATTCCTTCAGCAGGCCGATGGCGGACTCAGCGGCGGCCGCGACCTCGTCCACTTTCCGTCCCCGGCCGATCGCGTTTTTCTCCCGGTTCTCGATGCCTTCCCGGTACTTGTCGATCCACGCCACCTGGGACATCGTGCCGGCGTAGAGGTGCTGCGTGTTGATGTTGCGCTTGAAGACGGGTCCGATGAGGTCGTCTTCCCACTTGAAGCCGGTGCCTCCGTGGCCGGCGTAGGCGATGTGCCGGCCCATCAACTCCTTCAGGGAGACCTGCACGGCCTTCAGCTTCCCCACGTCGATGGCGAACGCTTCGCCGGCCGTGGCGGCGTGCTTGCTTCCGACCTCGTAGGCTATGGCGTCGGCGTTGGTCTTCTGGACGAAAGTGCGGAGCCGGTTAAGGAATGCCTCCTGATCCTCGCCGCCCATCGTGGGGGCGCCTTCGGGCGCGTCGGGCCCGGGCCAGTAGGCGTACTCTTCTTCCTCGCCGCTGCTGCCCGTTGCGGAGAACTCGGCCTCGATGATCACGTCGTCGTCGTCCAGCCCATTGCGCACGGTGTCGACGATCCAGATGGTGCTGGCCAGGTTGACGGCGGCCGGCGTGTCGCCCGTATCGATCATCGCCCAGGCTGCCCGGCTCAGTTCCACCGACCCAAAGAAGTCGCGCGCATAGCTGCCGAACTCGTCGCTCGTCAAGTAGTTGAGGTAGGTCTGGAACTCCTCCTTGCTCACGTCCAGCCCGACGGACTCGATCGCGTCCTCGAGCAAGGCGCGCGCTATCACTTCGTCCATGCCGCCGGCGCCCTGTCGCTGGGCATACTTCTCGACCGAGAACTTGGGCGAGGTGTAATGGTCCAGGCTCATCCAAACCAGGTCGGCCTGATAGTCGTCGGTGTACCAATCGAGCATCTCCCGGGCCCTTTGGGCACCCACCGCAGCGGGCCTGGTCCAGGAATTCCGCTCGACCCCTTCGATCGGCGGGAGCTTCTTGGGGTGGCTGCCCGTCTGGTCGGTAGCCGTGTAGCTGATCTGGATGATCTGGGGGCTGCCGTCGAACGCAGCCGAAGCCATGGCGAACCCGCGCAATTGGATCGGCAAGTCGAAGTTGGCGTTGGACGCCAGCACCGTGCATCGATCCTCGAGCGGCAGAAGATCGCCGCTCTCATCGAACGGATACACCGCCTCGAGAACCGCTCTCAGTTCCCTACTGGTCCGTAGCATCTTCCCCTCCTGGGAAAGCAGTAGAAGCCTTAACGCTAGGCTAAATGGCAGGTTCCTGCAGACGTAGACGAATCCTCAGCGTACTCCAACCGCTTCACCTCGTCAAGCGAAACGCGACGGCCCCCCCTGCCCTTCCGCCCCCTTCTGAAATTCGGCGCAGACTTGCTGGTAGCTCTCGATGGTGCCTATGTCGTAGGTGCCTTGCGGTCTCTGGAGAAGGAACACCGAATGGCGCGGAACAAGCCATTCCAGAAAGTAACCGGGAGCGTCCGGATTGCCGCCCTCGACCAGGTACTGCTCGATCGACGCCACCGCCTCGGAAGCGTAAACGTAGAAGGGCGGCACGCGCAGCTTTCCCTTTGGCTCGGTCGACTTCTCCTCAAAGGCAAGGATACGACCGTCCGCATCCACCCGGGCCAGGCCAACGCGTCGGAGGACCTCCGGATCATCGGTCCGGCAACCGAAGACGGCGCTTGCCTGCTTGCTGCTGGCCAGCCCGATGATGTCCGTCAGGTCAAACCGGGGGAGATTGTCGGTGGCCAGTATGTAGGCGCCCTCGGCCGCTATGCCGTCTCTCTCCACGGCAAGCTGCATGTCTGCCACGGCTCCGAGCCTGTTCTCGTTCGAAGTGGACCTGTCGTTGTGGATGCGGAGCGGCTTGGCGAAGCTGCGCTCGGCCGCCCAGCGTTCGAAATCCCCAGCGAACCGGGCGTTGGTGACCAGCGACATGCTTTCGATCGCGGGAGCGGCCTCCAGACGGTCGACCAGGTAGTCAATGATCGGCCGGCCCCCGACGGGGAGAAGGGGCTTTGGTCGGTCGCGCGTGAGCGGATAGAGGCGGGTCCCGTATCCGGCGGCCAGGAGTATGGCACGCACGTCAAGTCTCCTCGCAGGCTGCCCGAAGCTGCGCCGCAATGCGGTCGAGTTCCTCCCTGGGCAGGGCCGTAAGGCTGCGCCCCTCCTCACGCAGACGGGCCTCGTGCCGCTGGAACTCGTCGCTCAAGCGCGTGACGGCGTTGCGGAGGGCATCCTCGGCGTTCGCGCCGGCACGCGCAGCCATCTCGGCGATCACCATCGCCAGCATGCCGGCTGCGCCCTCGGCCCATGCTCCGTCGGGGCCGGCCATCGCCTCCGCCAGGCGCTTAAGCCATAGACGGCCCGCCGCCGCCAGGTCCACTCCCTCGAAGGGATCGACTCCCGTCTGCCGGATCTTGCTCAGAACGCGCGTCGCCTTTACGAGCGCCGGCAGAGCGGCCGGCACGCCGTCCAGGTGGTGTACGGCCTGGGGACGGTGCCCGCCTTT
>CAZSET010000178.1:0-8545 GCA_964605915.1 uncultured candidatus Brocadiaceae bacterium | reverse complement strand
TCGTGCTCCGACGCGTGGGCGAGTCCAGCCCCGCCTTCACCTACTCACATTAGAGCTGCGGCAAGCGCCCGCGCGGAGGCGGGAATGGGACCTAACCGTCTTCTGAGACGGCGCCCGCCGCGCAGCGGAATCCGACGTCGTTGTCGCGGTGTTCAGGGGGAGCGCTAACGGCCGTACGGTAGGTCAGTCCGTAGACTTCCCCGTTGAACGTCCAGGCCCCCCCGCGCAGCACCTTGTTGCCCTCTCGGGGCGGCGAGGCATCGTCGGCGCTCCATTCCATCACGTTGCCGGCCATGTGCAGCAAGCCGTAAGGGGAGGCCCCATCCGAACGCACGTGCACGGCCTCCGGGGCCGACGGCCGAGTTTCCGAACTTACACAGCAGCTTGCCTCAAACTCGTCTCCCCAGGGATACAGTCGCTTGGTCGACCCTTTGGCCGCCTTCTCCCACTCGTCCCCCGTGGGAAGGCGTTTCCCCGCCCAGCGTGCGAACGCGTAGGCGTCATACCAGTCCACTCCCACAACCGGCTGCTGGTCGGCATTGAAACGCGGATCGTCCCAGTACTTCGGCGTGTGGTCCTTCCCTTGCGGCTGACCGGGGTGTCGGCAGGCGGCGTCACCCGCCTGCCTGACGTGTTCGAGGAACTTGCGGTACTGCGCATTGGAGACTTCGTGGCGGTCGATCCGGAACGCGTGCAGCCGAACGACCCGCGGCTCATCCGAAAGGAGCGCCGCCTCGATGTTCGCGATCCCCCGGCTGTGGCTGCGCATGATGCGGACCAGGGGCGTGTCGTCCCCGCCCAGGCGGACTCGGCCTCCCTCAATCCGTATCATCCCCGGCGGCGCCGAGCCTGCGTCCGCCGCGCAACGGAACCCTACGTCGTTGTCCCGAAGCGTGGGGCGGGCAAAACGCGCCAGGAAGGCAACGGCAAAGACCTCGCCCGGCGCGCGCTGCCAGTTCCCCCCACGCACCGTCACCGTCTCGCTGCTCGGGTCAGGCGTTGAAGTCCACTCCGTCACGTTCCCCGCCATCCCGACCGGGCCGTCGGGACGCGGAGCGAGCAGGCGCGTTACTGGCCAGGGCGCAGACGCGCCGGACGTGCGACCGCGGTAGAAGCGTTCCGAGTAGCTCGTGCCCCACGGATATGGGCTCCCGTCAGTGCCCCGCGCCGCGAGCTCCCACTCGTCCTCCGTGGGCAGTCGCTTGCCGGCCCACTGCGCATATGCATGCGCATCGTACCAATCCACGCCGACTACGGGCTGGTCCGGCGCGTTGTACTTCGGATCGTCCCTGTACTTGGGCACATGATCCTTGCCTGGGGGCTGCCGGGCATGCTGGTAACGCTGATCGCCCGCCCCTTCCCTGAGGAAGCGATCGTACTCGGCGTTTGTGACCTCATGAGTGTCGATGCAGAACGTGCCCACGTGCACGTCGCGCGGGGGAGCGTCCAGCATGTTGAATAGGCCCTTTGCAGGACGTCTGACGGCGTACTCCCTGCACAGCCGCACCGTGATGCTGTCATCGCAGCTTCCCTTGAAGAACTCGCCCGCCGGGACCGTGACCATGTCGTCGGCCGAAACGACTGCCGTCTCGCCAGCCGGCACCACTGGCACCTCTTCAGCCGGAAGCAGTGCTGCTTCTTGGGCCGGCGCCGCTGCTCGGGACAGGCTCATGACGGCCAGCCCCACCGCCGTCACCCCGACCGCAACGGTCAGGGCGAACAGCACCGTCCGAGCAGGGAACCGGCGTCCGGCCGAACGGGCTCCGACGGCGGGCATGCTGCGCAGCTTCCGGGCCAGCGCTCTCTGCGCCGACTTCGCCGTGACGTCCGACATGCACGCGGCAAGGGCTACGACGACTGCCTCCGGCGTCTGGTAGCGGTCCTCCGGCCGCCTGGCCGTCATCTTCGAGATGACCTGCTCGACCCCGGGAGGCACGTCGCCACGCAGCGATCCCAGCCGCGGCATCTCCGCCTGGTGGTGCTGCATGATGACCTCGATGGGGGTCTGGCCCGTGAAAGGCGGCTGGCCGGCCAGCGCGTGGAACCACGTGATGCCCAGGGAGTAGATGTCGGACCGCGTGTCCGCGTGTCTGGCGTCCTGGGACTGCTCCGGGGCCATGTAGTGGGGGCTTCCCAGCACGGCGCCGCTCTGCGTCTGCATGCTCTCCCCGATGGCCGCCTTGGCCAGGCCCAGATCCACGATCTTCGCCTGCCCGCGCCGTTCCAGCAGGATGTTTGACGGCTTGATGTCCCGGTGCACGATCCCCATCCGGCGCGCGTGCTCAAGGGCCGCCGCAACCTGCTTGACCATCAGGATGCTGCTCGCCACGTCCATCTGCCCGTGACGCTGGATGAACTCGCCGAGGCTGATGCCGTCCACCAGCTCCATCGAGAAGAAGTGAAACCCCTTATCTTCCCCCACGTCGTGTATCTGAACGATCCCAGGGTGTTTCAGCGCCGCAACGGCCATCGCCTCTCGCCGGAACCGCGAAACGAAGCCCCTGTCTATCGCCCGTTCCGGGGGCAGCACTTTCAACGCGATCCGGCGACGGAGGCTTTGCTGCTGCGCCTCATAGACGACGCCCATTCCCCCGCGTCCCAGGCGTCGGATGATGCGGTAGCCCCCCAACGTCCTGCCGATAAGTCGATCCTGGGAGAAAGAGGGTTCCACGTGCCGGCCTCTCTCCTCTCCCTCTGCAGAAGGCCCTGCTAGGAACTCACTCTCCCGCTTCGGCGGCACCATGTGTTGCCAGATGCCGCAGCAGGTGGGAGGGATCCTGGAAGCGATCCTCCGGGCTCTTCGCGCACATCCGCTCGATGCAGGGCTGGACCCATTCCGGCAGCCCGTGCGCAAGGAGGTTCACGTCAGGCATGGGCTGCTCCCGGATGCTGCGCACCAGATCGGGCAGCGACTTGGCGGCGAACGGCCTGCGCCCCGTCAGGCAGTAGTACCACACGACGCCGAGAGCGTAGATGTCAGCGCGAATGTCGACGGACTTGCTGTCCTTCGTCTGTTCGGGCGCCATGTGGGAGGGCGAGCCCAATCGGGCTCCCGTGGGCGTCAGTGACGGATGGATGTCCATGAGCCTGGCAAGGCCGAGGTCCGCCAGTTTGGGACGACCCGAGCGGGTCAGCAGTATGTTCGTCGGCTTCACGTCGCGGTGGACGATTCTGTGTTCCCAGGCATGTTCGAGCGCGGCGGCGCACCCCACGATCACGTGCAGGCTCTCCTCAAGGCTCAGCACCCCTTTCCCGACGACCAGGTCCCGCAGAGTCCCTCCGGCCACGTACTCCATGGCCAGGAAGACGTCATCGCCTGCGCTCCCCGCCTCCACCAGGGCGACGATATTGGGATGATTCAACCAGGTCAGCGACTGCGCTTCCCTCTGGAACCGACGGAACTCGTTCGTCTCAAGCACGCCCGGGCAGTGCATCAGCTTCAGGGCCACCTTCTTCCCAATGGACTCCTGCACTGCCTCATATACCTGCCCCATCGCACCGGACGCGATGAACCTGGATATGCAGTACCCGGCAAGGCGCTGGCCCTTACGGAGCCTTCTGCCGCCAGGCCTCATGCCGCCCGGTACCGCCGCCGTAGCGCAGTGGGGGCAGTACCGGGCACCGGCCGGCAGTGCACTGCCACACACTTGACACTGACGACCGGGCATCCTGGGACCTCCCCAGCCGGCTCGGAACGACGCCCCGCAGATCCTGACGGGCTCTGCTACGAGCTACCGTTCCCGAGCCAAGCCAACCCCATGCCGTGCATTCGAACGCCCATCCATGCGGCCCGCCGGCCAATAGGACCGGTCGACCGAACGCCCTTCCGCAACAGTGTATGGAGCGGGCCAGGAAGTGTCAAGCTTTCCAGGGCACCTTATACCTGCAGCCTGGACTGCGATCGACGGTTGCGCTAGAATGGGGACCGTCCAAGACGGTCAGCGCAAGCCCAGCGGACGGAGTGCGTCATGAGCTCACGGGTGCGAAGGAGGGCCTCACTCGTCCTCCTGGCCACATTCTACGCGTGCTGGCCGAGCGCGCAGGCGATGGCTTCAGAGGCCCTCGGCTCCAGAGCTACGGGCGCCGTCATTCCCATCCTGGGCGAGATCACCCAGGAGACCGTCTATGTCTTCCAGGCGGGCATGCGAGAGGCTGAGAAGGAGGGGGCCGAGGCGGTAGTGTTGCTCTTGGACACACCTGGTGGCCAGCCGGCCGCTGTGGCGGCCATTGCTTCCATGATGGACCAGCACGAACAAACGCGCTTCTATGCCTACGTGCATGGCGAGCAGTTCGGGGGAGCATGGTCGGCCGGTGCCGTCTTCGCGTTCTGCTGCGAGCGCCTTTACGTCAGGACGGGCAGATTCCTCGGCGGCACCAGGATTACGCGAACCGTGCCGCACGGGCTGTTCACCGTCGCTTCTCCGCAGGCAGATCCTCAGTGGCTGCCGCAGGTGCGGAGGCTTGCCAAGCAGAACGGCTACCCGCCCGAGGTCGCTGAAGCGATGTTCAACGACCAGACCGAGCTGTGGGTCGCGGACGTGGGAGGAAGGAAAGAGTTCTTCACGGAACGTCCTTCTGCCGCAGCGATAACGTCGAGCAAGCTCCTTAAGCAGAAGGACGCCTTACTGGCACTGGAGGCGACGGCGGTTGAGGAGCTCGGCATCGGCAAGGCAGTGGCGGGTGCCGAGGAAGTGGGCAATGCCGTGCGTCTGCGGCGGCCGAACCTGCTGCACGACGACACGTATAAGACGCTCTCGGCTCGACAGGTGGCGAGCGCAGCCCAGCGGCTCGGGGCGTCTGCAGTTGCGAGCGCGGAATGGAACGAGCTAATCCAGCATTTGGCAGCGCTGGGCTGGCGCTCAGGTCACGCCCCGCCATTGGCCCGGGTATCGGCAGACGCGGCGCTGACACTGGGCCAACGCGCCAATAGGGCTCTCTTCCTATGTCACGACCTGGTGAGGGGCGCATCTCAGTATCCGAGCCTTCAGTTGCCCGACGAAACGCTTGAGGCCCTCGCACGGGAGCTTCAGGACTACCTGGCAAAATCTGGAGAGCTCTATGCGACGGCGACCAGCCGGCCGACGATCGAAGTGCTGAGTTGCCGATGGCAGCGTGACGAGTCGCTTGTGCGCGTTCAGGGCGAGGTGCGGAATGTAGGCAACCAGACGGCACATTTCCCGCGGGTGGCTGTGACAACTTGGCACAGGCGTCTGGGCTCCCTGATGCAGGCACAGGCGTTGGATCGCGTGCGTGTGCACGTGGAGCCGTATTCTATCGCGCCGGGGGGCGGGGGCACGTTCAGCTGGCGGTTCTTCGACCCGGACAAGAGGATCAAGGACGTGAGCGCGGAAGTGGTCGATCACGGCTATGTGCCGGGCTCACTCATGATACTGACTCCGCCGTGATGCCGTGCCTGCGGCACGCGACCGCGGGGCACCGATTGGCAGGAAGGCCAATCGACGGGCTCGGGCACTGGCAGGATGCTCGGGCGCTCGGCCATCGGTCTCCTACCGTTCGCATTCGCAAGCGTCGAAGGCGCATCACACTGGCTCACGGACGCGGCTTCAGTCTGCCCCGCGCGGCCGCCGCGCGATATGCTGATCGGCTGCAACCAGGCAGGGCCGCATACATGGAGCCAAGGGAGCTGGTCGAGGTCGCGTTGCGCGGGGGGCACGGCATCGGCCTGATCGTACGGCGTCAGAATGCCTCTGCATTACCGGTGCGCTGCCCCGTGGTCATCCGCCGGCAGGTAGCGTGAGCCGCACCGTGAATACGTGATCTCCGTTCAAGCTCGTGGTCGCCCTTCCGTCAAGCACACTGACGCCCCGTTGCACCAGTGCCAGGCCCAAGCCGCAGTGCAGATCCGTATCGGTGCGGGATGGGTCAGCCCGCCAGAAGCTATCGAACACGTGGCACACTTCGTCGGCGCTCAGGTGACAACCGGTGTTACTGACGGCCATCTCAACGGAGCCGGAGGCAAGCCGTGCGGAGACCCAGATGCTCCCCCCTTCGTTAGTGTACTCGGAGGCATTGGCCAGCAGGTTCGACAGCACCATAGACAGGATGCCGTGGTCGGCTATGGCCGAGACGTCCGGGGCCACGCGGTTCTCGAACCCGACGTGCCTCTCTGCCGCTGTGCGTCCGAAGGGTTGCCAGCAGGAATCAACAAGCTGTGTCAGTGCGACTCGCTCGCTGGCAGCAACGGCCTGCCCGGCCTCCAGCCGGGCAAGCACCAGAAGGTCCTCGACCATCGTTTGCATGTGTATGGCAATGGCCAGGCAGTCGGAAAGGGACTCCCGGTACTCGTCCGGCCGGCGGCGGCGTGACAGAGCCACCTCGATGGACGACCGCACTCCAGCCACGGGCGTTCGGAGTTGGTGAGCGACGTCGCGAGTGAAGAGTCGTTCGCGCTCAAATGCGTTCTCCAACCGCCCCAGGAGCTGGTTGAGTCGTTCAACGACGGGCAGCATCTCAGTCGGCAGGGGATCGCCCTGAAGGCGTTCTGTCAGGTCGTCTTCTCGGATGGCCGCGATCCGACTTGCCAGCAAACTGAGGGGACGAAGGCCGTGGCCTACCACCAGCCCGCCTACGAGGAGGGCCCCCACCACCGTGGCGAGTCCGCCACTGAGCAGCAACAGCCGAAGCAGGCGCAATTCAGCCGCCATCTCCCCGCCATCTCGCCCTACCACCAACGTCACGGCCGGCTGCTCCGCTGTGCTCCCCGGCCCCTCAACGCTTGGGCGAAACTCAATGCCTACGGCACGGCCCGGTCGGCCATTCGGCAACTGAACAGGTCGGTGAACCGGTGCCTCGATAGGCCCGCCAAAACATGGCAGCTCGTACTGCTCACCAAGAGATGGAGCGCGCGCAAGCACCGTGCCATCGGCAAGCCAGAACTGGAAGTAGTCGGGGCGTTCGGACGGCTGGAACTCGACCATCAGCCGCTCGTCGAGCTCAAGTTCGAACTCGCCTTCTTCCAGCTCGGGCGCGGCTGCAAGCGTCCGGGCCGTGGCCGTCAAAGATGCATCGAACTGCTCCCGCAGCGCACGAGCCATCGCCGTGTAGACGAACAGACCGAAGATGATCAACAGGAGGGCCATTCCGCTGATCATCCCGACCAGGAGACGGGCGCGAAGGGAGCGCATCAGTCCTCCGTTCTGAGAGCATAGCCGAGCCCACGGACGGTCTGGATGAGCGTGGGCGCGCCGGGGCGCTCGATCTTCTTGCGAAGGTAACCGATGTAGACGTCCACGACGTTGCTGGTAACCTCGGAGTCGAACTCGTAGAGGTGCTTCCAGATGTCCGCGCGGGGCACCGTTTCGCCCGCCCGCATGGCCAGGTATGCCAGTAGCTCGTACTCCCGCGCTGTCAGGTGCAGCTCGCGCCCGCCGCGCCAAACCCGCTTTGAGGCAGTATCGATGAGCAGGTCCGCCACCTCGATGCGCGGATTCTTCTGCGCGTACTTCCGTCGAACCAGCGCCCGAAGCCTGGCCAAGAGCTCCTCAAAGGCAAACGGCTTGGCCAGGTAGTCGTCGGCCCCCAGATTCAGCCCTTGCACCCTCTCCGACAGCGCGTCCTTGGCTGTCAAGATCAGCACGGGAGTGTTGCTGCCTTCCGCCCTGAGCCGCCCCAAAAGGGTCAGTCCGTCCATGCCTGGCAGCATCAGGTCCAGGATGATCGCGTCGTAATCCTCTCCGGTAGCGTACCACAGGCCCTCTGGGCCGTCACCGGTCACGTCCACCGCAAAGCCGGCTTCTCGCAGGCCCTTGGCGACTGACTTTTGGAGAGGCAGGTAGTCCTCGATGAGCAACACGCGCATTCAATCACCCTCGGAAAAGCAGGCCGCCGACGGAGGTCGTTGGTACCCATCGGCGGCCATTGCAGTGCCAGGCAGAGCCCCTGCCGTCAATCTTCGTCGTCTTCGTGTTCCTCGTCCGCGTCTTCCTCGTCCGCTTCCTCTTCTATGACGGTACCGTCGGCGGCAACCTCGATCTCGCGCTTCGTGCCGTCCTTCACGAACTCGGCTCCGTATGTGACCTGGGGCGCCTCGAGCTTGACCAGCTTGAACACAGCGTGGACCTCTTCCCTCTCGAGTTCCACTATCGTCGCTCCCGCCGTTGCCCTGGCGATGGCCGCCGCGACGGCCCTCGGAAGCTCCTCGGTCTCCACCTCGGTCTCCACCTCGACGATAATGCCATCTGGTGAGACCGTGACTTCCAGCTCTGCGTCGCCTTGCTCGAGTTCGACCTCGGAGAGCTTCACGCCGCCTTCATACTCGATGGCCACCTCGTCAATCGTGGCTCCGGGGAATGCTCTGTTGATCGCCCGGGCAGCGGCAGCAGGGAGTGCGACCCCCTTGCCCTCCTCCCGGTCCGCCTGCGCAGCCCCGAAGCAAAGGATCATCAGCCCTGCCAAGACCACACAGCCAAACAGCAACTTCCAACGGCTCGGTGACCTCAGCATTCCACACCTCCTCTCGTTTTGCCGGACCTTCCGGGCCTGGCCACAGTAGCTAGCCCGCCGGCCAGGCAGCATATCCTCGACG
>CAZSET010000177.1:0-8626 GCA_964605915.1 uncultured candidatus Brocadiaceae bacterium | reverse complement strand
GTGCTCGGACCGTGGCGGCCTGCGTCGCCGCGGTAACATCCGCCGAATCCGGCAAACCTGAAAAGGTAGCAGCCATCTGACAGTCCGACGCGCTCCGGGCTCACCGTCCTTCGGAGTGTTCGGTGCTGTCAGGAGCACCAACCAGGCATCCTTTACGGCCCAGCTCCCTTTCCTTTGCCTGCGTTTGATGCTGGTGAGCGTTTGTCTCCGGGACCAAAAAGGCAGGCAGCAACTGCTCTGGCCAAGCTGCCGCGAACGGCTGCACCAAATCCGACTCCTTCCGATACGATCCTGCCTGGCTCCCGGCCCGAAACGGCTCAGGGCGATCACAACGTGGCATTCGGCTTTCTATTCACCTGCTATTCACCTGGTCATCTCGTGATCCTGTAGAAGGCGGGCGGAAGCACCGGGCGCCGTGGATAACGTGCCGCGAACGGGTATAATCGTGGCCGCGAAGTGGGGACGCGGGGACGGCCGCCTTTGGGCTTCGGCCGCTCGGCGGGCAACAATGGCTCGATCACTTCCCATAGTCCGTCCGGCAGGATCGGCTTGGCCAAGAGCCAGAGCTCCTTTCGCGCTGGCGACTGTTGCCCTTGTTCCGAAACTCCGACCCCAAGGCCACGGTTTCTTAGAGGCAACACGAGCATGGCGCGACTCTTCGGCACCGACGGCGTAAGAGGGGTGGCCAACATGCCGCCCATGACCGCGGAGATGGTTCTGGAGATGGGACGGGCCATCGCCTACGTCTGCAAGCGGCACAGGGACGGACGGCACAAGATCGTCATCGGCAAGGACACTCGCGTCAGCGGCTACATGCTGGAGAACGCTCTGACGGCGGGCATCTGCTCGATGGGCGTGGACGTCCTTCTGCTCGGCCCCGTCCCCACGCCGGGCATTGCGTTCATTACGCAGAACATGCGGGCCGACGCGGGCGTGGTGCTCTCCGCCTCGCACAATCCGTATCAGGACAACGGCATCAAGATCTTCTCGCGCGACGGGTACAAGCTTCCGGACGCCGAGGAGGACGAGATCGAGCGCCTGATCACCTCCGGCGAGATCAAGGACATTCGCCCGACGGCGGACGAAGTCGGCAAAGCCAAGAGGATCGACGACGCGATGGGGCGCTACATCGTGTTCTGCAAGAACACCTTCCCCTACGACATCAGCCTGGAGGGCATGAACATCGTCCTGGACTGCGCGAACGGCGCGACCTACAAAGCGGCGCCCATCATCTTCTCGGAACTCGGCGCGAGCGTCACGTCCCTCTTCTGCGAACCCAATGGGACGAACATCAACGACCGCTGCGGCTCGCAGCACACTGAGAGTCTGCGACGGAGAGTTCAGGAGACCGGCGCCGACGTCGGTCTGGCCTTTGACGGGGACGGCGACCGGCTGATCGCCGTGGACGAGAAGGGACAGGAGCTCACCGGCGACCACATCATGGCGATCTGCGCGCGGATGTACAAAGATCGCGGATGGCTGAAGGGCAACCTCGTCGTCTCCACGGTCATGAGCAACTTCGGCCTGGACGTTGCGCTGCGGGGTCTCGGCATTCGGCGAGTCGAGTGCAAAGTGGGCGACCGGTATGTGCTTGAGACCATGCAGGAGAAGGACGCCGTGCTCGGCGGCGAGGCGTCGGGGCACATAATCTTCGCCAATCATCACACCACCGGCGACGGGATCATCTCTGCTCTTCAACTGCTGGCCGCAGTGCGACGCTACGATCAGCCGCTGTCCGAACTGTCCAAGATCATGCAGCTCGCCCCGCAGAAACTCATCAATGTGGAAGTGGCGAAGAAGCCTCCTCTCGAGGACATCCGGGATCTTCAGGCGGCCGTCCAGGCAGCCGAGAGGGAACTGAACGGGAGGGGACGCGTCCTCATCCGCTATTCCGGCACCCAGGCGATGTGCCGCGTCATGGTGGAAGGTCCGACCGAGGAAATGACCGAGCGCCTCTGCTCCGTGCTCGCCGAAACGGTTCGGCGGTGCATCGGCTGACGAAAGGTTTCCGGAGACGTCTCTTCCGAAACGCCCAAGCTCTCTGCCCGAAACGGCTCAGGGCCATCACAACGCGGCATTCGACTTCTTGTTCACCTGGTAACTGCCAGCGGATCGGCAAGAGAACCCGCTTCCATCAAGAGACCGTGGACCGATACCCCCGCCCTGGACTGCAGAGAACAGCCCACCTACCGTCAGAGAACGGGGACGCCTTTTTTTGCCATCACCTCACTGCGCGTGCCGCGGGCGATACGCGGATTCCCGTTCGCCCACGTCCCAGCATGCACGTGAAGCAACAGCCGCCGGTGCAAAGACAGGTGTCGGCCCGCGCTGGCCAAAGGTAGTCACCAACCGCGCTGGACAAGGTGCCGCCGATGGGTGTACCAGGTCCGACTCTTTCCGAGACGCTGCCACCAGACCCTCCGCCCGAAGGGACTCGCGGCGTTGAGAATGAGGCATTCGACTTTCTGCTCATCTGGTCGTCTCGTCTCGTGATCCCGTAGAAGGTAAACGGAAGCACCGGGCGCCCTGGACAAAGAATCGCAAACGAGTATAATCGTGGCCGCGAAGTGGGGATGCACCATGAGAGGGGCGCGGTATGAGGCACCATGTTGGCCGCGCCGGATTATTGCCGCTGGTCCTTGCATGTTTCCTTGTCTCCGCGCAGGAAACGCCGAACCCACCGAAGCCGGACTTCTCCGAAGCTACACCCGCGCCGGTCGTAAGAGTTGTTGACGGGGGCACAGTTGTCCTCCTGCTGGAGAGCAAGGAGACCACTGTCAGGCTCATCGGCGTGGACACCCCTGAGACGGTGCATCCCCAGAAACCGGTCGAAGCCTACGGCAGGGAAGCCAGTCAGTTCCTGATGAATCTGCTCAAAGGCGAGTCCGTCTACCTCGAGTACGAGCCAGCGGGCGACAGGCTGGACAGGTACGGGCGGACGCTGGCCTACCTCTATCGCGTGCCCGACGGCCGGTTCGTCAATCTGGAGATCGTCAGGCAGGGCTACGGGCATGCCTACACGCAGTATCCCTTCCAGCACATGGAGGCGTTCAGGTTCTACGAACGTAGGCAAGCACGTCGTTCCCCAGGAACGGAGTTGATGGCATGTCGCCAACTCCAGCTCCGTGCGGTCTACGGCCCTGGTGCCTCAATAGCCTTGACAACAGCGCGTCTCTTGTAGAGCACGTCTGCGCAGATATGGGAGCCGTAACCGGATGGGGCTTCTGTGGGGGACTGGCGGATGTATGCTCATTCGCGCTCCGATGCCGGACCTGAGCAGTGGCAGCGGCTGGAGGATCATCTGCAAGGTGTGGCAGACCGGGCGGCGCAGTTTGCGGAAGCTTTCGGGGCAGGCGGCTGGGGCAAGCTGGCCGGCCTCTGGCACGACCTCGGAAAGTTCTAGCCTGAGTTCCAACAGAGGCTTCGTGGCCAGAAGATCGCCGTGGAACACTCCGGAGTCGGAGCGGCGCTTGCCGCTGATGCGGACCGCGAACGGGGGCTGGCCTTGGCATTCGTATTGGCCGGACATCACGGGGGTCTGCCCAACCTCCAGAAGTCTGGACCCGGCCTTCCTACTCACCTGATCGAACGCTTGCGGGCCAATGAGGCAACGCTCCGGTGCCTCCGCGGAGACATCCCTGCTGCCCTCCTTCAGCCGGAATTGCCGTCGCTGCCCCCCTTTCTTTCCCCGTCCACACTCGGGGACCGTCGGGCGCTCTGCGAATCCTGCCGGAGGACGGACTTCTGGATTCGTTTCCTTTTCTCAGCACTGGTGGACGCCGACTGGCTGGACACTGAGGAGTTCCTCCGACCGGATGCTGCCACACTGCGCGGCAAGTTCGCCTCCGTGCGGGAGCTGGCCGAGAAATTGGACGCCCACACTGACTCGCTGGTGACGTCCCTGCCATCTGAAGCACGTTCGTCGTCGGTTAACGGCGCGCGCCGAGGTCCTTGCCGCTTGCCGTCAGGCGGCGGTCCGGCCCCCGGGCGTCTTCGCCCTCACAGTCCCCACGGGCGGAGGCAAGACGCTGTCCGCCATGTCTTTCGCGCTGCGCCATGCCAACCAGCATGGACTCGAGCGGGTCATAGTGGTCATCCCGTACACGAGTATCATGGAGCAGAACGCCGGAATCTACAGGAACGCCCTCGGGGCGGGGAACGTGGTCGAGCATCGCAGCAGCCTGGATCCCGTGCGCCTCGAGAAGCGACTTGGGCAGGAGGCCACGTCGCAGCACGCTCTGGCCGCCGAAAACTGGGATGCTCCCGTCATCGTAACCACCAGCGTACAGTTCTTCGAGTCCCTGTTCGCCAACCGGCCTTCTCGGTGCCGCAAGCTGCATAACGTCGCCCGCAGCGTGATAGTCCTGGACGAGGTGCAGACTGTCCCGCCCAGGGCCGGCAGCTCCACGACAGGAGCGACTGCCCCGACACGGAGGTCCGAGGAGACCTGCGCGTTGCAAAGGGGCTGCGGATCCGTTCGTTGCGGCTTGGCCTGACCGGCCGCGCGGACGTGGTGGAGTTCCACCGACTGCCCGCCGACAATGAGGGCGGTGTTCCCCCGGAAGGCACAGACGGCTTCTGGCAGCCTTTCCCCGTCAAATACAAGCGCGGCCGCCCCAAAGCCGGCCCGAGTTCCGGCGATCCTGGTCACAAAGGTGCTACCCGGTATGCGCGAGATCATCCGACGGCATAGGCGCCATATGAGACACGCGGACGGCTCCGGGTCTCCTCCCATCTTCCCGCCTGGCGGACGGCGCAGCATGGAGTTCAGGGGCTTCCGTGCATGGCCGTCGCCCGCTCCACCTCGCCGGAGAGGGTGAACAGCGTCTCGGCGCGCGCCTCCCAGCCCGAACTCAGAAACCAGGCCGCCCCCAGGTCCGTCCCGCTGCTGAGACAGTGGGGGCCCGTCTTGCCAGTCCAGCCCCGGAGCAGTTGCTGCGCCCGCAAGTGTTCCTCGAGTGCCTTCTCGCATCGGACGGCAAGGTCGGCCCCGAGCTTAGTCCGCAGGGCCTCGTCCGTCACGGCGCGTTCCACCACGACCCGGGCCTCGCACTCCTGAACCCCCTCCCGCAAATGCTCGTAACGCGTGGTGGCCGCAACGCCCGTGTCGGTCGGCGCCAGCAACGCCGTGTAGATGTCCAGGTTGCGCCAGTTGCTCTGCGGATACCGCTCCGGAACGCGTCCCGCGCGCTCCCCCTTCTTGTTCCGGATCACCTTCCAGAAGTCGCCGCCGACCCGTCCCACGCCGCGCCAACTGCCCGCGATAGCAAAGGTGGGAATCGTCCGCCACGTGGCCGGCTCGGTGTTCTCCAGCCTGTTCCCGCGGTTGAAGTAGGCCACCAGATCAGGCTGACGCCACCCCGCCAGGCTCTTCTCGTGGGCCACGCGCGAGTAGACGATGGCCCGGTAGCCGAAGTTGGCCTTCATGTAGGTGCCATGGGCGGCGAGGACCCACGGAACCCCCGGCGCCACTTCGGCGAAGAAGGCGATGTCCTCCGCGCTCGGGCACGCGTCATTCATCATGCCGAGCATCATCTTGCCGGCCAGTCCGCGTTGAGCCAGTCGCTGGCGGACCTGGTCGAAGAGGCCCTTCCACATCTCCTTGCTGCCCGGCTCCTCGAAGCGCGGGAGCACCACGTTTTCCGTCTTGCCCGTCGCCTTGTCCAGCACCGTCACCACCGGTCCCGTGCTGCCGGCGAACCGGCCATTTTTCTCCATGAACTTCTTGTGGTACCCGCGGCCCTGGAAACCCTCCTTCTGGGCCATGTAGGCCTCCCACACCGGGAAGACCACGATCTTCAGCGGACCCAGGTTCTCCTCCGCCGTCTCCAGATACCGATCCATCACCGAGAAGTCGTACTGGTACGAGCCGTCGTCTCCCCGCACCCAGCGGACCATGCTCTCCGCGTTCCCGAAGTTGCTCTGGGCGATGAGGGGGATGTGGACGATCCGACTTCCTGAATCACACACCAGGCGGAAGGACTGGGCGATGAGGTCCCAGTGTCGGTCGGACCACAGGGGGGTCTCGTACTCGAGCGCCAGCGTGTCCGGCGACTGGAGTATCTCCACCCACACGCGGTAGTCCTGCGGGTCCGGAAGCGTCCAGTCCGCAACCTTCAACTCCAGCGGCGCCGTCACGGGCATCTCGCCCTGGGCCCCGACGGTGACCGAACCCGTATACGTCCCCGCAACGGCGTCCTGAGGGACCTGAACCGTCAGCCACAAAGCGGTCACCGCCCCATCGATGAGGGCGCGCGAGGTCTGGCTCTGGCTCAGGGGTATCTCCTCCGGAGCCGTCTCGACCAGACATCCCAGCTCGGCGTCCACACGGCCCATGCTGCTCCGGGATCGGAGACTGCCGTTCTCTCCCCAGGGGACGGCGTACCGCACGCGAACCGCAGATGACGGGATGACGCCGCCCGCTCCCCGAAGGTCCGACACGTTCACGCTGAGTCCCTGGATCGCCCGGTTCGAGCCCACCATCAGCTTCCCCGAAAACGCCCCGTTGCGCGCCCCCGTGATCTTCACAGGACGCAGTGGCTCCGTGCGATCCCCCCAGTCGATCACGAAATCGCTTGCCAGCAGGTTCTGGTTCCACGCCTGGAAACCTTCCGGACGCGCCGCGTTCGGCGTCAGACCTTCCGCTTGCGCCGCCGTCAACGTCGCTCCGTACAGCATGCAGACCGGCCAGCGAAACCGGGTGTCGTTTTCCTTGGGCTTGTACTCGTAAACGTCCTTCGAGTAGGGGGCGCGGACGATCTTGAGCGCCACGACGTTCACGCCCGGTCGGAGGAGGCCTGGCGGGACCTCGACGTTGTCCAGGACGCGACGGCGCATCTGCCGCACGGTGTCGCCGGCGTCTATGCCACGCGCGTTCCAAACGCCCACGCGGCGGGCCAGCGCGCCGTCCTTGTCCAGGAACGCCTCGGGCGGATAGGGCTCTGCCAGGTCCGCGCTCGGCGCAATGTGCGACCGTGCCAGCTCCTGACCGTTCACGTACACAATCGCCCCGCCGTGGTACGCAAGTGACAGCTTCAGTCCGCTCACCGTGGACGGATCGGAGACTGAGAACTTCCCCCGCAGGCAGAGCTGAGCAAGGTTGGCGTCGTACGCCGTCATCCGAACCATGTTCCGCACCCAGCCGTAGTCATCGAAGTCCGGACTCATCCAGTCCGCCGGAGGGCTGTATTTCTCCCACTCCGGCCAGGGACCGTCGAACGTTCTCACCTCGCCGTCCACCTCGGCCACCGGCGGCCTGACTGTCTGACAGAATCGCCAGAAACTCATGGAGTCCAGCACCACGGTGGACACGGGGGGATTATCCTGAGCCCCGCACCACGTGATACTGCTCAGGATCCCCCCCGCCACGAGAGCATAGGTGGCTGCACAGACCGCCAGGGCACGCAATGTGCTCCGCACGGAACGCATCGTGTGAAGAACGCTCATACCATCCTTCCTCTCCGTGTGTCTCCAGCAACGTGACCCTCTTGGGCAACCTGGTCGGCCTTCGCCGCGGGTGTCCGGCGTCCCACAAGTGCTTCCTCCGGCCCGGCTGCTACGCTCTCGAGGTATAACAGGCGCAGAATACCATGGGCCCGCGACGCCGTGCCAGCAGGTTAGCAGAAACACCACCCACAGTCCGGTGGTCAGCGGTCGCCCCTACGGATGGACTCACCTCCGGCAGAAGGGCGTGTACCGGCTGCTTGCCTTCCCGCAGACCTTGAAGCTCTGAAGCGGCGATTCCTTCGCGTTCGATACCTCCATCCAGGTTACAGGCGCGCGTGCCGGAGGCTGCTCCCACACATGCCGCTCGCGGGTATTGCAGGCATGGGCAGCCGTCTTAGCTTAAAGGCCGCTCTGGAGGTCGACCGTGGTCGCTTGAGGCCCACGTTCTACAGACACACGGCAGCAGCCTGGGCGACCCGGGCCGCCAAGCCTTCCCCCGCCCTTTGGCCGGGTTTGCTGAGCAGACCGTCAGGCCCGCTTGGGCAAGCCGACTATGAACAGCAAGATAACGGCCCCGCCACAGCAGTGACAAGCGAACCGATCACACCCTCCCCGGTCACACCAAGCTGCCAGAAGAGGAATCCGCCGGCGAACGCACCCAAAACGCCGACGACCAGGTTGCCTGCCAATCCGAAGCCGCGGCCCTTCATCACTTTGCCGGCTATCCAACCCGCAATGGCCCCAATCACCAGGAACAGTATCAGCTCCATGACATCTCCTCCGTCTCACAGGTCAACTGTGTGAAGTCCGAGGGAGTCTTCTCAGTTCACCGTAAGATTCCCGAAATATCCCGCGAGCGTGTTATTGCGCTGACGATTAGCATGTCAATAGGCTGCCAGAGCCTTGTTGAACCAAGCTCAAATCCCGTTCATGACAAGTGAAGCAACCGGCCAGATCGCGCAAGGACATCCGTAATCGGGGCACTTCCATCGAAGCGTTTGTGAATTCGGACAAGAACCTTGTCGGCACCGGCCGAGCCAAGAGAATTGAGGGATGACTCGCCCCGGCGTCATCACCCCCAAGGATTGGCATTTGAACTGGGGAGCTATCCAGGTCGGAAGCGAGCTAGTGCTACTTTGTCATGTTCACAAGTTGCGGGCTAAACCAGTAGCCCTTTTGC